>CAIWOY010000040.1 GCA_903914415.1 uncultured Phycisphaerales bacterium | reverse complement strand
GGAGCCTCCGCGCGGGCGGCGGCCACGATGGCACGCCCTCGTTCCCGCGCTGGAATGCGCGCACTCGCTGCGGTCAGCATCCCGCGCTTGCCGCGGTCCGAACACCGGGGACTGGATTAATAGTGGGTGCGTCAGATGGTCGGCGTCGGGATTGGCGAAGCCGCGTTCACACGGTGCTCGATGCCAAGCCAATCCGGACGGACCACCGAACGGTTCCGCCCGGGGTCGATTTGAAGAAGCGATCTCAAGAAAACGCCAAACTCACCGCCACCTTTGCCAGGCCAAGTTGTTATACTTGGTGGAACGCTTCACAAGCCCATCCCAGCGCATGGGCCACGGATTGTGCACCACGCACGTCCGCGGCCCCTTTTTTGTGCCGGATAACCGCGGGAATCCTCGTGAATTCCGCGTAGCCGGCCTGGGCCCCTCTGATCCTCTCGGCAGGCATCGGTCGCGGCGACGTTCGGCTACCAAATGACGGCCGCGGCACAAGTTACGTGCGTTTGCGAGCCGTAGTCGACCGCCTGATGATAGCGGAGAACGCGGCAAGCGTGCCGAGGGAGCGATCGGAGAGCGGCGTAAATACACCCGGCGCTGCAAATCCTTGTAGGATTTCCGGTTACGGCTATACGCCGCAGGAACTGCTCCTCCTGGCGTGTTTCGAGCAGCGTCAACAGGTGCCGTTCGGCCTTCGCCAGTTCTGCCAGGATCACTGGAGTGATCGGCGCCCAATCCCCGAACGGTCTCCCGATGTGACTGAGATCGGCGCCCGCAAGCACGACCGTTCGCGCGTTTCCCTCGGCAACCAGCATCCCCAACGCGTCGGCAAACCGGGCAAGAGCGGATGCCGTGCTCTCTGCGGGAGCGGCATCGGCCTCCCGGCACGGATTCGGGCAAAGCAACGGAACGATCTGGAACGAGCGGTCCCCGGCGATCACTTGCAGAATGTGAACCTGCAACTCGATCGAGTGCTCCCAGAGGTGGTCAAGCTCCTCAACGGTGAGCGACACGCCCAGTCGCGATTCCAGACGCTCAACGAAGTCACCGTCCGCCGCGACGACACCCAGCGGCGTGCAGAACGACTTCGTGGTCGCCACGACCCCCGCCGACCGCCCGGAGTGATTCGTACCCAGGATGACGTACCGGTCCGCTACCGGCGTCTGCGCCAGCGTCGCATACGCATCCGCGTAGCAGGGAGCCCCGCGCGCGTAATCCAGATGCGGCGCGATCAGCCCGCGCACGTCATGGACCGGCGCCGCCGTCCCGGCCACAAGGAGCTCCTCGATCTCGGCCCGCAGGGCGGTCGCGTCGGGGTAGCGCTCGCGGTTGTCACGGTGAGGGGCGGCACGGAAATCCGCCCGCCGCCGCTCGTACGCCTGCTCGAAGCGCTCGCCGTGCAGCAGGAGGGCTTCGTCGAGTACGCGTACGAGTTCCAGAATCTGCTCGGTCGGCACGTGCAGCCCGAGTTGCTGCTGGAAGGCGGTCTGGATGTCCGCGCACGAGTGCTGCCCGTCGAGGTGGGCGAGGACGAAGTACCCGGCCGGCGAGACCGCGAGCGTCTGCGGGGCGATGTGAATCCGATCGTGGACGACGAACTGCAGACTCTCCTCGCCCTCCTCCTGGACGGGGGTAACGTCGAGCGACCGCAGCGCAGGCAGAGGATCCGGTATGCTCATCGGGGGTCTCGCGCGCTACGGTGGCCCGACCGACTGCACCGCCGCGGGCTCCGGCACCGCGGCGCCCGCGTTCGTCGCAGCGTCCGCTGTGTTTGCCGCGGCGTCCGTCTGCACTTCGAGCTCCGTGAGCTCCGCCTTGCTGGGCAGGTGCGCCCCGAGCAGCGGGACCAGCACGCCGGGCAGCGCCCAGACAAGCTGGATCAGCCGCACCGCCAGCGCCAAGGCTACCGCCTGCGACGGATCGTTGTGCAGCGCCCCGCCGGTGAAGAACTTCACGTAGAAGTACTCCAGGACGCCGAAGGCCTGCGGCGGCGCGATGGGAATGGCCGCGATGAGGAAGCCGATGGACACGTAGACGAAGTAGTGGGACCAGCCGCCTTCCATGCCGAGGGCGTGGGCCATGATGGCGGCGCTGAACATGCAGATCCCCTGCAAGGCGAAGGTCATCAGGAGCGACACGACGATGAGCAGCTTGTGGTGCCGCATGGCGACCGTGGCGCGGCCGACGCGGAGCAACTGGTCGCCCATCGGCAGGCGGGCCGCCAGCTCCTTCAGACGCAGGACGCCCCGGATGCGACGGCTGAAGACAACGATGCAGCCCGCGGCCAGGACCGCACAGATCACCAGGAGCGTAATGATGAGTTGGCGAAACTGGCTCGGATCGCGTGTGAACAGGATGGCGGCCCCGGCCAGGAGAACCAGCCCGAACAGGCCGATCGCACGGTCGAGGAAAACGGTGGTGACGGCCTCGGTCTTCAGGTGCGTGTAGCGCGTCAGGTAGTAGGCCTTGATCAGGTCGCCGCCGGTCGTCCCGGGCAGCGCGAAGTTGAAGAAATTGCCGGCCACGGTGAGCTTCGTCGCCGGCCAGTACCCGAGCCGCACGTCCTGGACGCCCAGCATGACGACCAGCCGCCAGATCTGGAGCGCGATCACCGGTATGAAAACGACGATGGCCCACAGGGCCAGCCACTTGTCGGTCTTCGGCACCACCGTGGCGATGCCGCGCTCGATCTCCGGGACACTCTGGCCATTGACCTCGATGCGGTGGACGGCGCTGACGGGGATCGTCTCCTGGCGACCGTCGCGCACGACCACGAATTCGCCCCCGCGCTGCTCCACGAGCCGGACCATCGGTCCCTTCGGGCCCGCCAGCCGCACGTAGTCGTACCACGGCACGGTGTGCACCAGCCAGGCAATGGCCACGACACACAGGCCGTAGCGCAACAGCAGCAGCACCCAGCGCAGGTAAGGCTTGCTCATCCGACGCACCTATGTTCGCGGCGAGTCCCGCGCGGCGGGCAGCGCCCGCGAGGTTCAGCCCGGCGCAACCGCGTAGATGTCCAGATCCGTTGCGTCGAGCTCGTCCGGCAGCGCGATACGCCGCAATCCGGCGGCGCCAAGGCGCCACACCCAGTCCTGGGTCACAAACGCGGGGAACCCGTACGAGCGTTGCAGCCGCTCGATTTCGCTCCATGAGAATACCACATGGGTCACGCTTTGGGTACGCAGCCAGGCGACGGCCTGCGCCGGCGCGGCGCGGGCGGCGTAGGTCAGCCACGGATCGCGGTTGAACACCACCGTGTAGTGCACGCGCGGCGTCAGATAAAACGCGCGGGCCTCGCCGACCAGCCACGCGTTCGCGTCGGCCGGCAGCGCCCGGTTCAGCGGCTGTACTTGCGTGAGCAGATCGGTTCGGCCGACCAACGCCCGCAACGGGACCCCGTGGCGCCCCCACCAGCGATCCTCTTCCCGCCGCAGACCATTCAAAGTGGCGCTATTTGCCACGCCGCCCGCGAGGACCGCCAGCAGCATGAGCGTGGCGAGGCGGCACGCCGCCGTACGGACCGCGGGTCCGCGCTGCACGAGGTCACGCCACGTCACGGAGCTGGGCACGGCACGGCCGGCGAGCAGCGCGAGCGGAATAATGCTCGGAACGGCGAACCGTCCCGGCATGTGGGTGAGCGTCGCCCAGGCCGCGATGATTACCGCCAGCCATACGGTCCAGAACACGGTCGCCCGATCGTGTGCTCTCACGAGGCCGCATAACGCGAGCAGAAACAACGCGGGCCCGAACATCCGCGCCGCGAATAGCTCGTGCCAGACAGCGAGGCTCCGGCCGGCGACCGAATCTGAGCCGGCGGGCACGCGGTGACCGCGGGCCCATTGCTGATCCTGCTCGGCACTCCACGCCGCACCACCCAGCCAACGATATCCGAACGGATAGACGGGGTTTCCGGTGAACGCGGCGTTGCGAACCAGCCAGGGGCTGAACGCGACGAGCATGCCACCGGCGTACACCGCAAGACGTCGGGCGCGAATCGGCAGCGCCGCACGCATGGTGCAGAGCCATGCTAGGCCGAGTCCCGCCGCGACAAACGCGAGCGCCGTGTACTTGGTCCCGCCCGCCAGGCCGGCGCACAAGCCCGCCGCCAGCGCCGTTCGCCAGTTACACGGCCATTCCCCCTTCACTTGGTCCAGCACCAGGCCCGCCGCAACCGCCGCGAAGAACAGCATGGCAAGCTCGACGTACGCCAGGCAGCCGAGATACGCCAGCCAGGGCGTGGAGCCGGCCAGGACTGCGACGACCACCCGTCCGGGGCCGCGCGGCGTCCACGCCGCCAGCGCCAGGACGGCCATGACGCCGCACAGCGCGTGGAGCAACTGCGCCGGGATCGCGCCGGTCAGGGAGCCACCGGCCAGGTGCATGAGCAGCAGATAGAGCATCTCCATCTGCTGCGGAAAGGAGGCGTAGACGTTGTGCGGCAGGAAGTGAATCCGCCCGGCGTCGTAGTACTCGCGCGGCGCTTCAAGGTGGTACTCGAGCGCGTCGTACGCGCGGTTCTCGCCGGCCCACAGCACGCCGGGGGGCAGCGTCGCCCCGAAGCAGGCGATTGCCAACGGCACGACCAGCGCTAGAAGCAGAACCGCCACGATCAGAAGCGGTGCGATAGATGCCGCCAGCACGGGGTCGTGCCGCTCCCCAGCCAGCGGCTGTCCGTGAAGTCTGGCCGCCCGCCACATGCCCAGTGCCCAACCGAGCGCCAGCAGGACCCACGCGACCGGGCCGTTCAATGCTCCCGTGACCCCCAACCCCAAACTAAGCGTACTCAGTACGCCCAGACCCAGCGCAGCCGCAATACAAACCTGCTGGAGCACGGGCCGTCGCCCGAGGCCGAGCCACACGGCGGGCCAGGCCCCCCAGCCGACGGCCGCGGCGAGTACGCCGGCTGCGAGCGCCCCGTCCACGACCAACACCAGCCACGCCGCCGCCCCGCCGAGCACGGTCAGCGCGATCGCGACCGCAATGGCCAGGGCAAACAGCGGTATGGCTCGGCGGTACGTGGGCGACATGCGGTAAGAGGTTCGGCGGCAGGCGTCCGGGCGTCAAGGGCGGCCGGCTCACACCCGCAGCCGAGACAGAACGTGGCCCCGATCAGGACCCGCTCTGGGCCTTGCGGATCGCACGCAGCAAGTGCTCGTGAATCTCAGCCGGGTGCGCGAGGTGGTCCCACACGACGGCGGGCAGCTCGGGCGCCACGGGCGTCATGTGCACGGAACCGAGGCGCAGCCAGCGTTCGTACCCGAGCATGCGCAGATCGGCCGCGCTGATCCTCGTGAGGGGACACCCGACGACGTTCACGCTCAGAATGCCGCGAAAACGCATCACCCGGCGGTTCGTGAGCACATAGAGCTGACTGGCCCATTGCAAGGCGGCCACGGCGACGCGGGCAACCGCGATGCCGGCCAGAAGCTGAAACGTGACCAGCCCCTCGCGCGTGCCGCCGCCCCGCAGCGCGACCGCCACCACGGCCCCCAGCAAAGCCGCGGCGAGGACCCATTTGATGGAGACGACGGCAATAAACCAAAGCGACGGCTTGATCGAGAGCTGGATGATCTCGTCGCCATCCAATTCGAGGCGAACGGCGGCCTTCGGCACCGCGATGGCCGGGCTTTTCACGGCCGCGGGGGCCTCGGCGACGACACTCCGAACCGGCTCGGAATCGGTCATGGCATCAGCTCCGGATGGAGGACGCCCACGTGCGGATAGTTCCTATAGTGATCATCGTAGTCCAAGCCGTAGCCGACGACAAACAAATCTTCGATTTCGAACCCGACGAGCTCGACGGGCACGTCGGGCGGGGCCTTGCTCGACTTGCGCAGGAGGACCACGGTGCGGACGGTGCGGGCGTCACGCTCGCGGACCAGCGCCTGCACCCGGCGCAGCGTCCGCCCGCTATCGAGGATGTCGTCGACGATCAGGACGTTGCGGCCCGCGACCTGGCCGGTCAGATCGAGGACCGTGCGCGGGGCCTGCGGGGACGTGGCGTTGCCCGGGTAGGTGGACACCTGGACGAGCGCGACCTTCATCTTGAGCGGCAACTCGCGAATCAAATCGGCCAGGAAGATGATGGAGCCGGACAAGATCGGCACGAGCGTCAGGCCGGCCTCATCGCCGCTATAGAGGTCGGCAATTTGGACGGCTAGCGCCCGCACGCGGGCCCGAATCTCGTCCCGGTGAATCAGGATGCGGGCGATGTCCGGCGTGATCGCGTCCGATCGCGTGCCGTACATGGGCGTGGACCTCCAGTCGCGCCGGGTCAAGCCGGCTCGGGCGCCATGGGGCGGCCGGCGTCCGCGAGCAGTTGCCGCACGTCGCTGCCGTGCAGGTCGCGCGCGAAAGCCGTCACAAACGCGTCCACGGCCTCGAGCCGCCGCCGAGCCAGCTCGCGCGTGGCCTCATACCGGAAGCCTTCACTCAGCCGCAGCTCCCAGTACTTGTATTCTTTCTGCCGCTGCCAGCCGTTGGCGAGCTGCTGGAGGGGGCGACCTTCGGCCTGGTACTGACGCAACTGGCGCAGCACGTACATCGTGCCAACCTCGTCGAGGGCCTCGGCCTCGGCCAGCAGGCGTGCCTCCAGCAGCGTCGTGCTCCGGTCGTTGCACTGGCGAATGGCCTCGCACGCCAGCCGCATCGTGGCCCCCGGCAGGAGTAGGCCGACGTGCTCCTGGAGCAGGGCGGCTCCGAACTCACGCTGAATGTCGTTCGTGGGCCGGCCGAGGATTTGCCACCGCCTCCAGCGCCCCTGCTGAAACTCGACGACCCACCCGGCATCGTGGAACAAGGCGGCCGCCGCCAGGGCGGCCAAGTCCGCGGATGCGGCCGCGAGCGCCGGGAGCATCGCGATCATCTGCGCCAGACGCAGAACCCGCTCGCTGTGCTCCCAGAGCCACGAATCGCTGGTGGCTTCGTCAATCTTGAGCGTCAGCAGTTGTTTGGCCGGGGGCAACAGGCGTTCGATCTGCATCGCTGGCACCACGCCGGCGGCGCCTCGCGTGTGGGCGTCCGGCCGGGTGTGCGTCGAGCCCACCGCCGACCCGCTCGTCTGGTCGCCGGGCGAGAATATCGGGCCAGTGTACGGGTGGGCAGGTCAAGCGGCAAGCGTGGTGCGGACCGTCGGCCGACGCGCCGCTTCCGCTTTTCGCCCCCCTCGACGCGCTATTCGCTGCTCGTAACTCGCTATTCTCACCATTCCCCGCCTTTCTCCGCCAGCCGCCGCCAATCTCCGCCAACCCTCCATCCCCGCTTTGCTTTCCGTCTCTTTGTGGGGAATACTTGAGATGCTCACGCAGTGCCAGAGCCTGCCTTGACGGCCCGCTCGGCGGTGTGGCACCGGCCCCCAGCCGGTGAATCGTGCACCCCACACCCGC
>CAIWOY010000039.1 GCA_903914415.1 uncultured Phycisphaerales bacterium | reverse complement strand
GCGATCCAGAAATCCGCTTGCTGCTGCCCGGGCTGCCGTCCCAGCGCCATCACGCCATCCTCCAGAACCGACCGGCCTTCAAAACAGGCCCAATCCTAGCATTCCTAGCCCGCGGCGCCAAGCGACTTTTGCAACGGACTGCTAGGGGAAGTGCATGTCGAATGCCGAGAAGCGCAAAGAGCGGCTGCACAAGCTGATCGACTTGGCCTTGGCCTACTGCAGCGCGACCAAGACGAAGCTGGCCTGCCAGTTTGAGCGGGATCGCAAGCATCTGTACCCCGACACGGACAATCCGAAGCTCGACCTGATTATCGCGTTGGCCGAGGCGCTGGAGTGGCCCCTCGACGCGGTCGTCGAGATTATCCGCGAGGGCAATGGCGCGCCGGCGAGGGAAGAAGCTCATGGCGACTATCAGTCGCTCAACGCCGAGACCATGGCGGCGTTGAAACATGGCGAGTACGCCCGGATGGTCGAGTTAGCGCGCGAAATGGGCGGCTTGGCCTCATCGGGACAGGAACGTGGACGGGCGTGCCGCCTGGAGGGGATCGGTTGGGACGGGCAGGGGCGTTACACGCAGGCGTTGGCGGCATTCCGGCGCGGTTTGGAGGTGGCGCCGCTGCCCGTGACCGAGCGTCTCGCCCTGCGGGCGAACCTCGCCAATGCGCCCTACAGCTTGTGGGAGTTGGCCTCGGCCGAGGGCATTACGGAGCTCCTCGTGAGCCACTTCGACCGGCATCGGCCCACGGCACGAACGGATCGCGGCTCGCAGGCCTTTGCCCACTACGTGCGCGGCAACGCACTGCGCCGCTTGCTCGCCGTGCAGCCAGAAGATGCACCCGATCTCGCCAGGCGGGCGCTGGTAGACCTGGAACGGGCCGAGGAACTGTACCTGGCGTTTGTAAGCGACTTCGGGGCGGAGTACTTGCGGGGCATTGTAAACACCTGCCGCGGGGGAGCATGGGAATTGCAGGTTGAGTTGGGACGCATGAAGCCCCAGCACGCCCTGGCGCAGATCGAGGAGGCGCTGGGCAAGGTCGGCGGCGATGCGCCGTGGCCGGAGGGAGACTGGCTGGAGAGCTACGGCTGGTGGTGTGACTTTGGCGCCAACATCGCGCTGCGTCACCTCCATGGCCGCGAGCTCCACAGGACCATCGCCGTTCTGAGCAACAAGCTGCTCGAAATTGCGCGGTGCCTTCAGAACTGGGCATTGATCGAGCGCGCCGTGTCGATGGATTACGTATGCACTCAGCGGGTTTCCGCCGAAACGGGCGTTGATGTTCCGCACGTGCTTGATGCCGAGGATCTGAAGCTGGTAACCGGAACGATCGGGCGCTTTCCGCGGTTCCGGCAAGCCGGCTGGAGCCTGATCGAGACTGCGGCGATCGTTCCGACGCCCAAGAGGAACTAGCCATGTGTGCGCAAGGCAGCTTTAGTCGGGGGGTGCTGCTGGCCTCCGCGTGCGTGCTGACGTTCGCGGTGCTGGCGCCTGTCACAGCCCGCGCGCATGGTCACGCCGAGGACGCGATCCCGGTGCCCTTGCTCCAGCCGCAAGATGAGCGGAACCCGTTCGGGGTGACGCCACCTCTGATCAGCCCGATGATCAACCCGAACGGGGGGCCGACGCCGTATCCGGAGCCGGCGACGCTCGGCTTGCTGCTGGCAGCCGCTAGCTGCATCCGACCGCGCCGGACTGGGCCACCGCGTGGGGGTTGACGGGTTCTCGGCTGGCGCGTTTCTCCGCAGGGCGTTTTCCCACCTCGACGGCCCTTCGGCCGACAAAATTGTTGACCTCGACATGCCCCGCTCGGTAAGCTGGACGCTTGCCACGCGCGGCCGGCGCCAACCGGCCGCGGGCAAGTCGCATGCGCGTGGAATCGAGGGTGCGCGGGTTCAGGGCCGACGGAGCGGGAGCATGACGGTGGGCACGGCCAGTCGAGCGGCGGTCATTTACCTGCTGAGTGTGCTGGCGCCGTGCGGGCCGGGGCTGACCGCCGGCCGGAGCAATGAGCCTGGTTCGCCGCGCGGCGTGGATTTGCCAAGTGAGCGGGAGGGGGCGGGCACGGGCGCCTGCTGTGGCGGTGACGTGTGCCTCGGGACGCTGACGGCGGACGAATGTACAGCCCTTGAGGGGCAGTGGTTCGAGGGCTTCGACTGCGCCACCTTCCTCTGTCCGGTCGAGATCGGCACGCTGCCGGAGGATTGCCCCGGGGCGTACCCAATCCTCTCCCTCCCGTTCTCGGCCGTCATCTACACCATCGGGGCCTGGCCCGGCGAACCGCCGGGCACGTGCAACAAGCCGGGGGTTACGCAGATGCAGAATGACGTGTGGTTTGTCTACACGCCGTCGCAGGCCTGCATCGTGGAGCTGACCGTCGTCTACGGGTTGTACAACGGCCTCACCGCGGTGCGCGCGGGGTCCACGTGCCAGACGTCGACCGAGCTCCTCTGCCTGAACGTCGATCCGCCGGACGGCGGGGATCGCGATACGGCCTCGTTTCCGGCGGCTGCGGGAACGACCTACTGGTTTCAGATCGGCAAATGGGGCACGAACTCAAGCGGCGGGACGACGTTGTTCCTGCTCCAGTCCCCGACGCCGCGCTGCCTGGGGGACATGAACTGCGACGGGGGCATCACGTTTGCCGACATCGACCTGTTTGTCGAGTCATTGGGCGGCGAGTCGGCCTGGGCGCATTCGTGTCCGTGGATCAATGCGGACTGCAACGGCGACGGGCACGTGACGTTCGCCGACATCGACCCATTCGTGGCCTCGATCGGGACAACGTGCCCGTAGCCGCAGGGCGCGGACCAATCCCAGAGCGATCCAGTGCTCTTCCCGAACGGGGGATTTGCGTTGAAAGTGCCCCGGTGATAGTAGGTACTACGCCACCGCGGTGAGCGCGCGGCGGCGGGCGAAAGCCCGCCGGAGCGCGGGAAACACAAACCGCTCGGCGACCACGTCCCAACTCATGCGTCGAGCCAGTTCATGCCCAGAGTCAATCAGGCGTTCCGCGCCGGCGTCATCTTGCGGCAGGCGCTGCAGGATCTGCTCGGCGAGGTGGTGTGCCAGTCGCCACTCGACTTCCCGCCGTTCGGCCGTGCCGATCGTCAGCGAGTCCTTCACGGTTCGCGGGCGGCGCACGCCGTCGATGTAGTTGGCCAGGATGACGTTCGGCGCCCGGCGGTTTCCGGAGGCCTGCTTGACGAAGCCGGCGCAGCCGCAGCTCGTGCTCACCAGGCAAATCCCGCCGTAGGTCAGCGGCTCGAGCGGCGAGATGCCGAACGGCTCGTACAGGCTCAGGCCGAACTCGACATCGCTGGCCCGCCGGAGGTCAAGGAACTCGAGGGCTTCCGGGACGCGCAGTCCGGCGCGGGCGCGGTCGAATCCGAACTGGTTGAGGTAGACCAGCTTGATGTGCCGTGCCCGGGCGTTGAACGCCTGGACGCGCTGGTAGTAAAGCGACTCGCCACCCGTCAGGTCGGGCGGTCCCTCGCGATGCGCCAGCGGCCAGTCCCATTCCTTCTCCATGCGGAGGATGTCGGCCACCGGCCGGCGCGGCAGCTCGGTCGACAACACGATCATCGCAGCGGTCTGGCGGCGCTCGAACAGGTGCCGGTCCAGGGCCAGCAGCACGTCGATGTCCCGCCACATGGCCTTGCTGCGGGCCAGGCGGGTCACGTGCGTGAAGATGAAGTCCGGGCGCCAGCCGAGCAGGGTCTCGCAGTAATCGCGCACGCGCTGGCGGCTGGCCTGCCGCTCGGCGAAGGTGTCGGTGCCGACCGAGACCCCGTTGTAGCAGAGGGTGATGTCCGCGCCCTCGAAGTCCGGGCCCAGGAACAGCAGCTCGTCCTGCACGTGGTGCCCGACCGCGAGCAGGCTGTCGCAGCGGTGCGCGGCCTGCACGACGGCGTGCTTGTGGTAGTCGTGCTGCGGTCCGAAGACCTGGTCGAGGTACAGCCCTTCCTCGCGGGCCGCCCGCAGCGCGTTGTAGAACATCACGTCGTGCCCGGGACGGGACTCCACCAGGCGGCGGACCGGCGCGACCTCGTGGGCGTAGAACAGCGTGCGGTAGCGGCTCGGGCAGTAGCTTTGCAGGGCCAGCGCCGTCGGGACGCCCATGAACTCGTGCGCGAACACCGCGGCCGGCGCGGCCTCCGTGCCGAAGTGCATCGCCTCCAGCGCGGCGACCGCGGGGCCGGCCAGTTGCACGTACTGCTCGTACTCCCAGATGTGCTCGTAGCGATCGGAGGGGATCTCGTAGTCGTGCCAGAGGCGGCCCTTCAGCTCGTTGACGCGGTGCAGGTGGATCCCCCGCAGGTCGACCAGCAGCACCTCGCACACGGTCCGCCGCCCCGAGGGCTCGTCTTCCAGCGGCCGCCGGCCGTACGCGATGCGCACCCCCCACTCGCGCTCGATCGGGCGCAGGGCCGCGGCGTAGGGCCCGTCATACACCTGATCCAAAGAGGAGTACTCGACGACGCCGCCCGGGCCGAAGCGCTCGGTGTTCTCCGGGTAGAAGAGCGGGCAAACGAGCACGGTCCGGCCCACGCCGTCCCGATACGGACGGCTGTTGATCAGGCCCTCCAGGACCGTACCGATGCCGCCGACCTTGTAGATCGCTTCGTGCGTAACGTGGATCGCGTTAAACACCGTGCAGCACCCGGCGATTAAGTCCGCTCACCGCGTCGATCCGCGCGACACGGCTCGGCACCGATCGCCTGGACGTGACGCGCTTCGCCGCAAACGGTCTGGCGCTCAGCCCGTGGTCTTGCTCTTCGTCGCATTGCGGCGGCGGGCCAGCCGGCTCTTGCGCCGCGCGGCAGCGTTCCGATGAATCGTGCGGTGGTCCGCGGCGCGGTCCAGCGTCTGGAACGCCGTCTGGCAGGCGCTGTCGGCCTCGGCCCCACCGCCGCGCGCGAGCGCCTCTTGCACCTTGCGCAGCTTGGACTTGAGCACGGTCTTGCGGGCGCGGTTCAGCGCGCGGCGCTTGACGTTCTGCCGCATTCGTTTCTTGGCCGAAAGTGAATGTGCCACAGTTACTCCCTTTGTATCAACGTTCGGTCATCCCAGACTCTCGAGTCGCTTGCGCGCGTCCCCCTCGCGGTAGTTGTAGTCCTGCCGCAGCAGCTTGCCGTAGGCGGCCTTGGCCTCCTCCCGGTTTTCCACGGTCTCGTACGACCGCCCCAGCCAGTACAGCAGCTCCTTGCTGGCTTCGTCGACCAGCTCGTACTTGTCGAGTGCCTCGCGCAGCACTTCGGTGGCCTGGCCCGGGTTCCCCTTCTCGAAGAACGCCTGGCCGAGCAGGAGCTGGCACCGGACGCGGCTGCGCGGGTCCTGCTGCGCCAGTTGGAGCACGGGAATCGCCTCGTCGTACAAACCGGCCCTGAACAGCGCGTCGCCGAGCCGGTACTTCAGCCGCAGGTCGGTCGGGTACTTCTGCACGCGCTCGCGGATGATGTCGAGCTCAATCTGCCGATGCTCCAGGGCGGCCAGGCGCGCCTGCTGCTTGTCGTCTTCGCTGCGGGTCTTGCGGGCCTTGGCGACGAGCTTGGCCGTCCGCCGCCGCAACTGGGCGAGGCGGATGTCGTCCGCACGCAGCTTGAAGCTGTAGTTGCGCGTCTCCTCATGCGCCTTGGTCAGGACCGCGATGGCCTGCTCTTCCTGCGCCGCGCGCTCGGCCTTCAGGAGCGCGTCGATGTAGGCGAATATCTTCGCGGGGACCAGCGGCGCCGCCTCGTACTCCTTCCGCGTGGCGGCAACCAGCGCCGCCAGCGTGTCGTCGCCTTGGCGCGCCCGCTCCGAATCATGGAGCAACTTCTGCTTGTCGCCGTCCAGCAGAGACTCGCGGAAGTCTTCGGCTCCCGCGTACCGGCCGCGCGCGATGGTCAACTGCCCGGCCAGGTTTCGCAGCTCATCGCGCAGCATCTCGTCCCCCGGCATGCGCACGACCAGGTAGTCGAGCGAGTTCACCGCCTGCTCTAGCAGCCACGTCTCCAGTGCGGGGCGCTTCTGCTCGGCGGCCTTCCCCGCCGCTTCCACCAGCGCCGCGCGAAACGTCGCGAAACGCGCTTTGTTGGGCTTCTTGTCGCGCCGGAGCGCCTCCAGCGCGATGGGGGCAACCCACCTGCAGGTCTCCAGGCACTTCCCCTTCGTGGCGTTTCGGAGCACGCCCGCGGCATACCCACCGTTCTGCGGGTCCATCGCCAGCAGGTGCTCCGCGTTCAACATCGCCTGCTTGGCGTCCTTGCCGCCCATCGACTTCTTCATCCCGTCCACGAACCCGGGCTTCTTCCCGCCCGCCTGTTGCCGCTGAATCGCCAGCGACCGCAGCGGCATGTGCCCCTCTTCAACGGCCTCCGGCCAGTAGCCCAGCCCGGTGATGAAGCACTCGACCGCGTAGTCGTACTCCCGGCGTTCCCGGCAGTCCGCGGCTTTCACGAACCACTGCCGGGCGCGGGCTTTGTCGGCCTCCGAGCAGGCCTCGCCGACCTGAATTTCCTCTTTCTCGTTACTGGCCATGGGCCTCTTCAACGCGCATCGCGCCACCGTCCTGACATTCTCGCCGACAGCACCGCAGTGGAGCAATCTCCGAACCGCGCATATATACCAGATCGTGGGCGACGATTGAAGCATGCGCACGCGCCGGTCTGACCTACGGCCACCGCGAAATGCCGGCCGGAGCAGGCGCCAAGTTGCCCCCCGCGCCAGCCGGAGGGGGCTCATCACACCCTCGACGTACTGCCAGCCCGCACTCCGTGCCGCCCAATTCTCTAGCCCGGCTGGGGATTTCGGCCTCTGGCCGCACGCCAGCGCCCTGGCAATCCGGATAGGCCGGACGGGCGCCACCCGACCTTTCCCGTATGTCAAAAATGGACAAAAAATATACACCTTTGCCTTGCATCGGGCTGTTTCTGTGGCATACTTATAGTATGTGGAACTAATTGCGTACCAAATACGCTTAACAGACTGAATTTGCGGTACTTACGGCAAGAATCAGGATTGGACGGCCTGGAATCGGCGGCTCGGAATCGGTCGTGTAACCGATTTTGTGCGATCCGGGCCCGGATTGATGCGTAACACAAGTGTCCGGGCGAGCGGGTCGCCGCGAGACACTCGTTCCGGCAGTAAGATTCGCATGGGCCGTGCGTGACGGCGGATGTGCTTTATGATGAATCTAGCGATCAAACCTCGGTAGAT
>CAIWOY010000038.1 GCA_903914415.1 uncultured Phycisphaerales bacterium | reverse complement strand
GTCTACCGCACGCTGCGCCTCCGCGGCCACGACCCCCTGCTGACCATCGCCAACGCCCTGCGCACCTACCTGCAAACCGGCCAACTCCCGCCGCTACCCGCCGCAAGTACTGCAAACGGCTGAACTCTTACCTTCGAGAGAAAAGTCCTGGCGACCTCGTGCGTTGTCGGGCGCGGGCGGCGGGCGGTATTCTCTCCGGATATTCTCTCCGGGGAGGGATGCGACGACGGCGGCGGTCTGGAGGCACCGTGTGGCGCAGCGAATTGCACAGGTCACGGTCGTGGTGCGGGAATACGATGAGGCGATCCGGTTCTACACGGAGACGCTCGGGTTCCGGTTGCTGGAGGACACGGACCTGGGCGGCGGCAAACGCTGGGTGCGCGTCGCGCCGGCGAGTGGCGCGGGCGCCGAGCTGCTGCTGGCGCGCGCGGCGACCGCCGAGCAGGAAGCCCGCGTGGGCAATCAAACCGGCGGCCGGGTCAGCCTGTTTCTGGAGACGGACGATTTCCAGCGCGATTACGCGGCCCTGCGCGGCCGCGGCGTGGTTTTTGTCCGGCCACCACGGGAGGAATCATACGGCACGGTGGCGGTGTTTGTGGACCTGTACGGGAACAAGATCGATCTGATTGAGCGGCGGGGGCAGTCCGCAGATTGCGCAGATTGCGCGGATTGAGAGAGAACGGGGGCGAAGGTCGGCGGGACGGGCGGCTGGGCGGAGCGGACGGCGGGGGCCGGGGCGGGAGGCGGGCCTCGGGGGTCGGGCCGTATTGCGTTCATCCCCCAGGGAAAACGGGGTTTTACTCCGCGCGCTTCACAAACTCTTGCCCGAACAGGCGCAGGTGCTGTCGGAACGTCTCACGTATGTCCGCGCCTTTCTCCGGGAAGTCAAAGTGCAGTTGAGGCCCGTCTACGAGGTCGATGTGGTATTCCTTGGCGCGCTGGAACTGCACCATCGAATCCGTGTCGCCGGACGGGCGCAGCCATTCCTGGAGTTGGTCGCAGAGGAAGAGCAGCCAGGCAAAAGGGTGGTCGCGGTAATCCAGTTCGCGATTCTTGAATAGCGGCATGTACTTCTTGGTATTGTGCAGGTAAACCGAAGCCGCGGCATCGACGCACTCGATGTAGTAGAACTCCACTGCCGAGCACAAGCGGTGCGGAGTGATTGCCCGGCTGGTGTTGTCGTTGACAAGCGTCGTGTCTCGGCGACGTTCCCCAAGACGGTCGATCAGTTCCTTGTTGACCAGTCGCAGCATTAACAGCGCGGAGAACACCCCGTGGTCCAGCTTCCCGGCGTGGAGTTCCGTTTCGAGCCACGACACCATCATCCGGGCCAGCGTGTCGGGGGTGTAGTCGACATGTAGCTTGTGGCTCAGGTTGGTTGCCAGGAGCGAGACGGCATTGTCGGTGCACATGCACGGGTTGAACCGTATGGAGCAAACGCTCTGGATGAGCGGGACGGCAACCAGGTCGCACACGCGATTCAGCGTCAACCCGAAAGGCTCCGGACAGGGGGAGAATGTGCAGCCCAAGGGCTTCACGGTGTGTTCCAGGTAGTCGGCGATTTGCTCCGCCGCCAATTCGAGCGGATACGCCGCGTCGTGCAGGATTGCCGCCTGTCCCCAGCGCCGTCGAAACACCCCGTCCAGGTCGGAAGTGGTGCGGGGAAGACACGACAACGGGTCGGCGTTTCTTTCGCCTATGGAGCCAACGGCGTCTGCGAGGTAGTGAACCGCGTTCTGGATTGCTGACGCCGGACCGCAGCAATGCTCGAAGCCTCGAAGCTGCGCGATTGTGTCGCAGGCTGTCTGCGCGAGGTCGGCAGGGGAGCACGCGGAGCAGGGCACGCCGGTCCGCTGAAAGAAGGCGTCGTCCAGAATGAAGGTGGAACCGATCCTCGTCTGGTTGGCGGCCAGCGACAAGATTGGATCGATGACGCGTGCTCCACAGGAATACGGCGTTTCCGGGCGACCGTAGAAGGCCTGCGCATCGCGGTAGTAGTTCTCAGCAAGGACCGCGGCGAGCGCAGAATGGGGTCTGAGCATCCGCAAATAGATCGTCACGCCAAGAAGGTAGAGATGCGCAGAGTGTAGAACATGATCTCGGTGGTGCGGCAAGAGCAGCTTCATGGCCTTTTCGGCGGCGACCAGGCGCTCGTGGACGAGAGTCTTCCACGTGCCCTCGCACTCGGCAGCCCGCGCTACTTGCTGCAATAGCTCCAAGGCCCGCTTGAGCTTCTCGTCCACAGAGCCGTCGCAGTTCAGAAACGCGAGCGCTGCGTCCTTTTCGGTAAACTCCGGTGGCGCCGTGTTCCACGCGTCGAGAAGGAACTGATTCACAGTTGGCATGTGCCGTCCCTCGCAAAACGCCGCCCGGGTCGACGACAAACGACAGAACGCCGGGGCGCGTCCTCTAGACGCGCACCGGCGTGGTCTATCGTAAACCGGCCGTTTGGGTCGGAACGGTCGGGCGAATTCGGAAGAAGGCGATCCGGCGCCGACCGGCCCCGCCCTCGCGGGTGGGGTTCGGATCAGAGCCCGTGCGGACGCGGGCGAGACGCCCACGCCACCGACATTACATGCCCGGCATCTTCTTGCCGTTGTCGTCTTTTTCCTTGATGTCGCTGATGACCGCGTCGGTCGTGAGCATCAGGCCGGCGACGGAGGCGGCGTTCTGGAGGGCGATGCGCTCGACCTTCAGCGGGACGATCACGCCCATCTTGACCAGGTCGCCATACTCCTCGGTCAAGGCGTTGTAGCCGAAGTTGCCCTTGCCCTCGCTGACCTTCTGGCAGACGATCGAGCCGTCGAGGCCGCCGTTCTCCGCGATCTGCTTGATCGGGGCCCGCAACGCCCGGCGGACAATGTCCACGCCGGTCTTCGCGTCGCCGCGGGCTTTCTTCACAGCCGCGTCCAGGGCTTCTTCGCACCGCAGGACGCAGACGCCGCCGCCGGGGAGGACGCCCTCTTCGACCGCGGCACGGCAGGCGTGCAAGGCGTCCTCGACGCGGGCCTTCTTCTCCTTCATCTCGACCTCGGTCGCAGCCCCGACGTTGATCTGGGCCACGCCGCCGGAGAGCTTGGCGAGCCGCTCTTCGAGCTTCTCGCGGTCATAGTCGCTGGTGGTGGCCTCGATCTCGTTCTTGATGGCGTCGATGCGGCCCTTGATCTTGGCCGTCTCGCCGGCACCCTCGATGATCGTGCAGGTTTCCTTATCGATGACGACGCGCTTGGCGCGGCCGAGCTCGTTGAGCTCGATCTTCTCGAGGCTGATGCCGAGGTCCTCGAAGACCGCGGTGCCGCCGGTCATGATCCCGATGTCTTCGAGCATGGCCTTGCGGCGGTCGCCGAAGCCGGGGGCCTTGACCGCGGCGCACTGGAGGACGCCGCGGAGCTTATTGAGGACGAGGGTGGCGAGGGCTTCGCCTTCGAGGTCCTCGGAAATGACGAGCAGCGGCTTGCCGGCACGGGCGATCTTCTCGAGCAGCGGGAGCAGGTCCTTGACCGTGCCGATTTTCTTCTCGTGGATGAGGATGTAGGGGTTGTCGAGGTGGACTTCCATCGCCTCGGGCTTGTTGATGAAGTGCGGGGAGATGTAGCCCTTGTCGAACTGCATGCCCTCGACGAGATCGACGGTCGTCTCGATGCTCTGGCCTTCCTCGACGGTGATGACGCCGTCCTTGCCGACCTTCTCCATCGCCTCGGCGATTTTCCGGCCGATCTCGGCGTCCTGGTTGGCGGCGCAGGTGCCGACCTGGGCGATCTGCTCCTTGCCCTTGACCGGGACGGCCATGTTCTTGAGGGCGCCGACGACTGCGTCGACGGCCAGGTCGATGCCGCGCTTCAGCTCCATCGCGTTGGCGCCGGCGGCGAGGTTCTTCAGACCCTCGTCGAAAATGGCCTCGGCGTAGATGGTCGCGGTGGTGGTACCGTCGCCGGCGTCCTTCGAGGTCTTGCTGGCGACTTCCTTGACCATCTGGGCGCCCATGTTCTCGTTGGCGTCCTCGAGCTCGACTTCCTTGGCGACCGTGACGCCGTCTTTCGTGACGGTCGGGGCGCCGAAGGACTTCTCGAGGACGACGTTGCGGCCGCGGGGGCCGAGGGTGACCTTGACGGCCCGGGCGAGTTGCTTGACGCCGCGGCGGATGGCTTCGCGGGCTTCCATTTCGTAGGCGATTTGTTTGGCTGGCATCTAGGGTTCTCCGGTTAAATCGCGTCTGCGCGCGTTAGGCTTCACTCAGACTCTCGGCCCACTCTGTGGGCGTAAAACACAGGATCGTACTTACGCTAAGGATCTCTTGGTTGTTCAGGCGACCGGCTGCCAGAGCGCCGTCCAACGCTTGGCGGATGCGTTTGCGGCGCTGCTCGAAGTCCTCCCCCGCAAAGGCGGATGAGACGACCAAGCCGCTAACATGACCGTTGGGCAGATCTTCCAGGTGCGCGTCACCGTCCGGGAGTTCCGCGAAGAGCTTAGTCAACTTGTCCCTGAGCGTTGCCACACCATTTCTCCTCGGTTGATGATCTGCTCGCAATTCTCCACGGTACTCTTCGCGTTCGCTTTCGCAGGATCACCCAGCACGGGCGTTCGCCCAAGGCGCCGGTCGCGCCGGACACGTCGCAGGTGTTTGCCAAAACGCTCGTCCCCAACGAAGCGCAGGTCGTTGTTCCACACGACGGCCACCTCGTTGACTTTGCCCGTCAGAACGTCGTCCTCCCGCCCTTTTAGCAGGCCGAGGGAACCGATCTTGGACAGCAGCAACGGTAATCCGTGACCGACTTCCTGCTGGCGCTGCGCACGCCACAGCAAGGCCCGCAGCATCGCTTCCACCGCGCGCCCCGCCAGGTAGGTCGCCCCGACCCAGCGCTGCCGGTCGTATAGCTCCTGCGCGTCCTTAAGGCGGGTCATGGCCGCCTCGTGGTAATCCGCTGCTCCAAGGTCCACACCAAAGCCCTCTTAGCGTCCGTCTTCGCCATTCTGCCTCAATCCAGCACCGCGAGGATGTCGCCCTCGTCCATGATGATCATCTCGTCGCCCTCGACCTTGACCTCGGTGCCGGCGTAGCTGGTGAAGAGGACGTGGTCGCCCTTCTTGACCTGCAGCGGCTGGCGCTTGCCGGTGTCGAGCAGCTTGCCGTCGCCGACGCTCAGGACGGTGCCGCGCTTGGGCTTTTCCTTGGCGGTGTCGGGCAGGACGATGCCCCCGGCGGTCCGGTCGTCCGCCTCCAGACGCTTGACCAGAACCTTCTCGCCGAGCGGACGGATGGACAACTTGCTCATGCGCTCTCCTTACTTGTCTCGTAGCCGGCTTCCGGCACGGAAGCCCGAACCAGTCTCCCACACTCGGGGACGCGGCGATACACCCTCCCCGCGCCACCCGTCAGGGTCAGGGCAAGGGGCGTACCAATCGAGGAGTTATGGGGCCGGCCGTGGGGCGGCAATCGTAAGTCGTTAGAAAACAGTTAGTTACATGGCTCGCCGGCCATCGCTCGGCGACCCCCACTGATCGTGAGCCGACGCCGGCTGGGCGAGGCGGCTGTCAAACTGGCAGGCCGAAGCCCTGCACATCGGCCCCTGGCCCTGCACTCGCGTGCGGGGTTCGGATCGGCCGGCGGATTGGCGGCCGGTGCGGAACCGGGCTGTTGCAGGCCGTTCAGTCGCTGCCGAGGTCTTGGTTGAACGCGAACAGGACGATCATGTTCTCGCGCTGCTCGTGCTGGCTGATCATCGCGAGGTAGCGCTGAATGCGGGCACACGCGTCGCCGACCAGCAGCCGGTCCTCCGGGTGCATCGCGGCCAGATCGTGGTCGATATCGTCCGCCAGCCGCAGCAGTTGGTCATTCTCGCTCTTGATGGCGGCGACCTGCTTGGCCAGCGTGGGCCGCTCCTTCAGGATCGTCTCCAGGTAGCCGTCCTGCTCCTTAATCGCGATTGTGCGCTTGACGTGCGCGTACAGCCGCCCGAAACCCACCCGCAGCGCGTCGAGCCATTGCGCGCTGTTTACGCCGGGCGTCGTCGCGATGTGCTCCTTGAGCACCTGCATGAGCTGATGGAGGGCCTTGTGCTCGTCCTGCATCCGGCGGCCGAGTTCCTCGTCCCACTTGGATGGCATGAACGCTCTCCTGTGCGACCGGCAAGTCGCCGTTAATGCCCCCGCGCCTGCGGGAACTTCTCCGCGACCTTCTTGAGCGCCGCGAGCGCGAAGTCGAGGTCAGCTTTTTCGTGCCCGGCACTGATCTGACACCGCAGTCGCGCTTCGCCCTTCGGCACGACCGGATAGCCGAAGCCGCTGACGAACACGCCCTCCGCCAGCAGCGCCTTCTGCATCTGGATCGCCGTCGCCGTCTCGCCCACGATGACCGGGCAGATCGGCGTGATGCCCTCGATCGTCTTCAGGCCCAGCTCCTTCACGCCGGCCCGGAAGTGCCGCACGTTCTGGTGCAGCTTCTCCAGCCGCTGCGGCTCCTGCATCAGCACGTCGATCGCGGCCATCGAGCCGTAGCACACCGCCGGCGGCAGCGCGTTGCTGAAGAGCTGCGGGCGCGACTTCTGCACGAGGTAATCGCAGACGACCTTGGACGCCGCGACGTAGCCGCCGCACGATCCGCCCAGCGCCTTGCCCATCGTGCTGGTCTGGACGGTGCTGACGTCCTGGACGCCGAAGTGCTCGGCGGTGCCGCGGCCGGTCTTGCCGAGCACGCCGGTCGCGTGCGACTCGTCGACGATGAGGACCGCGTCGTGTTTGTTGGCCAGCTCCTTGAGGGCGGGCAGATCGGCCACGTCGCCCTCCATGCTGAACACGCCGTCGGTGACGACGAGCTTATTGCGGGCGGCTTTGCCCTCCGGCGAGTCGAGCATCCGCGCCAGCTCGGCCAGGTCGCGGTGCTTGTAGATGAACCGCTTGGCCTTGCTCAGGCGGATCGCGTCGATGATCGAGGCGTGGTTGAGCGCGTCGGTGAAGATCGCGTCCTCCGGCGTCGAGGCCAGCGTGGGCATCAGCCCCACGTTCGCGTCCCAGCAACTGATGAACGTGGTCGCGGCCTCGCAGCCGATGAACGCGCAGATCTTCCGCTCCAGCTCGAGGTGGCAGGTCATCGTCCCGCAGATGAAGCGGACGGAGGCGGTGCCCATGCCGAACTTCTCGATCGCGTCGCGGGCGGCGGCGAGCACTTTGGGGTGGTCGGCCAAGCCGAGGTAGTTGTTGGACGACAGCATGACGATGTCCTGGCCGTCCATCCGCGTGCGCGGCGCCTGCGGCCGCTGCAGCTCGTTGTACTGCTTGTACTGCCCGGTGTCGCGCAGCTCCTGAAGCTCCCGGGCGAGCGTCTTTTCCAGCGTCGTCTGCATGTGCGTCTCCCAAGTGATTCCCGCGGCACCGCATTGTAGCGGCACGCGCCGCGCAAATGTAGCGGCCGACCCCCGTGTCGGCCGTCCGAGGCGTGACCATTCTTTGTGGGCGTGGAGAAGTCCGCGGGGCCGGCGACGAGTCTCGGTCCCGGCGGCGGCACGCCCAAGCCGTTTGTTCGTCGATATTTGCCCGCGCCACCCAATCCAGTCACACCTCCGGGCAGTCAAACCGGCCGCCCCCTGCCGCGGGGCCCGGCAACGTGGTAGACTATGTGGTTCGCGTTTATCCGGGCGCCTGGGTGCGGGGTTGTCGGCGCGGTGCGCCGCGGTCGGGTGACCGACGGGTCGCCGGAAGCCCCCCCGGGGCGGCGGTGGAGGCGGAGCGTGGAGCCGAAGATCATTCGCATCACGGGCGCCCGCCAACACAACCTCCAGAACATCAGCGTGGACATCCCGCGCGACCGGCTGGTCGTGATCACCGGGCTGAGCGGCTCGGGCAAAAGCAGCCTGGCCTTTGACACGATCCACGCGGAGGGGCAACGCAAATACGTCGAATCGCTCAGCGTCCACGCCCGCCACTTCCTCGAACAGATCGCCAAGCCCGAGGTCGAGCGCATCGAGGGCCTGCCCCCGACGCTCGCGATCGAGCAGCGCGCCGCCGCCGCCAACCCACGTTCCACCGTCGCCACGACCACCGAAATCTACGACTTCCTGCGCCTGCTCTTCGCGCGCGTCGGTACCCCCCACTGCCCACGCTGCGGTCAGCGCATCTACCGGCGGACCGTGGACCAGATCGTCGACCTCGTGCTCGCCTATCCCCCGCAGACACGCGTGATGGTCATGTCCCCGCTGGCCCGCGGCCAGACCCGCGAGCTGCAACCGATCCTACGGCGGATTCAGCGGGAAGGCTTCGTGCGTGCCCGGGTGAACGGCCGGCTGAGCGACGTGAAGGAGCTGGCCGAGCTGCCCAGGACGGGTCCGGCGAACATCGACGTGGTCGTGGATCGGCTCGTGCTGCGCCCGGACATTCGCGGGCGCCTCGCGGACGCCGTCGAGCTGTCGCTGACGCTCGGCGACGGGACGGTCATCGTCAGCCGCGCGAACGGCGCCGGCGGCCTGGCCGCTGCCCCGCGACGTGCGGGAGTCGTCGGCACGACCACTTCGGAACGTCGCCGCGCGGCGGGGAGCAGCGTCGAAGCGGCCGTGCCGCACGCCGCCGTGGATGACGACACGCAGTGGATCGACGAGGTCTTCAGCGAGCGGCACACCTGCACGACCTGCGGCATCAGCCTCCCGGAACTCTCGCCGCGGGCGTTCAGCTTCAACTCGCCCTACGGCGCCTGCGAGTATTGCGGCGGCCTGGGGACGACGCTGCGTTTTGACCCGCAGCTCGTCGTGCCGGACGAGGAGGTGCCGCTGAGTGCCGGCGCCATCGCGCCCTGGTCGGTCGGCCGCAAACGCGTCGCCGCGACCCATGCCAAGTTGCTGCGCACGCTGTGCACGGCGCTCGGCGTCAAGCCGGACACGCCGTTCGCCCGGGTTCCGGCGGATTTGCGCCGCATCATCCTGCGCGGCACGACCGACGCGGACACGCAGCGCTACGAAGTCAGCTTCGAGGGCGTCATCCCGAACCTCGAGCGGCGCTTCCGGGCCGCGGGCAGCGACGGCGGGCACAGCCGCCTGAGCAACTACCAGGCCGAGCAGGTCTGCGGCCACTGCCACGGCGCCCGCCTGAAGCCGACCTCGCTGGCCGTGCGCATCGCTGACCAAAGCATCCACCAGTTCACGCAGTTGTCGATCGCCGCGGCGACGGGGCTGTTCGACGGGCTGGCGTTCGAGGGCGAGGCGAAGACGATCGCCGAGCCCATCCTGCGCGAAATCCGCCAGCGCCTGCACTTCATGAACAGCGTCGGCCTCGGCTACCTCACGCTCGACCGCACCAGCGGGACGCTCTCCGGCGGCGAGGCCCAGCGTATCCGGCTCGCGACCCAGCTCGGCAGCGGCCTCGTCGGCGTCTGCTACGTGCTCGACGAGCCCACCATCGGCCTGCACCAGCGCGACAACGAGCGCCTGCTCGCGTCCGTCCGCAATCTGGTGGACATCGGCAACACCGCGATCGTCGTCGAGCACGACGAAGACGTCATCCGCGCCGCCGACTACCTCATCGACATGGGCCCCGGCGCCGGTCTGCACGGCGGCAAGATCATCGCCGCCGGCCTGCCCGCCGACGTGCTCGCGAATCCGGCCTCGATCACCGGCAAGTACATCCGCGGCGAATACGGCATCCCGCTGCCGGACGAACGCCGTCCGCCGCGCCGCTCGGACTTCCTTCAGGTGCTCGGCGCGCGGCAGAACAACCTCAAGAGCATCGACGTGAGCTTCCCGCTCGGCGTGCTGATCGCCGTCACCGGCGTCAGCGGCAGCGGCAAGAGCACGCTCGTCTCGCAAATCCTCCTGCCGGCGTTGCGGCGCCGCCTCTACCGCGCCAAGGAGCAGATCGGCGCCCACGAGCGCATCGTCGGCGCCAACAAGATCGACCGCGTCGTCGAGATCGACCAAACCCCCATCGGCCGCACGCCCCGCAGCAACCCGGCGACGTACACCGGCGTCTTCGACGAAATCCGCCGCCTGTATGCGAAAACGAAAGAAGCCCGCATCCGCGGCTACAACGCCAGCCGCTTCAGCTTCAACGCCAAGGGCGGCCGCTGCGAGGCGTGCCAGGGCCAGGGCACGCGGCGGATCGAGATGCACTTCCTGCCGGACATCTTCGTCGAGTGCCAGGAATGCAAGGGCACACGCTACAGCCGCGAGACGCTGGAAATTCGCTACCGCGGCAAGTCGATCGCCGGCGTGCTGGAGATGCGCGTCGAGGAAGCGCTGCGCTTCTTCGACAGCTTTCAGAAGATCAAGCACGGCCTGCAGGCGCTGTCCAACGTCGGTCTCGGCTACGTCCGCCTCGGCCAGCCCTCGAACACGCTCTCCGGCGGCGAGGCGCAGCGTGTCAAACTGGCCGGCGAGCTGGCCAAGGGCGCCCTGTTCCCCGTCGCGCCGAACGGGCCGCCGAGCGCCTCGGCGACGCAGCGGGCCAAGCTCGAAAGCCATACGCTCTACGTCCTCGACGAGCCGACGACCGGCCTGCACTTCGCGGACATCCAGACGCTGCTGGCGGTGCTCAACCGGCTCGTGGACATGGGCAACACCGTGCTCGTGATCGAGCACAACCTCGACGTGACCAAGACGGCGGACTGGATCATCGACCTCGGTCCCGAAGGCGGCGACGCCGGCGGCCAAATCGTCGCCGAAGGCCCCCCCGAAACCATCGCCGCGTGCGCCGACAGCCACACCGGCCGCTACCTCCGCCCGAAACTCGCGCCCACGTAGGGTCCGCTGTGCGGACCAGCATCGGCGTCCGCACCCGCAGCGCCAGCACCTCCCCCGGCGTCAACCGCGGCTTCGGCGTGCAGATCGCCACCACGCCGCCGTGCGTGGCCCCATGCGCCAGCCCATCCAGCTCCGCCGCTTCGACGTACCGGATCGGCACCCCCCGCTGCCCCGCCAGCTCGATCACGTCGGCGAGCTTCTCCCGGTGCGCATCGTGCCGGATCAGGATCACCTGAAACCGCCGCTGATACGCCCCGAGCGCCGCCAAAACCGACTGTCGGCCTTCAACGTGTTCCATAATACGCCGCTCGCTGCCCAAGCTCCGCTATCTACCCACCTTCTCCACCGACAACAAGCCCCCGGATAACGTCTGGGGCGAACCCCGATCGCCGCGGGGAGGCAAGGCTCCCGCCGAGCCGCACGGACGCGGGGCTGGCTCACTCGACCCGCGCCGGGTAGGGGGCGCCCGCCACCCGCCGACCCGCGACCACCAACGAGCGACACTTGCCGCTCCAGCCCATCCCGGAGTAAGATCGAAACGTGAGCGCTACGGGCGATCGCGCCACGTCCCGTTTCCATGGTCCACCTCCTTGCGTCGGAAGGCGCCCAGCGTAAGATGCCGGCAAGTCGGAGATGCAGATGGGTACGGTCGTTACCGTGATGAACATGAAAGGCGGCGTCGGCAAGACAACAGTGGCCATGCATCTGGGCGGCGTTTTTGCGCGTTTCCGGGTGCAGGATCGCTCCCGCAAGGTGCTGCTGATCGATTACGATCCGCAGTTCAATCTGTCGCAATCGCTCCTACCAGCAAAGCTCGTAACACTTCACCCGTCTGCAAGATTGTCTGAGATT
>CAIWOY010000037.1 GCA_903914415.1 uncultured Phycisphaerales bacterium | reverse complement strand
CCTGGGTCCGGGCCACCCGGTCGAACCCGTTCACGACCAGGAACGTGGCCCGCTCACCCGCACGCCTCCGCACCGCCAGCACTTCCGACGGCGGTGACTCGCCGCCCGCGTTGTAGGCGGCTACCCGCAGGTACGTCGTGGTATCCACCGGCACGTCGTTCAACGTCGTGGTGAGTACGTTGCCCACATCCAAACCGCCATCGAACCCGTGACCGTCCAGCGAACGGTACACGCGGTAGCCGGCGGCCGGGTCGCCGTAGGCCTCGCCGCTCAGCGGCGCGATCCATGACACCGTCACCCCGCCCAAGCCGTCCTGGACCGCCTGCACCTGCTGCGGCGCCGTCGGCGGGAACGCGAGCGGCACCGTGCTGCCCGATAGCCCGTGCAGAAACTTGATGAGTCCCTGCATCGACGAACGCGCCACCGCATCGCGGACCTTCGGATCAAGCATCAGCGCGGCATCCTGCGAGTTGTCGTGGAACGCCACCTCGATGATGGTGGCGTCGAATTCGTTGCTGTTGTTCGTCGTGCTGATGGCGCCGTACGAGCCGGTCAGCGTGTTTGAGGCCAGCACCGCCCAGGAATACTCGAATCCGCTGGAGAGCGCCACCATGTCGTTTTCGATTTCCTCGGCGACCGTCTGCGCCAGCGCCGCTTGGTTCGTCGTCGGGCTGCCCGTGATCAGCCCCAGCGTACCGCGGGACGATCCGCTCGAGGCATTCGTGTGGAATTCGAGATACACCCGGCGCCAGCGATCGTTGTTGAAGCCGGTCTCGTTCATCTCCCGGCCCCAGCGTGCGCCCGTTCCCACGTTGTCGTCCGAATCTAGTGTGCAGCAGTCGTAGATCGACGTGGACATCCCGACGGCGTGATTGTGCGTCTCGCTCTCGGCCCAGTAACGCTGGCACTCTTCATCGCGCGGGTAGCCGCTCACCGTCCCCGGGCCAGCCCCGACCACGTCGCCGATCCCATTGCCGAAGCGAATGGCATCGGCGATGACGACGCCGCCGGCGCTCGACTCGTTGCTGATCTGCACGTACCCGCCCGTCCCGGCCGCGAAGTGATAGTTCCCCAGCCACACCCAGCCCTTGCCGACCAGGCGATGGTCGACGATCACCTCGGTGGTGCCGCCGCTGTGCACGATGCGGTACTTCTGCGTCGTCCGGTTCGTGCCGCTCAGCACCCACGTGTAGACTGGATAGAAGTCGGCGCTCGGAATGTTCGGCGTGTACCGCGCCGTCGCGCTTTCGGTGGCCGCCGCCGTGGCAACGCGGTAGCCGACGCCGCTCACCGTGCGGTTGTTCTCGTAGTACGGCGTCCCCGCGCTGTTGGTCCACGCCCCCGTGTAGGTCACCTCGGGGTCGTCCTGGTCGAGCACGATCTCGGTGTTCTGGTAACCCACCGGGCGGAACGGCACCACGGTCGCTCCCGCGTTATACAGATACTCCACGAAGTAATTGAGCTGATCCAGGTTGCCGTAGTCCTCGATCATCGCGTTCAGTAGCGGCCGCTGCAGTGCCCACGCCGACGAGCCGGCCGTCCAGCCGTGACCGCCCGTCGCAAACACGGTCACCCCGGTCAAGGCTCCGATGGGCTGCTGACCCACTGCCGGCGTACGCGGCCCAGCCGCAGCCGTCCGACCGTCCCGCAGACCCTGCGTCCCGGCGGGCGCCTGCGGCGCAGGCGGCTCCGGCATCACGGCCTCATGCGGCACGAACTCATCCAGGGGCTGATACGAAGTCTCCGGCGCCACGCGCACCAGCACGCGCACGCCTCCGGCTTCCGGTACGTCCCGCCACGGCGTGCCCAACACCTCTCCGATCGACTCCATTTGCGTCGGCGTGATCGCCCACGGGCTCTGGCTCGCGGCGATCGTCAGTTCCACGACGAGCACATTGCCGTCCCAACGCGTGCCGTCGACCGTCGTTCCCGCCGGGAGCAGCGGATCGCCCGATTCAGTCAGCGTCTGAGCCGCGGTCGCCACGCTTCCCCACACGATAGGCGTGGCATCGGGCGCGGCCGTCGGCGCGGCAAGGCCGTGACTGGTCAACAAACCGACGACGACACATATTAGGACGTTCCCGCGACTCCGGCGTGTGTGGTTCATGCTTCTTTCCTATCATCTGCAGCGCAAATGAAACCCGCGGCAACCCTGGACAGGTCGATGTCGGATTCGGCGTGGCCCCACCCGGGTTGAATGCGCGGGCAACACCTTCCTTTTGCACTTTAACGAGCCCCGGGTTGATCTTCACCGGGATTTCCCATTCACCAGCCTCAAGTCGATATTCTACTCCGGCGCATCAGTTCATGGAAACGAAAAACCGCCTAGCTTGACCGTGCTCCTGTCCACCGAGCCGCCCTCCCGGAACGTCCAGCCGCCCACTCGGCGGCTTCCCCCAGCCCACCCATGGTTTTGCAGCGTTTCGGCGCAGCGTCAGGCTCTGCCGGGACGAATCGCCAGCCTCTCGCCTGGTCGCCACGTCAGTCCCGCTGCACCAGCGGAGGCGGTCCATACCGAAAACGTCATCCGCCCCTTGTGGAGCGGCCGATGCTGGGCGGGGTGCTTCGGCGCGGCCCGAGCGCACCGCATCGATGCCTGTCGCGCAGGACTCCGGAGCAGCAATTTCTCCAGCGCCGGCGCGGAGTTTGTGGCGTGCCGCTGATCTCCGGATCGGATCGCGTCGCTCGTGCAGGTCCGCGAGCGCTGTTCCAAAATGTCGACGGTCCGCCGAATCGTCCGAGTGGAGCGGAAATTGCGGGATTCATGCTGATGGCGTGACGGTGCTCGGATGGATGAAAAGCTCGCGCAACGGCAGCGGCGCGCAGTGACACCATAATACTGGGTCGAGATCGAAGATACGCTGGGTGGGAGCGACTGGCGGCGGCTCAGGCCGCAGCGCGGTAGTAATGTCGGAGTCCCGGCGCGCGGCGCCAGCTGTGAACGGCGGTTGAAAAGTGCAGCGCCCCGACTGCCCGCCCGCCACGATCGCACCGTGAGACACGTCGTGCTCGGCGCTGCCGACGCGGGTCGCGACATGTTTTGGGGGAGAGCGCAGCGGGCGGTGTGACGCCGCCCTGACCGAGCACTCTGTTTCGCCACGGGCAGCGCGTCACGCGTGACGTTTCACACCGCCCGTTCCCGCGGGCGCTTAATTCGCAGTCCGCCCAGCGCTAATACACCTTGACGACCTCAACTTCGTGTGGCCACCGCCGGCGGATCGGCGCCGGCGGTGGCCGTTCTTCTTCTGCTGCCCCCTGAGCGGGGCGGCTCTGTTCTCACCCACTCGGGTGACGGATGAGCCCGAGCACATCACGCGTGGCGCACCCTCGACAGACTCACAGCCGGCCATCGGCAAGTCTCAGTTTGGGCTCTGTGAGGTGGAATCGTAGCCGATCGGGCAGCAAGGGGCGAAGCGGCACTCAGGGTTGTGACGCCAGAATAGCCCCCAAGATCGGTTCGTATGCGACTGCCATCCGATGGAATCCCAAATCCGTCGGGTGTACGCCGTCGACCGTGCCGTTTTCCGCGCCGGCAAGCTGCGATTCGCCGGGCAGGTAATAGAGCCGGCTCACGCCATCCCTGACCAGCTCGACAAACGCCTCGCGCAGGGCGTGATTACCCGGATTGTGCGGCGCGTCGAACGGACTCTCCACCAGCAGAATCGGCGTCGCCGGTCGAGCCTCCCGCAGAATCCGCACGAACGGCCGCACGCGCTCGCGGACCATGTCGGTGGTCATGTTCGGCAGGCATTCCAGCACGAAAACCGTCGCGTCGAGCTCGCCGAGCAGACGGGCCATTTCCGGCTCCATCTTGCCTGCACCGGAGAAGCCGAGGTTAATCACCTCGCGGTCGAGCCGGCGTCCCAGGATTGCCGGATGGCACATTCCAGCGCGCGACGCACAGCCGCCCTGGGTGATGGACGTGCCGTAGAAGACGATCGGCTTGGCGCGCTGGGCCGGCCTTGACGGCGGCCGCACCATTCGGGCGTCGGGCTCGATGCCGATGAGCAGTTCCGTCACATCGCGGTAGAGCGGCAGGTACAGCAGGTATTCGGTGAGCTCGCCGGAGACGCCCGCGATCAGAGTGGCGGTGGTTCGCTGCGGTTGCGGCCGGCCCACGCCGCAAAAGACCCAGCGGCCTTCGCGTTTGGCGTACAGATCGAGTCCGCTGTTGCCCGTGGCGGCCATGTGGTTCATGGCGCCGCCGCCGTCCCAGACCGCCGCGATCGTCTTTGAATCGGTTGCGAAGCGCACCGCCAGTCCGGCGGTTCTTTTGCCCAGCGTCCAGACCATCTCCGTGACCTGCGGCTGGGCGCGGGCGGGGAGCCGCTCGTAGAACTTCTCGGTGTCGGCCCACCCCTTGCCTTCGATGACCAGCCGCCTTGGGTCGTACCAGAGCAAGGTCGATTCCGGTTCGCGCGACGCTTCCGCCGCATCCAGCAGCGTCCCGGCGCCTGCCACGTTGCTCGCCAGCGCGTCGTCGAGCAGCTTGGCCCACACGCGATAGCCGGCCTCGGTCAGATGCAAGCCATCGCGCGAGTACTCTGCGCGCAGTAGACCTTGCGAGTCCGCGAGACTCGAGTACGCCTCCAGAAACGCGCAGTCGAAATCGCGGGCGATTTGTTTCAACCGGCCGTCTAGCTCGACGATGAGTGGAACCAGGTCGACGTAGCGATCGCGCGTCGGAAACAAGCCGGCGATGATCAACGGAACCGCGGGCAGGCGGGCGCGAATCTGCCGAACCACCTCGCGATAGCACGTTTCGATCTCGTCCATCGACGGCGTGCCGTGACGCCGAAGCTCGCCCAGGTCGTTCACGCCGTTTTCGAGCACGACCACGCTCGGACTGCAATTGAACACGGAGCAGTCCAGCCGGTGCAGGACGCCGCGCTCGCCGATCCCGATGCGGTCGGAGGCTATGCCGCGGTTGATCACCCGCCAGCGCGGTGACAGCAGGGCGGCGTCGAAGCCCTCGACGTGCGACGATCCGACGAGCACGACGTTGCGCTGCGGCGCGTTTTCCTGCTCGAATCGAGCGACACGGTCACGGTAGTGCTGCGCCCATTTGTCAGGCGGAGCCTGATTCGCGGCGTCGCTCGCCTGCTGGCCAGCGGCCAACGACGCGAGACCCGCAGTTCCGAGAAGCAGGATGGCGCGGACGGCCTGGACGGCATGGATCCGAATGCTGTTTTTCATTCTCTCAAGTACCCTCGCGTCGATGCTCGGTTCGATCGCTCACATTGAGCCGAGTGTACATCCGTGACGGTCAGCTTGTCATGATCCCGGCACATCCGTCTTCCCCGGCGGCTCCGCCCATGGAACGGACGCCCCGACAGGGTGCATACCGAGGACTCTGTTTGGGTGGATTGGCGCGTTGAGCGGTAAGCCCGAGTAACTCGATGCCAGCGACCATATCCGGCTGAGGCCGATCGTGACCGCACTCGAGCGATGCGTTCCGTCGCGCCGCAGCTATGTGCACGCGGTGCCAGCACGTCCAGCGCGTGCGTGAGAGCCAGTCGTCGAACCGTGCCGCGCTGTCGGGCGACCCGGGTGCATCGGTGATGCAGCTTTCCAATGCGCCGAAGCGACATCACTTCGTTCTGTTGCGGCGGCTCGGAAAGTGCGCCGCGGCGTTTCTGCGGGCTTGGTTGCACAGGTGCTGCTGACGCCGTAGCCTTGTGCGGTCGCGGTCACCTTCTGGGAGATCAACCACGGCTAGGACCGGCAAGTTCAAGTGCTTGGCGTGCGGTCGCACGTTCTCGATGGCCGCTCATCTGGGTCGCCACATGAGCACCATGCATGCGCGGAAGGGCAAGCGCACGGTGCCGGCCGCGACGACGCGGCGCTCGGTGATGACCGATTGGGCTCGGCCGGTGCTGGACCGGTTGCGGGCCTGTCGCGACGAGTTGGCCGCCCAGCGTGCGGCCCTCGATGCGCAGGTGGCTGCCCTGGATCAGGCGATCGCCGCCTTGGGCGGCTCCGTGGCCAGCGTCAAAGTCCACCGCGGCGGTCGCCGCCGCCCTGCCGTCCGGAAGGGCACGCTTCCGGCGTACATCAGCCAGGTTTTGCACGCCCACCACGGCCCGATGGCGGTCAAAGAGGTCGCTGTCGCCGTGCTCAAGGCCGGGTACAAGTCGCGGGACAAGACGCTGCCCAAAACTGTCGGCAAATACCTGGCCGCGATGCCTGGGGTGCAGAAGGTCGGGCGCGGCGTGTACCGGGCGAAGTGACGAGCTGGAGCTGCTGGGTAGCCTCGAGTTGCCGGGGCGATCGGCAGCGTGATCGGCGGTGCGTCACGCGCTGGTTGGCGGGGCCGAGGCCGCCCGACCTGCCAGCCGCCCGGCTCCGCCCTTAACCGATTCGCCCCTCATTGTCCCGCTCGTCGCGGCGACAGGTACAAACCTCGGCATCTCCGTGCGACGTGTTCATGGCGAGTTGCTCGTTGACACGATTCCCAGCGGCAAGTCTCCGTCATACTTCGGCGAAGCTGCCAGGAACGGCCGCTGGCGGTTCTGGGTTTCCTGGACAACCTGTTGCTGTACGTAGGCGACGATCTCTTGCAGCGTCACGATGCCGTCCTTTTGGGTGCCCGGCACGGCGCCGTCGGCAGCGCCCTTCAAGCCCTGGAGCAGCGCCCAGGTGAACACGCCGTGCCGATCCCACTTGCTGCCCTCCAGCGACTGCTCGTTGCCGCCCGAGCTGGACAGGACAACACGCCCCGGACGCGTGTGGGCGAGCCGCCGAAAGTATCGGCTGTACACGTTTTCGCCTGCCGCCTCCGCATTCACGCCCTTGACGCCCAAGCCGGCCGTGACGCCCGCACTGTGGCAGGCGTCGGCGAAGACCACGACGCGCTGGGACTTGACGATCTGCCACAGCACTTTTTCCATGTCCCACATCGGGAACCCGGTTGCGGCGATGTTCCCTGCGTCGACGTCGTGCGGCAGCAAGTACAGGTTCTCCGGCCGCGCCGGATCGGGCGCGCCGTGGCCCGAGAAGAACACGACGATCAGGTCGTCTTCTTCGGCGTCCTTAAGAAAGGTAAACAGCCCGTTGCGTATGGCCGAATACGTCGCCTCCTGGTTGATCAGCAACAGGATGTGGTCCTTCGTAAAGCCGCCGCCGGCCGGCGACATGAGGAGCTCGCAGAATTCCCGCGCGTCCCGGTCCGCGAACTGCAAGTCCGGAAATTGTGTGCCGCCGCGCTCGTACCGCGAGATGCCGATGACCACAGCCCACTGACTGCGCGGCTTGCCATACAGCAACTCGTCGCTCAGTTTCTGGGCCTGGTCCAGGTCCGGCCGTTCGAGCTGCCCATACTGCGGTCGGAGCTCGACCAGCCGCGCTTCGACCGTGCCCATGACCTTAACCAGCAATTCGCGGACCGCATCGTCAAACGCGCCCTGGACGTCGTCCGGCATTCCCCGCATCAGCGCCCGCGGACCTGTGCCGTCGCTTTCGTGGACTTTCTCCTGCACCTGGGGATCCATGCGCTGCTGGAGCTTGAATTCGCAGAGTTTCGCCCCCGATGCGCTGGTCAGGACGCAATCAGCGTCCACTTCCGAGGTCAGCGTCCACCGGTCGACCTCGGTGGTCGTCATGCGGACGATGTTCCCTCTCTGGAAAATGCCGACCACCGGGATCATGCTCATCGCCATCTTGCCCGAATCGATCCGGGTTTCCATCTTGTGCGCGTATTCGTGACTCCAGTCTTTGCGGAAGGCGTTTAGGGTGATGTGTAAGTGCAGATCGGCCGCCTCATAGTGCTCGCGAATCGCATCCAGGACAATCCTCCTCTCCCGGAGGTAGTCTGCCAGGCGCCTGGGGAAATAGTCGGTGCCCATATCGCGCCAGCGCTTGCGATCCTCGCTGGGCAGCGGATATTGTGACAGCTTGTATTGCTCCGAGAACGCCCCGTCGCAGTCGTGGACCGCCAGCACCGCGCGCACCCGCGCCGCGCCGGCCTCCGGCAGGGCCTTCACCGCCCGCATGTCCATCGGCTCGGTCCGCTGGTCCTGCATCGTGAATTCCATCTGCGTGTTCGCGGCATTCGGGGCGCAGCCCATCGACCCCGCGAGGATCGCCGCCAAGCCGAGGGCCGCGACGCACGTGCACCGCTGTGCCCGGTTGTTTGCCAACATGGTCAGCCTCCGTCCGCCACGAGGTTGCCGCGGAAACGCGTCCACGCGGCCGCCTGCTGGCGATTTCTCCCTATCGTCTCGGTTTGCTTGTTGACCGTCAACGACCGACGTTTCTCAGTCGCTGCGCGGCGGGTTTTCGTCTCGCACCACCGAACCGGAGGGCGTGGCCCGGATGGTGCACGAACCTCTAGGGTTTTGCGGACGATTCACCCGGCGGCCCCGTGAGTTGGAGCGTGCCCGAACGCGCGCGCTGCCGGGCTAGATCTACGCCGCACAGGACATCCTTCAGTGGGCCTTGGAAGTCGTTTTGAGGCTCCTGGTAACATACTTTGACCGTACCTAGTGCAACCGGGTTCCCGGCCGAGCGAACGGTCAGAGTGATCTCCTTGACACGATGCAGCCAGCGTGCGCTAACACTCGGCGATCCAAAGGAGAGCGGGGTCTCGATCATGTCCATGTGGCAGGTTTGCGAAATGAGCATGGAAAACTCAAACCGGAGGCGCGTCGGATCGGCCTGGTCCGGGTCGGTCCGGCCGGAGCCCGTCCCGCCACTGTCGCGGCCGGGGGCCGCCGAGGACGCGGATTGCACACCCGAAGTGCCGCCGGCTGGCGGAAGGGGGTTGGCGCTGCCCGTCTTTGGGGCGAGCCTATTTGCATACCCACGGGCGCGAAGCGCCGCGTATATCTGATCGAGAAAGAACTGCGGGTCCTTTCCTTCCAGCCTCGCGCTCTCGACAATCGACAACCGATTGGTCACTTCAACCTGCCGCGCATTGGTTAGCCGCTGGGGCGCATCCTCCCCGAATTCCCACGTCAAGTCGCGCGCTGCGCAGCCGGTCAAGGCGAAGGAGCATAGCAGCGCCAACACGGCATCCCGACAGTAAGCTCTCCGGAGGGATGGACTGCGGGCAATCTGGGGGCAAGACGGCCGCGCCCGGTCCCGATGGAGCACGCGGCACTCCCGAACGGCTCCAGTGCTCCGACTCATGGGAGACTCTCCGGAACCGCGCCGTGTGGCGCGAGGCGTCACTATTGAGAAGCGCCTGCGCTCGCAACGCCCAGCGGCAGTTCATGGTCGTATTTCGGTGAGGCCGCCAGGAAGGGGTGCTGTTCCCCTTTTGTCTCGTCGGCCACCGTCTTCGTGACGTACTGGACGAGTTCGAAGGTCGAGACGACGCCGTCCTTGGGTTTGCCGCCCAATCCGTCGGCTTCGCCCTGCAGGCCCTTCAGCAGCGCCCAGGTGAAGACGCCGTGGCGGTCCCATTTGCTGCCCTCTCGAGACACCTCATCGCCGGCCGAGCTCGACAGGATCACGCGTCCGGGGCTGGTGTTCCCCAGGCGCTTGTAGTAGCGGTTGTAGAGATCCGCTTGCTCCTGCAAACCAATGCCCTTCTCGCCGGTGGCGATGCCCACACCGCCGCTGTGGCAAGCGTCGACAAGCACGATCACGCGCTGGGCCTTCAGGGTCTGGTAGAGCACCTTCTCCAGATCCCACATCGGAAAACCGGTGGCGGCGATGTTCCCGACGTCAACATCGTGAGGCAGCAGGTAGAGGTTGTCCGGCCGCGTCGGGTCGGGTGCGCCGTGCCCGGAGAAGTAGATGATCACCAAGTCGTCCTCTTCGGCATCCTTCAGAAAAGTGAAGAGAGCATTTCGAATCGCGGCTCCGGGCGCATCGGCGTTTGTCAGGAGGCGAATATGCTCCTTGGGAAATTCGCCGCCAGCCGGGGACATCAGGAAGCGATAGAATTCGCTCGCGTCGCGATCGGCGAACTGGAGGTCCGGGAACTTGGAACCGCCATTGGCGTAGCGCGAGATGCCGATCACGACGGCCCACTGGTTGCGGGGCTTGCCGGTGAGCAGCGGTTTGCTGACGCCCTGGGCGACCTCGAGGTCGGGTCGTTCGAGATCGCCGAATTTGCCTCGGCAGGCCCGGATTTCGCTCTCGACCTGATCGAGCAGTTTCTCGTAAAAGCCGCGCGAGACCTTGCCGTACGCGGTGTCGATTTCGGCCGGGGTCCCGGTCACTTGCGAGGTGAAGAACTGGGTCTTGTTGGTCACCTGGGGAGGCACTTCGAGCTTCACCTTGAAGGTGTGCAAGACTTCATTGGCCGGCGTGGCGAGCGTGAACTCCGCATCGATCTTCGATTGGATGGTCCACTTGAACCAGGTGACCATCCCGCCAAGCGTGAAGTAATCGAACTTATTGTCGCGTTCGAACACGTCCAGCTTGCTGCGCAGAATCAGGTCCGTGGTCTGGATGTTGGCCCGGCGCACGTCCAACACGGTCTTGTGCTTGTTGAGGTGCTTGGCCACATCGCTTGCGAATTCGACCGTGCCCATCTTGCGCCATTGCGTCCGCGTGTGCGGGTCCAGCGCTTCGCCCGTGATCCCGGCTGTCTTGAACTGCTCCGAAAACTGACCGTCGAAGTCGTCGACTCCCAAGACCAGGCGAATGTCCTGCTTCCCTTCGGGCTTACCGTATTCGACGGCGCGAATGTCGAACGCGTCCACGGTTAGGAATCCGCCACCCGAAGGCACGCAACCGGTGCCGCCGGCCAGCGACAGCGAGCTCAGGAGGAACAGAGCGATTGCCGATCCCGTCAACCCGTTCGTGTTCATCGTAATTCCTCTCCCAAACAGGGCGTCTACTGAGCAGCGCGCCTTGCGGTCTCACCCGGACTCGGCGGACGTGCGTCCTCGGCCGGCCTGCGAACCGGACCGATCGGGCCGCAGTCCAGCCGGGGCACCCTCGCCAGATGCACGCCGCCACTATGCGAAGAACAAACTCGCCACTGCCGCACGTTTCGAACTCCCCTAAAGTGCACTCCTACGTTACCCGCTGCCGCCTGCCGCGTCAATCTGTACGTGCGGCACGCCACGATACGCCACCGGGCGCCCGGACGCTTGGCTTGTCGCACTCCATCGGCGAACCATCCTGCCGGGCCCTTATCCCGGCAGGATGGGTATCGCCGGACGCGTCGGCCTACTCGTGCTTCAGGCAGATCGAATGGACCAGCAGCTTTCCATCGCCGGTCGGGGCGGCCGCCTGAGCCACGAATACCTGAATACCCTGCGCCTCCGCCTGCACAAACGCAGCCTGCGGCGGCCGGGGTGCGCCTGCCGGCCGGGCGTGATTCGGCGCGGCGTCCGACCCTTGGTTGGCTGGTGCGGCGACGGGGACGCCAGCGGGCAGGGCCGTCGAGGCCGGAGCGCCTTGGGGCCGACTGTCCGCGGCGAAGCCCGGCTGCGCCGCAGTGCCGGTCGGCGGCGCCTGGCGTTCGGCGCCTCCCGCGGCTGCCTCGGGCGCCCCGTGGCCGGGCTGCACGTACACGATGTCCTTCGTGCCGCGGTTGGTGAGAAGCTGGCGGTAGCTCACGACGAAATCGTCGACGACTGCCCGCCAGCAGGGTGCGGGGATCGGATCGGTGCCCATCAACGGAGCGAGTTGCGGCAGGGGCCGCGAGGCCAGAATGACGTGGATCGTCTCGCTGCCCGGGTTCTCGTCGAACTCGAACCAGCCACTCTCGGGCACGACGTGCTCGCAGTAGGCCGTCACGTCGTTCCGGCCGCCGCGGATCCGCGCATCCGGGAACAGGAACCAACCCGCGCCGGTCGACCCTTTGTGCAGCAGATACAAGTAGCCGTCTGTGTTCGGCTGGACGGCGATGCGGAAGCAGTCGCCGCGCTGAAAAACGTAGTCCGGCGGCACCTGGATCATGCGCTCGCCGCGCTTGAGCAGGAGCGTGTAGTTCAGCGCCAACAGGCGGTCGGGCGAGGGCCGGCCTTCCGTGGGCCGGAGAAAGACGTCCTTGGCCGCCGACGGCGCGGTGAAGTTCGGGGCGTCGGGCGTCTGCCCGAGCGCCGGTTTGGTGCCGGGCAACAGGCTCAGGACGACGGCGGTCACGGCCATGATGCTTGCTCGATACTGGCTGTTCATGTCGATCTCCTTGTGTTGCTGGTTCTGCGTCTCTCTGGCACTCGCGAAGGTCACGTGCCTTCACTTGTCTGATCCGCGAACGTCGCGGAATTGCGCGGATTTTCGGAAGTGTTATGCCCCGCACGATGCGTTGACCGCAAAACGCGGACCCCGCGAACGGGGTGCGCCCGCGGCGCGGCACCCATTCACGGGGTCCGACCCGCCCCGCACGCCTCGTCGGTCAACGAAAGAGCTGCAACGCGGACACGTCCAGCCCCGCTTCCACGACCAAGGCGCGGGCGGTGGCGATGTCCGCCTCGGTGACCGCCGCGCCACTGTGGACCGGCGTGCCGTTGATGTACTGCGTTCGCACGAAAGCCCCGTCGAGCTGCCCGCGCGAGACGTTGTCGACGACCGCCCACACCGCGACCTGGGCCGCGGCCGGCGTAGGCCGCCGCCGCTCAATGACTGCCGCGAGCCGCCGCAGACGCACGTCGCCGAGCCGGGTCACCGTGAAGCGCGACTGTGAATCCGGCTGCGGGCGGTGGAAATCGGCACAAACTGACGGCACGGGGACGGTCTCCGCCTCGTGGCCCGCCAGGTCGAGCGTGACAGGCGCCGTGCTCACCATGCTCTGGGAGCCGTCCTGGTTCGCGAAGTAGGTCCCCACCGGGACCACCACGCGCAAATCTGCTGGATTCCGCCGCACGGCGTGCAGACGAACCGAAGACAGGCCCGCGCCGCTGACATCGACCGTCACCAGCCCCTGCGCGAGCGCATCCTCCAGGGGCACTTGGCCGGAAGCAGTGGCGGCCGGCGTCGCGGCGGCGGCGTTCCGCGCGCCATGCACCGGGGCCGGCGTGGCGCTCGGCGTTTGCGGGGGCGCCGCTGGGCGGACCGGTGCACCGGCGTTCTCACGCGGCTCGTGGTGCAGGGTGACGCGGCATACCAGAACAGCGTCCGCGTGCCGGGCGACCAGAGCCACCCGTGTGCGGTCCTCGTCGAGCGTCTTGACGAAGCTGCTCTCCGTCCGGCTGGCCTGCTCGAGCCGCGCTAGCACGTCCTCCGTGGCCGTCGTATCGGAGAAACCGGACCGGGCCAGCTCCTCGAGCTTGGGGTGGGCCCGCCGCGAGACGCACAGCACGAGCTGCTCCAGGCCGGCCCGCTCGTCGAATTGGTAGCCGCCCGCGGGCGGGATCTCGACGCTCTCGCGGGCGGAAACCGCGTTTGACCCGCCGTTGATCTGCGGCAGCGGGAATAGGACGCGGTACGCGCCGCTGCTGCCGCGGTTCAGCAGGTAGACGTAGCCGTCCTGCTGCGGCGTCAACCGCAGGCGGAACTTCTCGCCGGAGCGGAATGTGCTCGTTTCCAGCACCGCTTGCGCCGCGAAGTCGCGGTCCACTAGGATCTGGTACTCGACGCCGCTGACCGTGCAGCCGGTCGCGTAAGTGGCGAGAGTCGTGCCGCAGGCCAGCGCGGCAGCCAGGACGGTGCGGGCCAGCGAAGTGACGTGGAGGTTCATCGGCGTTTCTCCTTTCAGGGGTCCGGATGTGGCAACCTGCCGCCAGGAAGCCATCTGTAATGCATGACCCCCGCCCGCGGCCGGATTGCGCATTTTTCCCGCCGATTGTGCGACCGCGCGTGCGGCGCGGTGCTGGCGCAACCGTGCACGGTTCCCCGTTCAACCCGGTGTGTTCTCAGACCGCGGGCGCTAGGGCAGCAGCGTCTCGATTGTCAGCGTGGTCGTGACGTACTCGGCGGTCGGGATGTCGCCCTCGGGTTGCCCGTCCGCCGCGGGACGACGTTCCGGCGCCGCCTCAACGCCGATCCCGCGCACGCGAATGTCCTCTACCAGATCGCCCCAGTCCTCCGGCTCGAACTGAATGCAGCCCTGTTCGTTCAAGCCCTTCGCGTTCACGTGGCGCAAGTCGAGCGGCCTCCGCGTGGCGACCGCCTTGATGACGTCGTGCCCCGGCGGCGACTGGATCGGGAAGGCGAACTCGGCGTCCGGCGAAGGGATCGTGTAGGTTCGGCCAGCCACGATCCTGGTATCCTGCTGCCACTTGTTGGGAAACAGCAGCGTAACCTGCCCCTGTGAATCGATCGACAGCAGGTGTACGTGACAATACCGCTCCGCCGAAACCACCAACTCGATCTTCTCGCGCCGCGGGTCGCCCGGAGGGTAGATCAGGAAGCGCTGTTTGCCGCCTTTGACCGACAGGTTGACGCGGAACGGCGGGGCGGTGTCGTCGAAGCTCGCAAGCTGCTCGAGCAACACCTGACCGCGGAGCCGCCGGGCCAGGACTTCCCCGGCCTGCAGCATGGGCGCGGAAAACTGACCTTGCAGGCGCCCGAAGCGGCCGTAAAGGAAGACCTGCAGGGTCCCGTCGGGTGCGAGCGTGCCGCTCACGATCCGGTCGCATTCCGACTGATCGGTCACGATACGAACTTCGGGGATGCCTGCCGCCGCAACTCGCAGCGCCGGCGGCATTTCCGTGGAATTGCCGGCCGGGTCGACGAACCGGCCGAAGAATACGGCCACCTTCTGGAAGGGCCGCAGACGCGGCACCTTGCGCAGCTCGACGCCGGGGGTGCTGAAGTGCAGATCCTTGCTCAGGCTGCCAAACGACAGGAACGGCTCGACGCGCGTGATGCTGATCTCGGCCGGATTCTCGGCCCCGTCCGTCGTGCCAACCACGACAAAACGGTCTCCGACGCACACTTCGTGGTATTCTCCGCGGTTGACGGCTGCCTCCTTCTCGCGCGCGTAGAACAGGCGCGGCGGTCCGGCCAGCGTCAGCGTGCGGTCGAAAACCCGCTGCTCGCGATAAAGCTCGCTGCACTGCAGCATCGGGGTCTGCGTGAAATCCGCATCCGCGTGCGCCAGCCGCTCCCGCGCGAAATCGATCAGCTCGGCATTGCTGATCTGGCCGTCGTGGTCGCGGTCCGCGCGGCCGGCCAGCCCTTGCAGCAAGACGTGCGTGAACACCGATCGCCGGCTCAACCGGCCGTTCTGGAAAAACGTCGCCACCTCGGCCCGTTGCTGGTCCGCGCACGCGCTGAAGACTACCACGTTGCGCGT
>CAIWOY010000036.1 GCA_903914415.1 uncultured Phycisphaerales bacterium | reverse complement strand
TTGATGAGCGTTTACCGCACGCTGCGCCTCCGCGGCCACGACCCGCTCCAGACGATCGCCGACGCCCTGCGCACCTACCTGCAAACCGGCCAACTCCCGCCGCTACCCGCCGCAAGCACTGCAAACGGGTGAACTCTTACTTCGGGAGGAGCATCGTACAAGGAGAGCCGCTCTGTATTCAGCTGTGCTGTTGGCGCTGGGTGGTGGGTTTATGATGGTGTTTGCCCCCGAGGGGCGGCAGACAATCGCTGGCTGGATTGGCGCCACAATGCTAGTCCTCGCCGGGGGCGCGGTAGGCTACAAGCGGTTGTACTTTAAGGCTCCACTGACTCACCTCAGCCTTGGCGAGCGCCCCGTCAAAGTCGAGGGCCTGGAGACCCCTCCCGAAGACGAGCGCCCCGTCAAAATCGAGGGCCTGGAGCCCCTTCCGGAAGACGAGCCCCCGCCAAGGGACGAGCAGTCCCCCAAGAAGGACTAGCGGAGGTTGTCGCATGTCGATGACTTACGAAGTCCCCGAACCCATCTTGAACTCCCCCTTCGAGGAGCCCGCCCAGCACTGGTTCCTGGAAGAGGGCGAGCCGCCGGACAAACGGACGGGGCGACGACCGGCGGGGTACTTCTACCGCGACCCGCACGCGCCGGTCCAGACCGAGGCCGGCGACACGCGCGGTGAGTGGGTCGAGCTGAAGCTCGTCAACCTCATCCGCGAGCGGATCAAGGCGTGGCGTGAGCAGCGCTGGCCCGGCGTTACGCGCACCACGCTGGAGTTGCTGAACTACTGGCGGCGCGACGGCCGGCAGCATCGCCTGTTCTTTGCCCAGCTCGAAGCCGCCGAGACGATGATCTTCCTGAACGAGGCCCGCGCGGACTTCCGCCAGGGCATCGACGTGCCCACCGATGAGCCCAGCGACGACCGCAAGGCCGACGGGTACGCGGGCTTCTGCCGTTACGCGTGCAAAATGGCGACTGGGGCCGGCAAGACGACCGTCATGGGGATGCTGGCGGCGTGGAGCATCCTGAACAAGGTCAACGACCGCAGCGACGGACGGTTCTCCGACGTGGTCCTGGTCGTCTGCCCGAACGTGACGATCCGCAATCGGCTCCGCGAGCTGAACCCGGAGGAAGGCGAGGCCAGCCTGTACCGCACGCGCGACCTTGTCCCTGAGCACTTTATGCCGGACCTGTCCAAGGGCCGGGTGCTGGTGACAAACTGGCACGCGTTCGAGCCGCAGACGGTGCAGGTCGGCGGGACCAGCGCCCGCGTGGCGAAGGCCGGGCAGCCGGTGGTCGTGCGTGAGAGCATCACCATCGGTGCCAAGACGACTACCGCCCGCAGCACGCGCTACCTCACGCCGGACGAGCTAAACCGGCAGGTCAACGTCGGGCTGCTGACGGTGCTCAAGGAGGACAAGGACCCGCAGGGCAACCTCAAGAAGGTGCAGGTCGAGAGTACGAAGTACGTCGAGAGCGACACGGCGCTGGTCAACCGCGTCATCGGCCGCGAGGTCGGCGGCAAGCAGAACATCCTCGTGTTCAACGACGAAGCCCATCACGCCTACCGCATCCGGCGGGACGAGCCGGAGGAGGACGAGGGCAACCTGTTCGGCGAGGAGGAAGAGGCCGAGGACTTCTTCAAGGAGGCGACGGTCTGGGTGGACGGCCTGGACCGCATCCACAAGCTGCGCGGGATCAATTTCTGCTTGGACCTGTCGGCCACGCCGTACTTCTTGGCGCGCGTCGGGCAGGAGACGAACCGGCCGTTCCCGTGGGTGGTCAGCGACTTCGGGCTGGTGGACGCGATTGAGTCCGGGCTGGTGAAGATCCCGCAGCTCGCGGTGCGCGACACGACAGGCGACGAGATTCCCGGGTACTTCAATATCTGGCGCTGGATTCTGCCGAGGCTCACGCCGGCCGAGCGCGGCGGCCGCAAGGGCAGCGTAAAGCCCGAAGCCGTACTGAAGTGGGCACACACGCCGATCGCGATGCTGGGCGGGCTGTGGGAGTTGCTGCGCGGGGAGTGGGCGACGAAGGGCGAGAGCCGGCCGCCGGTGTTCATCATCGTCTGCAAGAACACCAAGATTGCGAAGGTCGTGTACGAGTGGCTGGCCGAGGACAACGCCCCGGCCGGTGTTCCACGAGTTGGGCTGAAGGGCTTCCGCAATCGCAACGGTCAGCTCAACACGATCCGCGTGGACACGAAGGTCGTGCACGAGACCGACAGCGGCAATGCCAAGAGCGACGATTCGGCGTGGATGCGGCTGACGTTGGACACGGTCGGCAAGCAGGAGTGGCCGAAGGACCGCCAGGGGCGGCCGATACACCCGGAGGGGTTCGAGGAGCTGGCGAAGAAGCTGGACCGGCCACTGCACCCGCCGGGACGCGACGTGCGCTGCATTGTCAGCGTGGGGATGCTGACCGAGGGCTGGGATTGCAGCACCGTGACGCACATCATCGGCCTGCGACCGTTCATGTCTCAGCTTTTGTGCGAGCAAGTCGTCGGGCGGGGGCTGCGGCGGCCGAACTACGAGGTCGGCACGGATGGGCTGCTGACCGAAGAGGTGGCCAAGGTTCTTGGCGTGCCGTTCGAGATTATCCCGTTCAAGCAGAGCGAGGGCGGCCCGCCGGTGGAGCGGCAGACGCGCAGGCACGTGTACGCGATCCCGGCGAAGGCGGTGTACGAAATCAAGTTCCCGCGCGTCGAGGGCTACAGCCAGGCGATCCGCAACCGGGTCACCGTGGACTGGGACGCGATTGCGGGCACGATTCTGGACCCGATGAACATCCCGCCGGAGGTGCAGGTCAAGGCCATGCTGCCGAACAACCACGGCCGGCCGTCGCTGACCGGCCCCGGTCGGTTGGACGACGTGACGCTGAATCCGTACCGCGCCGGCCGGCGGTTCCAGGAGCTGGTTTTCGAGCTGGCCCGAGACCTGACGCGCGCCTACTGCGAGCAGCCGAGTTGCGCGGCGCCGGCGCACGTGTTGTTCCCGCAGCTCGTGGCAATCGTACAGCGGTATCTGAAGACGAGAGTCCGCCCGTTGCCGCCGGCGGACATCCGCGACGTGTTTCTAGCGCCGTACTACGGCTGGGTGATTGAGGTTCTGCAACAGAAGATCATGCCTGATACGAGCCAGGGGGAGGCGCCGGAAGTGCCGCGCTACGAACAGTCCCGCGGCCCGGGCTCGACCGCGGACGTGGACTTCTGGACAAGCCGAGACGTGCGGGAGGTCCTGCGCAGCCACGTGAACCACGTCGTGGCGGACACGGCGCGCTGGGAGCAGTCTGCGGCGTACGTCCTGGACACGCACCCGCTCGTGGAGGCGTTCGTCAAGAACGCGGGGCTGGGCTTCGCGATCCCGTACCTGCACAACGGCCAGCCACACGACTACGTGCCGGACTTCATCGTGCGGATGAAGGCCGCCCCACCGGACGCGCCGCTGCACTTGATTTTGGAGACGAAGGGTTTTGATCCGCTCGCGGAAATCAAAACCCAGGCGGCGCGCCGCTGGGTCGAGGCCGTCAACGCCGAGGGGACCTGCGGCCGGTGGGCGTACACGATCGTCCGCTCGGTTTCGGACATTGACCGCGAGCTGCGCGCAGCAGCGCAATCGGCTGTCGTCTAGGAACCAGACTCGGCTACTACCGCCCCGGATTTCCGACCTTGCTCCCCCGTCGCGCAGGTAACGCGGCGCGGCGATCCGAGGATTATCGCCCACTGACGCCAGCCGCGCAACGCTGCAAAGCGGTGCAGTGCGTGGTATTGCGTCACGGTGCGGTCTTGGTCGGCTCCATCAGCTCGAAAAGGTCGATCCGGGCCAGTACGTCGGCCGTCCGCGCGTCCAGGGCCGCTTGCGTGAACAGGGGCCAGCGGTCGCGCAAGCGAACCGCCAGGGCGGCGCACCACGCAGCTTTATCCGGGGACATGCGTCATGGACGCCGTCTGCCGTTCAAGCGTTGCCAGCCCGGGCGACCGGGCCCGAAATGCCGCACCTCCCAGCGCAGCGCCTGCTCACGCGACGGTGCCGCGTGCAGCGTGCGCCCCAGCGGCCGGCCAAACAGGGCCTGTAGCAGGCGCCGCAGCCAGCTCGCCGGCCGGGCTTCGCGGACGCACCAGCACTGGCGGCGCATGCTGAACTCGACATAACTCACGCGCTGCACGGTGCAGCGGCCGAGCTGGGGGAGCACGAGCATGTCGCTCCACAGCCCGCGGATCCGGCCGTCGGGCGCGATTTCGAGGGTGGTCTCGGGTCCATCCGGGCGTTTTGCGCTGGCGCCGTTCATCGGGCGGCCTCCATGCGATCGTTTGCCGACGGCGGCCGGATCGCGGCCTCGGGTTTGAGCCGCTCGGTCACGATCTGCCCACCGAGGGCCGCGGCGAGTTGCTGCGTGACCTGCGTGCAGCTCGCATCCGTGAAGTTGACAGCGTCGATCGTGCAGCCGCCATCGGGCGCGACGACGACCTCGACGTGCTTGTGTGCAAACGTGTTCATGCCGTTGATCTCCTGCGTAGGCGGACTGGTGCGTGCGAAGCACCACGCCTGGACGGGTCAGCGGTAGCCCGCGATCCGCAACACGATGGCGCCGTCCTCACGCTGGCGGCGGTCGACCGTGCGGCCGACCACCCGTGCCTGCCGGGTCACGGCGGCGACCGCGTACTCCTGCTTGATGCGGTTCTGCAGCGCCGGATCAAATCGGTGCCGCGCGTCGTATTCGCTGATCCAGGCGCGGTACGTGCCGTCCGGCAGCCGCTCCCAGCCGACATCGTTGGCGGCCTGGCCAACGTGCTCCCGGCGGATAACGATGTGCGCCCGTTGCGGGCGCTCGTCGCCGCGGTAGCCGAACAACGGTGCGGCCTGTTCATGCACCTCGATCTGACCGCGGGCAAAGCCGACCGCGACCAGCGCCTCGATGAGGGCGTCGCGGTCCTTGAAGCCCGGCTTGCATTCCACGTAGTGGGACATTACTCTCTCCTTTCGTCCTGTCCTGCGTAATCTGAGTTTGTGCGCTTATCTCGTCCTTTTGAGCGTTTACCCCACGAGGGCTCAAATGCCGCCCATCGATACGGAGAGCATTCTGGACGCCGTGAAAAACCGCCTGTCGGCCAACGCCTCGCACACAGCGCACGCACTTTGGGGTCCAGCCTGTGAACTCTGGCTAAACGCGGAGGTGAGAGCTGCCCTGAACGAGGGCGACCTGGTACCCAAGGGCTGCTTTGTAGGCGGCGAGGAGCGCTATCCGACTCCGGGCGACCTTCGACGGCCGGACATTCTTATCCATGAGATCGCGGAGGACCGCAAGACGGATTACCCATGTCAGGTCATTGAGGCAAAAGCGCTGTATCCGTGGCACAACTCCAGAATGAAGTCACAACTTCTGGATTTGCGAAAGCAGCTTCTCGCTGCGCGAAAGCGGCTCCCACACGCTGCAGTGCTGGGACTTATCTATGTTGTGCACATTCCCGCAATGCGACGCGATTGCCCGCGACCGTCCTATTTCTACAATATCGTAGAACCGATGCTCCAGAACGTCTTTAAGGCGAAAACCTATTCGCTGCGCAGTCAGCGGTTACAGACGATTGCGGAAGCGATTGCTACGAACGGCCGCTTGCCGGAAGGGTCGCACTTTGAGTCGTCGGTTTCATTCGCGATGACATACGTGGTACGTCGATAGCTTCAGTCGCGAGCGAGAGTCAACGGCCACCAACGTGTAATCGGGCGGACGCGAGCGCCGCAGCCTCCACGTCCGCCCTCGGTGTGCATTTACTCCAGCACGACCCGCCGCTTGAGCCGACCCGTGAGCGCTGACACGCTGCTCGGGTCGAGCACTTCCTGCTTCAGCAGCGCGCAGGCCTGGCTGAGCTTCTCGGCCAGCGCCGGTTGCTCCGCCAGGTCCTCGCCGGTGACGCCGTGAATCTGGGCCTTGAGCTTCTGGAGCTGGGCGGCGGTGTCGGCGTCGCCGAAGATGTTCATGGCGTGGAAGTGGTCGATCCGGCGGCGGATCGCCTGCAGCGTCTTGCCGTGCACCTGGCCGCCGGCCGTGATGACCTGGTCGCAGAAGGCGGCCACCTCCTGGCGGAATGCCAGCACGTACTCGTGCACGAACTGCCGGCACTCGGCGGCCAGGTTGGCCTTCATGGTCGCCAACTGCTCGACCTGAACCTCCCGGCGCTGCACTTCCGCCGCAATGTCGTCCACCTCGGCGGCGCTGGCCCCCGACACCTTGAACGAATGCCAGCCGAGCGCGAACCGCTTGCGCAACTCCCACGCCGGCGGGCAGGCTGCGTCGGGCACGTCGGGGTGGGCGGCCTGCCACGCCGCCTTCAGCGCCGAGTAGTCGGCGATGAACTTCTCGACCGCGGCGTCGAACTCGGCCCGCAGCGCCTCGAGCGTTGCGGCCAGCTGGCAGGCGTACGGCCAGGGCACGAAGTGCGCCCCGGCGGCCGGGAACGGCTGGCTGACCCGGGCCAGGGCGTGGCGGGCCTTCTGCTCGAGGAAGCTGAAGATCTTGCGGCCCTGTTCGGGGTCGATCAGGTCCTTGGTGCCGAAGCTGGCGATGGCCTGACGTTGGATGCGGTCGGTGGTGAGGTTCAGCTCGGCGGGCTCATTGCCGGCCCGGCAAGGCCAGTACGAGGCCCGGATGACGAACAGGACGCCGAGCTGGAACAGGTTGATGGGTTCGTTGTCAGTCTGCGGGTGGGCCTGCTTGATAGGCGCGGGCGCGGTGAGCGTGGACATACGTTTTCTCCTCGCTTATGAAATGGAACCAGAGGCGACCTGTGGATCGCCCAGTGTGCGGTACAAGGGCTGGCGGGCCCGCTGGGACGCCTAGCCTGCGACGCGAACCGGCGCGTCGCACAGCGCTCGGGTGGTCGGCGGCGCCGCTGCGGACGTTCGCATTATGCGCAGCGCAATTGAGGTCCTGCGGTCTACTGTCGGGCATCCGTGGGAGTCTGTCGGACGCATCGTCGAGCTGTACGGTGCCAGCGAGCTGGGTGACCCGGCCGCGCCAGGCACGCGAGCCTGGCACCTGCGGCATATCGCGGAAGTGTTCCGCCTGCACGCCGGCGCGGTCAGCGGCAATGCGCTCACGTTTCCGGAGCCGATCCCCACGGCGCCGGCCGGCGTGCGCGACACGCTGCGCGCCGACATCGAGCGGTTCATCGGCTGGGTCGAGGCGCAGCCGGAGGAGTGCCTCGCGCAGCGCTTCGAGTACGGTCACTCGATGGACGCCGGGGAGATGCTCGGTGTGATGATCCGCCACATCGTGTGGCACGCCGCCGCGGTGCACTATCTGATGAAAGCGCGCGCCCCGCGCTGATGGCGGTGTGAGATGGACTGGACGGTACGGAGCGTCTGAGAGCTGATTGTCAGGCGAGTGGTCCGCCTGGACAACGCGCATGGCACGACAGTGGGGGATCGGCTCGGCGGTTGGTGTCTATCAAACCGGGGGTCTCAGACGGTCACGCGCCGCCTGCGTCCCGGCGCGCCGGGATTGAGCAGGCTGGCGGTGGGTTGGCCGTTACCAGCCGGCTTGGTGTGGCCATTGAGCCAGTGGGTCATTTCCGTGACGGCCTCGGGGTCGGTCTTCGACAGCGGCCGAATCTCGGGGATGGCCGCCAGCAGGTGGTCGTTCGTGAGCTTTTCGCCAGCGTGGAACGCCAGCTTCAGGCCCATCTGCACGACTTCCTTGATGTCGGCCCCGGTGTAGGCCTCGCTTTGCTGGGCGAACTGGTCGAGGTCGAACTGCTGGGGATCGCGGCCGCGGAGCTTCAGGTGGATCCCGAAGATCGCCTGTCGCTCGGCGTGCGTGGGTAGGTACACGCCATACAGCTCGCTGAAGCGTCCTTTGCGCGTGAACTCGACGGGCAGGGCCCGGACGTTGTTGGCCGTCGCGACGATGTACACCGGGCACGACCGATCGCTCAGCCACTTCAGGAAGATCCCGAAGCTACGCTGCGCGGCGCCACCGTCGTGCTCACCGCCCACACCGCCGAAGCCCTTCTCGATCTCGTCAAGCTGGAGCACACACGAGCCCAGGCCTTCCAGCAGCCGGATGGCCTCGCGCATGTTGCGCTCGGACTCACCGACCCACTTGGACATGAGGCTGCCAACATCCAACTGGATCAGCGGCAGGCCCAGGTAGCTGGCAATGCACAGGCTCATCTGCGTCTTGCCGCCGCCGGAGACGCCAACGAGCAGCAGGCCCCGCGGGAACTCGATGCCGAACTGGCGGGCGTCGGGCCCGAAGCACGGCTTGTCGAGCTGGACGTGCCGTTTGACGTTGTCCCAGCCGCCAATCAGGTCCAGGCCGCCGGCGGGCGGGTCGCGGTATTCCAGTAGCCCGGTGCGGCGGATGACCTCGGCCTTCTCGGTGAGGATCAGCCGGGCAGCCTGGCCGTTGAGCTTCTTGAATTTCCGCAGCGCCAGCGCGGTGCGGTCCTCGACCTGCTGCTGCGTCATGCCCCGGCAGGCGGTGATGATCGCCGGCAGTGCCTTTTCATCCAGCGGATGGTCTTCGGCCACGTACTTGACGGCCTTCTCGATCGCCGTGTCGTCCGGCAGCTTGAAGTCGATGCTGGTGATCTCGTGCTGGAGCACCGGCGGGATCTCGAAGTCCACGCCGACGAAGATCACGGTTCGGCCCGTGTGGGCCAGCACGTCCCGGATCTCGGACAGCCAGGCGGTCACCAGGTCGCTGTACGCGAACGTGCGCTGGTTGAGGTAATACCCGAAGTCCTTCAGCACGAAGATGGCCTCTTCGGGCAGCTCCAGGATCTGCTGCGGCGCCGTTTGGGGCTGGGGCGGACCCAGCACCGCGCCGGCGGCGGTCTTGGCTGGCGTGCCTTCCGCGTCCTGCCAGCCGGTGGCCGGCGACCAGACGAACACGGGACGGCCATCCGGCGGCAGGCCGGCGGCGA
>CAIWOY010000035.1 GCA_903914415.1 uncultured Phycisphaerales bacterium | reverse complement strand
GTCCTGCACAACGTCGGCAACGTGCTGAACAGCCTGAACGTGTCGGCCACGCTCGTCGCCGACAAGGTCCGCGCGTCGCGCGTCGCGCGTCTCACGCAAGTTGCCGATCTGCTGCGCACGCACGCCGACGACCTCGGCGCGTTTGTCACCGCGGACGATAAAGGCCGGCAGTTGCCGGATTACGTCCGGCAACTCGCCGATCACCTGACGAGCGACCAGAGCGCGATTCTGGGCGAACTCGATGCGCTCATGAAGAACGTCGAGCACATCAAGAGCATCATCCACATGCAGCCCGGCTACGCGCGCAACCTGTCCCTCGTGGAGCCGGTCGCGCTCGCCGAGTTGCTGGACGAGGTGCTGAAGATGAACGCGGCCTCGTTCGAGCGCCACGGCCTGACGGTGGCGCGCGACTACGCGGACGCGCCCGTGGTGACGGTGGACAAGCACATGGTCCTCCAGGTGCTGGTGAACCTGATCCGCAACGCGCGGCACGCCCTGCGGGACAGCGGGCGGCCCGACAAACGCCTGACCGTTCGCGCGGCGCGCCACGGCGACGACTTCGTGCGGGTCGAGGTGCGCGACAACGGCGTGGGCATCGCGGCGGAGGACCTGGCGCGAATCTGGGAGTACGGCTTCACAACGAAGAAGGACGGCCGCGGGGTCGGGCTGCACAACAGCGCGCTGGCCGCGAAGGCGATCGGCGGCTCCCTGGAGGCGCGCAGCGACGGCCCAAACCAGGGTGCAACCTTCGTGTTCGAAATCCCCATGCGGGTTGGAGAATCAGCCCATGTGTGAGCGCATCGAAGCCATCAGCACGCGCATTCTCGTGATCGACGACAACCGGGCGATCCACGAGGACTTCCGCAAGATCCTCGCGCCGCCGAACCCCGCGCAAGCGACCGCGCTGGCGGAAACCGAGGCAACACTCTTCGGGGATTCGTCGCGGGGGCGGCGCGTGCGGCAGCAGTTTGAGCTCGATTCCGCTTATCAGGGCCAAGAAGGCCGCGACCTGCTGCGCAAGGCGCTGGAGGAGGGGCGCCCGTACGTGCTGGCGTTCGTGGACGTGCGTATGCCGCCCGGCTGGGACGGCATTCACACGATCGCCCGGCTCTGGGAGGAGGACGCCGACCTGCAAGCCGTCATTTGCACGGCTTACTCGGACTACTCGTGGGAAAACGTCGTCGAGCAACTCGGCGAGACCGACCGCCTGCTGATCCTCAAGAAGCCTTTCGACCCCGCGGAAGTGCGCCAACTGGCCGCGGCGTTGACGGCCAAGTGGCAGCTTACGAAGCAGGTACGTTCCAAGATGACCGACCTGGAGTATGTCGTCGCGGAGCGCACGTGCCAGCTTCAACAGGCCAACGACGGGCTGTACCAGCTTAACGCCCAGCTTGTCGCGGCCCGCGACGTGGCCCAGGCCGCGAACCAGGCCAAGAGCCGGTTCCTGGCCAACATGAGCCACGAGATCCGCACGCCGATGACGGCCATTCTCGGCTTTGCCGAAATGCTGCAGGAGCCGAACCTGCCGGAAACGAAACGGCGAGAGGCGATTCAGACGATCTGCCGCAGCGGCCGCCACCTGCTCAGCCTGATCAACGACATCCTCGATCTGTCCAAGATCGAGTCGGGGCGGCTGGAGGTCACGCGCGGACCCTGCCGTCTCCCCGAGCTGGTCGAGGAGGTCGTGGGCCTGATGCGGCCCCAGGCGGACGGCAAAGGGCTGGCTTTCGGCGCCGAGTGCGTCGGCGCCGTGCCGAAGACAATTCAGACAGATGCGACGCGGCTGCGCCAGATTCTGGTCAACCTGGTCGGCAACGCGCTCAAGTTCACGGAGACAGGTTTTGTCCGCGTCCGCGTCTCATTCGACCGTCCGCCGGCGCGCGACGACCACGCGCCGGCCGAGCCACAGGTGCTATTCGAGGTCGTGGACACCGGGATCGGCATGACGGACGCGCAGGTGGAACGCGTTTTTCAGCCCTTTGTCCAGGCCGACGCGGAGACGACCCGCCGGTACGGGGGGACAGGTCTGGGGCTGGCCGTCAGTCAGCGGCTGGCGCGGATGCTCGGCGGCGATATTGCCGTGGAAAGCCGCCGTGCAGAGGGCAGCGTATTCCGCGTCCGCATTCCCGCCGGGCCGCTGAACGGGGTCCAGTTTGTCGACGAAAAGACCTGGGGACAGAGGGCGCCCGCGCGGGCCGTCGGGGCGTCTTCCGCGGCTGCGCTGCGGCTGCCGTCGCCGTGCCGAGTCCTCATCGCGGAAGACGGTCCGGACAATCAACGCCTCATCGTGCACTTCCTGACGACCGCCGGCGCGGAAACCGCGGTGGCGGACAACGGGCGCGCGGCCATCGAGCTGGCCGCCGCGGCCTCGACGGACGGGCGGCCCTTTGACGTAATCCTGATGGACATGCAGATGCCCGACCTCAACGGCTACGAAAGCACGCAGCTCCTGCGCGCCCAGGGCCACACCGGCCCGATCCTGGCCCTCACAGCCCATGCGAGCAACAGCGACCGGGAAAAGTGCCTCGCCGCAGGGTGCGACGACTTTCTAACCAAGCCGATCGACCGCGGACGGCTGATCCAGGCGGTACAGCACTGGCTGACGAAGGAACCGGTCGCGCAGCCGTAGCGCGCGAACACCACGAAGCCAGACGAGGTCAGGTACCCCGCGCGCGGACTGCGGCCGTGGCCCGCGCAGGCATCAGGCGCGGGCCCGGCGCAGCGCCGTCGGCAACCGGCTGCCGATGACCACCACCACGTAGAGGGCGCCGGCCAGGAGGATCGTGGTCGCGCCCGCCGGCAAGTTGGGCGTGTAGCTGAGCGCCAGCCCGGCGGTCGTCAGGACC
>CAIWOY010000034.1 GCA_903914415.1 uncultured Phycisphaerales bacterium | reverse complement strand
CGAAAGCAGCGGGGAAACTCTCCCCGTTTCGTGCCCCTTCAAATGCCCACGGATGCCCGCGGATGCCCGTGCGTTCCCGGGCCAACTTCTTGCCGTTCTTCGCAATACGTTGCGCGACAATCGCTTCGTGCTGGCGGCGGTCAGGGTCTCTTAATCAGTAGGTTCTAGGTTCAAGTCCTAGGCGGCGCACCAACTTACGTCACGCTGATCGGGGCACCTTCCCCGCTCTTCACTTCGCCCTGCGCTTGTGCGCGGTACTGCACGAGGCGCGGGGGCGACGTTTGGTCACGAGAGTTGCGCGGTCACTGGCCCGCCCACCCTGGTCGGCCTCGCCTCGTATCCGGTTTCTGTTCGTCGGCCCGTCGGTTCGTTCCCCGCTTCCTTCGGACGTTCCCTCACGGTCACGCCCTTGCGGATCCCTTGAGTCCCTGTGACCAAGTCCTCGGAGGGCTTTTACCTCCAAGTCAGCGGCCCATGCGGGGCGTACCAACCCAACGGCCACCCCGCTCGGGTGGCCGCCAGGAGAACCAACTATCGACTTGACTCAGGGTCGTTCCACATCACCGCAGTAGAACCACCCGCCGCGACTGGTCGACTCCGGGCCCCGTCAGGCGCACGAAATACACTCCAGCGCCCAGTTTCGCGCCGGCGTCGTTCTCGCCGTTCCAGGTGACCGTGGCTTCGCCCGCTGGGCGGGTCGCGTCGAGCAGTCGGCGCACGAGGCGTCCGTTCACGTCGAAGACGCCCAGCCGGACGTAACCGGCACGCGCGATGGAGTAGCTCACGGTCGTCGTTCCGCGAACGGGGTTCGGGGCAACCGCGCGCACGCCCGCGACGGATGCCCGCGGGCCGACCTCCGGGCTGACCCCCAGGCCTGGCCGGACGAACTGCAGCATCCATTCATCCGAGTACGCCCGAGCGTAGAAGCCCCCGTATACCACCACGCGGTCGTTGGCCGTGTCGTACACCGCGCCGCTCTCGAATCGCGGCGACGGAAGTGTCCCGGCCGGAACCAGCAACGACCACTCGGGCGTCTCGGCCAGCGACATGGCCCAGAGGTCGCCGAGCGCATTCACGCCGTTGGGTGTGCCTCCGTAGATCACCATTCGCTCGCGCACCGGATCGCAGATCACGCTCGCGCCGTAGCGCGCGCCCGGCGACGTCCCCGCAGGGAAGAGTTGCGACCACGCAGGCGTGCCCGCGCCGGACAGCGCCCACACGTCGTTGTGGGCCGCACTTCCGTCCCAGCCACCGAACACGACGAACTGGTCACGCACCGCATCGTAGATCGTGTTGGCGTAGCACCGCGGGTCGGGCTTGGTCTTGGAGTCCCTGCCGCTCCAACCCACTCCCCCCGACAGCGGCGTCTGCCACACGTCGTTGTACCAGGTGGAACTCCCGTCCCAGCCCCCGAACACGATCATGCCATCGCGCACCGGGTCGTACGCGGCGCAGTGCCCCACTCGGGCTTGTACCGGGTAGTTGTAGTCCGATACCAGCGTCCACGCCGGCGGGCCCGACAGCGACAGCGCCCAGAAGTCCTGCAGTGGCCCAGGCCCACCCAACCCCCCGAACACGAGCATGCGATCACGCACGGGATCGTAGATGGCGCTGTGGCCATAGCGCGGAATGGGCGGGGTTCCGCTCGGCGTCAACTGCGACCACAAGGGGGCGCCGACCAGCGAGAGCGACCACACGTCGTTCCACGCGTTGCTCCCGTCCCAGCCTCCGAACACGATCATGCGGCCGCGCACTGGGTCGTACATCGTCGAGTGGCCGTAGCGGTTGCCGGGCGCCATGGGCGCGGGCAGAAGCGCCGTCCACGCCGGCGCATCCCCCAGCGAAAGGGACCACGCGTCGTTCTGGCTGCGGCCGCCCACCGCGCCCGCGAAAGCGACCATGCGGCTGTTCGCCGGGTCGTAGATCGCGCCGCCCAGGTAGCGCGCCGCGGGCGGAGTGCCGGCAGGCGCGGTCTGCGACCACGTCAGGCTCGCCAGCGACAGCGCCCATGTGTCGCTCAGGTAACTCCCTGCGCTGATCCGGCCGCAGGACACAACCATCTGGTCATGCGCCGGGTCGTAGACCGCGAACTGACCATAGCGCCCCGTGGGCGGCGTTCCGGCGGGTGCGAGCGCCGTCCACGCTGGCGTGCCGGATAGCGACAGCGCCTGGACGTCGTTGAAGTTCGTGCCGCCGTTCGTGCCACCAAACACCAGCATCTGGCCGCGCACCAAATCGTAGACCGCACTGTGCGCATACCGCGCTTGCGGTGGCGTGCCGGTGGGCGTGAGCGTCGTCCACGTCGGGGATCCCGACAGCGACAGCGCGTAGGCGTCATTCAGGCTTCCGGAGTTCCCCGATCCGCCGAACACGATCATGCGGGCGCCCACGGGATCGTAGATCGCGCTGTGATACGCCCGCAGCGGGAATCCCCCCCCGGTCACGCTGACGGCGTGCCATACCGGCGTGTCGGAGAGATCGAGTTCCCAGACTTCCCCCATGCGGCTCCCATAGTTCATGCCGGCGAACACGATCATGCGGTCCCCCACGGGATCGTAGATGGCGCTGTGGCCATAGCGCGGGCAGGGGGCGGAGGGGGCGGCAAGCGTCGACGGGATAAGCTCCGACCAGGCTGGAGATCCCGAAAGCGACAGCGCCCAGACGTCATTGTAGGCCGTACTTCCGTTCCAGCCTCCGAAGACGATCATTCGGTTGCGCGCGGAATCGTAGATGGCGCTCAGGCCGTAGCGCTCGCGAACGTCGAAACGCGACCACGTGCCGTCCTCAGCGCTCTGCGCCCGGTCGGGCGAGGCGGCGGCTCCGCCGGCCATCGACGCCACTTCGCCCGCTGCCAACGAGCGCATGAACTCGCTTTGCCATGCCGGCAGCGAAGGGTCGGCCGCCGCGGATTCGAGACGCGCGCGTGCTCCTGAGGACAAGTCCGGGGTCGCGGAGGAGGGCGACTGACCGCGGGCGACGACCGTGCACGTGCACATGAACAGCGTCGCCAGGGTGAGGGCGAGATGTCGAAGCGGGAAGCAGGTCTTCATGGGCGGCCTCCGAAGGACGAGCGCCGACCGCGATGGCCGTGCCCGGTCCCTAAGTTTAGACCCATCCCGCCTGCCCGCCTAGCCTCATCGTGCCCGTGCCTCATCGTGCCCGCCACCACGCCCTGCTGGAGGCACAACGCCAGGCACCGTGGCCGTGGAATCTCGCGCTGGCGGGCGTTCTGCGGCGCTGGCGCTCTGAAACCGGCCTCACAACGCGAGCGGGCGCGCCCGCCTCAGACGCTCCGCAACTCGCTCGGCTCCCGCCGCAGTTCCTCAGAATACGTGATCCCACCGCCATCAGACAGCGTGACCACGCTCACGAAAGCAGCGGGGAAACTCTCCCCGTTTCGTGCCCCTTCAAATGCCCACGGATGCCCGCGGATGCCCGTGCGTTCCCGGGCCAACTTCTTGCCGTTCTTCGCAATACGTTGCGCGACAATCGCTTCGTGCTGGCGGCGGT
>CAIWOY010000033.1 GCA_903914415.1 uncultured Phycisphaerales bacterium | reverse complement strand
GGATGCCAGAACTGGCGAACTCGAGGACGATGTCGCCGGCTGCGGCGCGCCCAGAACATTCGTCGACTGGACGTCGTAGGAGGTTAGGTTCGCGTACCCGTCGGAGTCTGCGGCGTACAGGCCGAACAGCACGACGCCGCCGATGGAAATCTGCGTCGCGATGTACACCGAGTCGTAGCTGGTGATACCGGGCGTAGTGGCGTCGGTGATCGTGATGAAGCTGCTGCCGGCCGTCGAGGAGGCGGCGGGCGTCACGCTCGCGGCAGTCGTGGACTGGGGCGTGATGGTGTTCTGGCCCCCGGACTGGGGGAACACCTCGAGTACCGCGGAACTGGTCGACCCGACGTTCTGCGTCCCGGCCGCCAGATAGGCGTTGGCGTCGGTATCTTCCCACGCCCACAGGGCCCGGACAATGGCCGTCATTGGCTGCGCGTAGGCAGTCCACCCGCCCAGCTTCTGGGGCAGTGCGCTGTTCTGGCCGTCCGGGATGAAGCGGATGAAGTTGCTGTACGAGATGCCCGCCTGATTAAGGGCGGGCGTCATGTCCTCATTGACGCCGGGGGTGAGCTTCAGGCTGGCAAAGGGCACGCCGGGCTACCTCGAGGGCGACGCGACGGCGGCGGGCGACAGCGGCGTCCAGCCGGCGGAGTTGAACTTCTTGCGGGCCTCCTCGACCATCGCGCCCTTGAGCAGCGTCTGGTACTGGGTCTCGTACGTGCCCGGCATCTGGGGGTCATTGCCGGCGCCGCCGAAATTCCTCTGGTAGGCGCTCAGGTAGATCATCGACGCCATAATCAGGAGGTCTGGCAGGTACGTGCTGATGAACGTGGTCCCGGTGCCCACTGTGGGATACCCGTCCGACCCGACCGATGGGTACAGGGACGCGAGGCGGACGGTGCCCGTAACGCTCAGGCCAAATGTCGCGCTGGCGTAGGGCCCGAACTGAATGTTGTTGTAGTTCAGGCCCCCGGAGGCGAGGTCTCCACCGACCATTGCAAAGTATGCCGGCGTGCCAGTCGACGAAGAGTCATTGTACACGTTCTGCAAGAATTCCTTGGTCGTCGGGATCAATGGCACAGTGGCCGTGCCCGATACTACGCCAATCGTCTGGACAGTCACAAAGGAGCTTGTGGGAATCGATACCGAGTTCGACCCGGACGCGATGGAGTATGACGAACTGTTCGTCAGTGACGGAAGCAGGTCAAGATCCCGCTGAATGCGCAGCTCGGCGTAATTCAGCATCTGGGGGATCAAGTCGTTGAACGGGGACGTGGCCGAAGTCGGGACGGAGTCAGCGCCCACAACAATCTGGTTGTACTCGGAATTCGTGATTGTGACCGTATTGATAACGGCCATCGTCCCCATCTGGGTGACGTACGAATTATAGGTGAGGGCGGTCGGCGTTGTCACGTTCTACTTGCTCGCCTTTTCAGTTCGGGGCCTTTTAGCAAGAAAAACGCAGCAACGCCAGCCCGGCTTAGGCCGCCGCGTGAGCTTCCTCGGGGGCCGCAGTTTCCGCCGCCGGCGCCGCCGTAACGCTGTCGATCTGCTGCTTGATGTTCATCATCAGGGGCCACGCGCCGCTGCTGGTGGGGAGCTGGCCGAGGTCGGTCAGAATGTCGTTGGCCGAGGCGCGGTCGAGGGTGAGTGTAACGGTGTCGGTCATATTGCTTTCCTTACGCTGTGGGTGCGGACGGATGCCGAGTGCCGCAGCGGCGTGGAGTATCATTGGACCCGATAGAAGAAGATTGTTCCCAACGGATTGCTGGTCGGGCTGTTGACAGCAATGTTGATCACGAACGGGGCACTCTGGGTGATGTCAAAGCCG
>CAIWOY010000032.1 GCA_903914415.1 uncultured Phycisphaerales bacterium | reverse complement strand
CTTCTTTTGAGGAGGCACGCCCGTGAGACTTACCTACGATCCGCGCTACAACGTGGCGTATATTCACCTGCGCGACAAGTCCGCCGAGGTCGAGACCCTCCGGATCAGCGACGAGCTGAACGTTGACGTGGCCCCCGACGGCACCGTCTACGGGCTCGAGTTGCTCAACGCCAACCACCAGTTGGCTATCGGCCCGCAGGGCGAGCTCATCGTCGTCAATGAATCCTCCGGCGCCCGCACCGCGATCAAGCTCCCCGCCTGACCCTCGTCGTGCCGGCCGCGACCGCCTGCCGACCCTCGCCCGCCGCCCCCGAATCCGCCCTCCGCTTTCCGCCCCGCCCGCCCTCGGTTTGCGTCAGTCGGGAGCATCGATCGTTGACGCTTGGTCCGTCCTTCGCGTCCTTCTGTTCCTCGCGGTGAATCTCCGCCATCCGCCGCCAATCTCGCGCACCCGCCGCCAGAATCCGCCGAACTCCAGCAGACCGCCCGTTTTCCTCCGCGCCGCCCTCGATTTTGATCTATAATATCTAGTCTAGCGGGCGCGGATTCTCCGTGCGCCCGCGGCCGCCGGTCCGGCTGAAAGCTGAGAGCTGACGGCTTGGTTCTGACTGCCGGAAGCTGACCGCTGATACCTGGTGCCTGCGTGCCGACCCCTAAACCCCGAGCTCCGACGACGGACCCACCCCCGTTGTTACCTTGTCGCCTTGCTACCTTGTCACCCCTATACGTCCGGATAATCAGGTGTGCCAAGGGGGGGTACACACCTTGGCATTCTTGGCACACTTCCCCGCCGCACGCTCCGGGATGTGTTTTTATCCGGACCTATGCCAACCGCTTGGCACTCTTGGCGGCCTTGGCCCCCGTCGCCTGTCCCCCCAGGGCTTGGCGCCGTCGCGTCCGCGCGCGAAATGAGAATGGAGGCGGCGGGAATCGAACCCGCGTCCCGAAGCATTTCAGCCGGGGCCTCTACGTGTGTATTCGGCGAATTCGACAGCTTGAAGCTCGCGGCAGACCCGCCGACGGGTCACCCGGTCGCCGAGCCCGGCTTTTTCTCGCCCGCGCGTCGCCAGGCTACCGGCCGAAGCCGGTGCATGCGGGCCAGCCTGCTGTTTGCGTCGGTACCCGCTAGCAGGTGTTGCGGACCGACGGGCACCTAGTTACTAGGCTGCCATTCTGTAGCCATCATTGGCACATTAGGGTTTCGCCAGGTGTTTAACGAGGCCGCCTGACAACCTCGACACGCCACCCCGACCTCAACCTGCCCGGTCGAAGCCGATCGCCCCCAAATTGGCGTCAAGTCCGTGTTGTAAAAGAGCTTAGCAGCGAACCGTCGTCCGCCGGCCCGGTCTACGCGCGACAAGCCGCACCGGCACCCCTAAGTATACACCATCGGCTGCCCGGCGGCCAACTAAACTGGCCGGCGGCGCGGATCGCGCGGCAACCTGATTATAGGGCGTTCTCGCGGGACGGGAGTGGATAGGAATCGAACCTACCAAGGACTGCTTGTACAGCCCTTCAACGGTTTTGAAGACCGCGGGCTCCACCAGGTAGCCGGACACTCCCAAGTGCCGTTTTTCTCGGCGAATTCGCGTTTTGCTCTACGCTTCCCGGGGTTCCTGTAGCGCACTGGCGTCCTGCCCGGAGTCCACCGGAGTCCAAATTGTTAACCCCGCGCCGCCCAGAAAGCAACAAGCAAGACGCCAAGTGCGGATCGGCACCCGGCGCGGTCGCGCGGGCATTATCCGTGCCGGTCGCGCGGCCTTGCTGGCGGGCCGGCCCCGACAGGTCCGGCAACGCGGCGAGTGCCGCCGCTTGGTCGCCGCGGACCACGTGCGAGTAGCGGTCCATCGTCAGCGTGATAGTCGAGTGCCGGGCAAGCGCCTGCGCGATCTTCGGATGCACGCCGCCGTTCGCGAGGTTCGTAATGAACGTGTGCCGCAGAGCGTGGAAGTCGGCGTACCGCCCGGCGTCATCGACATGGACCACGCCGGCCGCCTCGGTGTCCGCGTTGAACATGCTCGCCGCCTTGTGCCCGTCCGCGGGGAGTCGGAACGCCTGCGCTGCAGGTGCCAGCCCCGCCAGGAAGTCGCAGAGTTCGGCCGCCAGCTCAGCCCGCAAGGGCAACGTGTCTTCGCGACGATGCTTGCTGTACGCCGCGGCCACCGTCACCGTGGGCTCGGTGCCGTCCAGCTTGAACGATCCGCGCGTCAGCGTGCGAATCTCGTTCGCGCGGAGCCCGGTTTCGAGCGCCAGCCGGTACATCATCGCCCGCTCGGCGCCGGTCATACAGCCCCGCTCCGGGCCGGCGTCCGTCGTGTCCAGCAGCTTGTGAAGCTCCGCGACGGTCAGCGCCCGCCGATCGTGGCGGCGATCTGTGCGGACGTTCAGCCCGTCCAGGTGTGCGACCGGATTCTCCGTCGCCCGCCGGCCGCGGACCATCCACCGGCAGAAGCCCTTGAGCGCGGCCACGTAGAAATTGAACGTCTGCGCGCTCAGGCCGCGCCGCGCTTCCGTATCCTGCCGCAGTCCGTCAAGGTACGTCATCACCTTGTCCGCGTCGACGTCGGCGTAGTGCGTGAAGCCGCACGCGTCGATGATCCTCCGCGCCCGCCCGGTCACAAGGTCCGCGTGCGTGGGCGTCGTGCCCTTGGCGAGCAGCGCCGCGCGCCAGTCGGCCACGTGTTCGCCGATCGCCTTCGCAACCGCGACGCGCTCGCGGGAGAGCAGCCCGACCTTGACGAGTTTGTCCCGCCACGCCGGCGACAGCCCAGCAAGCCAGTCAGTCAGCGCAGGGTCCGTCTGTCCACCCGAGGATTTGTGGTAGGCCACAAGCAACACGAGATTCCGGCCGAGTTCTGCGCTCGCGGCGTGCGACGCGAACGCCGGCCACTTGTGCGGCACGGCGAGCTGGTCACGAAACCACATGTACCACGTCGCCGCCTCAGTGACGATCAGATCCGCTCCGGCGTGCTTGCCCTTCTTTGCGACGATGACGCGTGCGGTGTGCGCCCCGCCCCCCGTGTCTTTCCAGCGGGCCTGGCGTTCTTTCCCGTTCCCATCCGCGGTGATTGTCGCTCGAGCGGGCACCACGTCCGTGACGCACGCCTTGAACAGTCGGAAGCCTTGGCGTTCACGCTTCATGGCTTGCCACCTTCCTCGGCTGTGCCAACTTACCTCTGGCCTGCGCGACGGCTCGAGCGTACCAGTCCTCCGCGCCCGATCCTCTCTGACCTCGCGCGCGAGCCACGGGCGCGGGAAGCGTAAGGCGCGGCGCTTCGACACTCGCGGGCACCGCCACGCCACGCGCGGCGCTTGACGACGGCTCCGCGCTGTTTCGTGCCTGCGCCAACGCGTGCGATATCGCGCCAGAAAAGGCCGACTCCGGGGCCCCCACGTAGTCGAGCACCGAAAAGACGGACACCCCGCACAGGCCACCGCCGGGAAAGTCTACCCGTTTGAGCCGCTTCGCGTTGACGAGCTTGTAGACGGACCGCTTGCCAATGCCCAGCCACTCCGCGGCTTCGGCGATCGTGAGTACGAGTGCGTTCATGCTCCTGTCCTCTCACGCCTCTTCCGCGCGACCGTCGCGGCCGGTACGAGTCTCAGGTGTTCGGCGCGCCGCGCCGCCGAATCGCTGCCCGACCCGGGTTGACGGTCCGCCACAAGCTCAGCCAACTTCCTCCGCAGCGCGGCCAGCTCCTCTACGGTCAGGGCTTGCAGCACCGGCGTGAGCATTTCCATCACCAGCTTTCGCAACTCCCGCTCTGCGTTGAACGGTGCACAGCAGTCCCCGTCGCGTCCGTCGCTCGTTCTCATGGCGTGAAACCTCGCGTGCGATATGATGGGGTCGCCGTTCGCAGACCGTCTGCGGTCGGCCGGGCGTCGGGTGTTCGCTCACCCGGCGCCCACCTTACACCATGCCACGCATCGACGACGCGGGCAACTATAAATCCCTCCCGATTTCGCACTCACCGGTTTGGGCAACCGGTGCGCGTGTGCTGTAACTCGTGTGCCCGGCGTCACTTGACTACCGCCAGTTCGGTTGCTTGGCTCCCCGCTTGGCCTGATCGCTGCCCGTCGCCAGCCGCTTGCCGTTCGCGCCACACCTTCACGGCTTCGGTTGTCAGCGATCGCGAACTCTCCGGGTGCGCCGGGTACACAGCCTCACGAATCGAAGCCGGCAGTCGGCGCATCGCTTCGTCAACGATGCTGGCCCGTTGCTCATTTGGTATCGCGGCGAAATCGGCCGCGGTCTGCGCGCGTTCGCGCTGTGCGTTCAGGTCGTTGGCCTTTTCCATCGCGAGTCGTCGCTGTTCAGCCTCTGCCGCACGGCGTTGGCGCTCCCTCGCGAGCAGGCCCGTTTTCCGATAGGTTTCGGCTTCATCCGCGTTGGTCAGTCGATTGACGATCCAACCCGGCTCGGTCAGGTCGTTCTGATCGTACTCGCCGAGCACACCATCCACCGCTTCGGGTGTGACGTGGCCCGCAAGTTCGCGCGCCCTGTGCGGCGACACGCCGTACCGCATCAGCCGGCCGACGATCCGTAGGCCGTCCGTCTTGCCGTCCTGATCTGGTCGCGTTGAATCCCCCCCGCCTCTATCGCCGGTGGGCCGGCCAGGTCCTGGCTCGCAGAAGGGGGTTAGGGGGTGCTGTTCATGCTGTTCTGCTGATGGGGTGTCACCATACGTGACACCGTTTAGCCCCGAATTTGACACCGTTTCCGCGCGCCGTTGACACCGTTTCCCGCCCGAAACCGTGTCACTCAGGGTGACACCGTTTGCGATGGTGGCCGGATCGGTCTCCAGCACGTACTCTGTGGTTCGGCCACGCCCGCCGCCTGGCTTCGGACGCACTACTCCGCGGCCAGCGAGCTTGACCAAGGCCCGGCAAACCGTGCTGCGGGACCGCCCCGTCACCTCGGCCAGCGTCGGGAGACTTGGCCGCGCTGTCCAGTTGGCGCCATTCAGGTGAATCGCAAGGGCGACGTACACAGAAAGCTCGGCGGCGGACAGCTCAGACAGAGCCGCGGTCAGAACCGCGACGGGGAGCTTGCCGTAGTTGACGACCGTCATCGCCGCGGCCCCTCCGCAGGTGTAACCAATTTGTGCGCTTCGGCCGCGGACCTCTCCGCCCCATCTGGAGTAGTTCTGACAGACACCGCCCGCAGTCCATACGCCCGCCACAGTCGCTTCAGCGCGATCTTGAGGCGGTACGCTGGCTCCCGCCCGAGCACGTCCCGGCCGGGCGGCACGGGCCGCAGACGCACGACGAAGTCGCGATCGTCACGAATCACGGCGAGAACCCCGCAGACGGCTTCTGCCCCACCCCCCGACACCCCAGACGCGGCCGCGGCGCCGCCCAGCGGCCAGGGAAACCGCATCGCCGGGTTCTTTACGAACTGGTCAGGTGTTGCGACCGAGCGCCAAATCGGTATGATGGGGATGCACATTTGAGCTTTCGACTTCTGCCCGGTGTCTCCAGTCCAGCGCCGGGCGTTTTTCAAGATCCCGGGCACGAGCGGCACTAAGCCCTCCAGGCCGCCTCAAGCTCCGCGAACGACGGGCCCTCGCCCGTGTCCGCGGATTCGAACATCGTGCGGTTAGCCGCGGGCGCCGAGACGACGTCGACCGAGTTGACCGAAGTCAGGCGCGTCACCTCAGTCAACCCGTTGCCCCCCGGCCGGGTATCACCATCCGCGTCAATCGACATGCCGAACGCGGCCGGGTCCGTCTCGACCGTCCGCAACAGCGGCCAGTGCGCCTCGTTGACCACGTGGAATTCGCGTGCGCGCACCTTGTCGCCGTCGAGGTAGAGCCCGCTGAGGCGGCCGGCGTAGTCGCGCACGTCACGCCGTCCCAGGTTGTCCGCGTGGTTCAAGTAGACCTTGGCACCGTCCAGCAGGCGCACCGCGTCTTGCAACGCCTGATCGGAGTACCGGCGCCGGTTCGCTGACACCCGGCCCAACACCGCAACGTCGCGAATCGTCCGCGTGGCGTCGTCAACCCGGCCAGCGCTGATCGTCGCCACCAGTTCGGTTATGCGCCCGCCAGTCACGCCCTGCCCCGGCGCCGTTGCCGAGTCACCTGACCACGCTCTTCGAAGTTCTTGCACGCTCGGTGCAGTCATAGCCGTTCCCTTTCATGTTCGTCGCTCGCGCGCGCTCACGGCTGGATTCCCAGCACGCCCCAGTCCGACACGCCGTAGGCTGGAAAGACCACCATGAACTTCAGTTCCGGGGCGGCCCGGCGCGCACCATTCGGATAGTCCGGATCAACCGTCTTCACCAGCTTGCGCACGGGATACTGCCCCCAGCGCGCCGGGATGTAGTCCTTCCCCCACGCCTCGAAGTCGTCATCGGTCCATCCCGCTCCCTTGCGGCGCTTGTACGTGACGCCCGCGGTCAACGCCTGCCGCGCGATTGAGAACCGGTGCGTCACGCGGTAGTAGCTGGGGTTTTCGCCGTCCGGTTCGGCTTCGGCGCCGTGATAGAATCCGCACTCGGAGGGGATGATCTTCCCGCCTACCAGGAAATCGCTCTGGTTGCACGGGTTCATCTGCATCTGCACGGCCACGGCCGGGTCCCACGCCGCGGAGAGCGGCATCTGCACTTCCAGTTCCACCGTGGATACCAGCACCTCAGTACAAAGCTCCGCATCCTGGTCGTACAGTTCCGCAACCTTCGGAGCGGGGTCGCCAACCGGCTGGAGGATGCTCCAAAACTCCAGCGCTCCGATTTGGTAGCCGTCGCGGTCCTTTGTGATGCGCTGGCTGGCCGTGCCGATCGACCAGCGGATGCGCTGCACCCAATCGCTGCTCGCGTGCTGGCCGCTGACCGCCTTCACGTGCACGTCGGCCCGCCCCCTGGCCTGCTCGACCCACTTCGCGGTCGCGTCCGTGATTAGCAGGTTCGCGTGCCCAGGCGGTGCGGTCCCGCGCTTCGGCGCGGTCAGCAGCGCCTCCTCGAGGCTCGCGCAGTTGAGCACCTTGTAGCTGGCGGTGAGTTCGTACCCGTCGCGCGAGACGGTCAGCTCTTCGGCCGCCCACAGCGGATCGAGGCTCGCGCTCGCCATATCGGTCGCTCTCCGTCCTCAGTCAGCGCCGGTCAGTAGAACCGGTGCGCGGGTTTCGTAATGTCAGCGCCCCGCGTCACTTGTCGGTAGCCACCGTCGGCGCTTGGTCGCTTGCTTGGCCCGGAAACTTGTAGGCGTCGACGTCGATCTCAGGGCAGAGCTCCCGGACGCCTGCCTTGAGTCGCCGGCCAAACGCTAGGATCCTGTCCTCGTGGCCCACGGATTTTCGGTACTGACCGTCGTAACACGCCGGGCAGATGTAGACGTTCAACCCTGGAGCGAACATCGCAACTTGCGGGAACTTCACACCGGCCCGTGGGAACATCAGGCGCTTGCAGAGGTGCGCCCGGGTCCATTGCTTGCAGAACGCACAGCGAATATCGCCGTTCGCCACCCGAACATGCGGACACTCGCCCAGCGCGTGTTTCTTTCCGTCGAAGCAACAGCACACCAGCTTGTCACCTAACATCGTCACACCCCTTTCTGGGCGAGCTTCAACCGTTCCCAGGTCTGGCGATCCGGGCAACCAGCGGCCACCCAACCCCGCAACTCCGCGACTCGCCAGCGCGGCGCGTTGACCCCCATCCGGACCGGAAGCGGCACTTTGCCTTGAGCCTTGAGCTTGAAGAATTGAGCTCGGGAGATCCCCAGCAGCGCCCCCGCGTCCCGAGCATTAACGGCGAGTTGCTCCGGTCGCGTAATCGTGGGCGGGCTATTCACATGTTTATAAGTGCCAGCGCCCGCGGGCGAACGCAAGGTAGCGCTACGTAGCGCGCTACGTGGCGCTACCAGCACCGCTGGCACGCTCTTCGGGGAAGTAGTAGCCCTGGCAACCTTCTCGGGGGCAGTCGCGGAAGTTCCTGACCCCCATCTCTTTGAGAATGGGCGCTACGCGTGACTTGAATCCCTCGTAACCTATGCCGATCTTCCCAGCCAGTGCCTCTCCCGTGATGCCATTCGGACGTTCGCGAATCACCCTCAAGGCCTTCAGTACGGATGGGCTCGGACCCTTGCACGCCGACGCAAATGCGGCAGACTTACTCGGCACGACGGCATCCACTCCAGGTGCCGGCGCGCGGGGCCGAGGCGCCGGGGCCGTCGGCCTGTCGCGCTTCGCGCGCCGTCGGCGTCGCCGGGCTTTTCCCTTGTCGTCGCGCACGCCACGCAGCTGGGTCAACTCTTTAAAGTCGCGCAGTTCCGCCAGCTCTTCTGCGAGGAGTTTTTCGTCCGGGTCGGCGCCCCATGCGCGCTTCACCGCGTACTTCAGAACGATGTCTTTGCGCGTCGGTTCCCCCGGTTCGGGCGTCGCCGAGCGCTTCATCCCCCGGCCGTGCCCGGCATCTCTCCAGACCAATTCATCGAGCCGATACGGCGCTTCCACCTTGCGCGTTGCCTCACCACGTCGCGGGGAACGCTTCGGCATGATGTACCGCCTATCTGCGGGCCGTCACCCAACTCGCCGCCGGCGGTACGCGCGGCGAGCCGGGCGACGCTTGGCGGTTCATGAGGCCGTCACCCGCTGTCGCGTGCGCAGCATACGCGGATTTTAGACGTTTGATAAGGGGTCCACGTCCGTACACGGCGACGTTTGCCGGCCGCCTACGGCTTACCGGGTGGTCGCACTGTCATGCGCAACCTGCACCATCGCCACGATGCCCGCGCGGACCGCGTCCGGGAGAGAATCCCAGCGTCGCACGATCGCGGCCAGGTCAGGCCGCTCGCGTTCCAAAAAAGCCAAGCAAGACGCCAAGACGTGTTCGGCGGATTCGCCTAACTCGTGTGGGGTGTTGTCCTTGGGTGCCGCGCCACGCCGGTTTTGAAGACCGCGGGCTCCACCAGGTAGCCGGACACTCCCTCGGTCGCGCGTACTCGATGGCGCATCGTGCGCGATCCGCCGCGAGTCCGCAAGCACCGGGTGTTCCGCGGACGCCGCCGGAGAGATCTTCTCTGTGCCGCGGGCGCGCAGCGCCGATCCGCGTTGTGTCAGCCCTGGCCAGAGTCGAGAATGCCGCCACGCCGCGTACGCGCCGCACGTCGCACGATCCGCCGTCACCCGCCGTTGTTCAAGATGTGGTTGCGGCGCGCGTGCAGACGCGTGAGGCGGCGGAGCAGTACGACGAGGCCCTGCACCAGCGGCCGGATGTACTCGATACGCTGGCCGTGGCCTACGCGGCGGCCGGCCGATTCCCCGAGGCGTTCGAAACCGTCGGACGAGCGCTGGCCGCAGCGCAGGACGCCGGGCAGTCGTCGCTGGCGCGAGATTGAAGACCGCCGGCGCCTGTACGAGGCCGGGCAACCCTACCGCGCTCCCGCCGCCACCCAACCGGCGCTTGGCCCACGAGGCTCGGTCCGGCCGGCGCGCCCATGCTCGCAACCCCAATGTGGCGGCCGGCCCCGTGAATGCAGCGACCGACCTGCCCGGCGCGCCGGGATCGGCCGTAGGCGGCCGGATAATCCTCTGGTGCCGAGAAAATGCGGACCATCTGCAGTACGGAGAATGTAGCCATGCCCGGCCGCCCCGATTATGCCGGTTGGCGCTGGGCGGCTCGCGGCGGCCGCCGATAAACTACCCAGAGCGTGACGTGCCGGAGACGGGCGTGCCGGACGCAGCCAGCCATCCCCAATCCCGGTCGGCGACGGCGAACAGAGACGCCGCTGCGGCGGACCTCGCTGCGCCCACCGCTTCGCTGGCCGACACTCGCCCGCGGCCCCGCTGGGCGGGCGGCACGCTCTACCCGCAGCCGTACCTGTGGTACGTGTTCCTGTCGTCGATGGACGTGGTGTTTACGTGGCTCATCCTGCAGGCCGGCGGCCGGGAGGTGAACGCGATCGCGGACTGGATCCTGCGGAGCCACGACGTGCGCGGGATCATCCTCCTGAAGTTCATCCTGCTCGCGTTCGTCGTCGTGGTGTGCGAGATCGTCGGCCGCCATAATCACGCGACCGGGCTCAAGCTCGCACGGTGGGCGGTGGCGATCTCGGCGTTTCCGGTCCTGGTCGGCGCGTTTCATCTGCTGCAACTGGTTTTGTCTACGGCAGAGGAGTGACGCGTCGGGCGCCGCGCGAGGCACGCTCGTGGAAGCCGAAGTCCTGCG
>CAIWOY010000031.1 GCA_903914415.1 uncultured Phycisphaerales bacterium | reverse complement strand
AGCTGCCAAGACCCAACTTCCTGTAGGCAGACGAGTTGAGAGGCACCATATGCAAGGGCAGTGAAGAGGACCGCCGTCATTAATAGCAGCTTGTTCACCCGCTCCATGTTCTGGGCGCGGGCTTGGATCACGGCCTCGTACGATTTGCGCGTGTACTCATAGGCTGTTTGTGCATTACTCACGGGTTCGCCGACTCGGCACTCTCGCCGCTCCTAACTGCGACACCATAAACGAAGACAGACTATCACGCCAATTTCTTCGCAATCTGCTCCTCAAGAATCTCCTGGACGGTCAGCGCGATGATGACTTTACCGGTTTTGCGGAAAAAGGCGTCGATTTCGGTTAGGGCGTCCTGGCTGTAGTCGAAGGCTACGAAGAAGCCCTTGGTGCGGTCCTCGCGGGACATAACCGCTTCAAACGAGTCGATGTCCGGCCGGCCGACCTTTTCCTTTTGCTTGACCTGGATCGGATACCAGATGTCCATGAAGTCCAGCTCGGGCTGCTGTGGCACAGCCTGTGGCACCGCCGCCCCCGGCGGTGTGCTCCCAGCCGAGGGCGGCTGGGCTACACGGCGCTTCGGGGTGGCGTGGACGGGGTAGATGCGGCCGTCGATGCCCATGTCGCCGACCTGGGCCTTGTTGGGGATGCCGCCGAGCGCGATGACGGCCCAGTTTTCGAATTCGAACGGCGGAAGCTGGCGGAGCTTGTCCGCGGTCCAGGGCAGGTCGCGGACGACAAAGCCGCGGCCGGAACGCCAGAGGGTTTCGTCCTCGCGAATCTTGCACACGTCGCGGAGGCGTTTGGCCATAACGCGGCAGGCGGTGGGGCTGATGTCGATGCCGATCCACTGGCGGCCGAGATTCTCGGCGGCGACGAGAGCTGTGCCGCAGCCGCAGAAGGCGTCGAGGACGATGTCGTTGGGGTTGCTGCTGGCGGCGCCACCCCTTGTACAGCGCTAGACGCCCTCGAAATAGTCGCTGTCGAGTTTCTTCACGGTGTAAGTCTTGTGATCGGTGACGCCCACGCCGTGGTCGATCATGAACTCCGCGAGTTGCTCGCCGTCGATTAGCACGATGCGGGAGTGCGCCTTCGCGGCTGCCTCCTTAGCCCCCGAAGTGAACGCGCCACAGGTAATGAACACACCCTTGTTGGCCTTATGCTCGCCGAGTGAGCCGACGAATTCGCGGATTGCGCCCGGGCCGATGTCACTTTCGACCCGTTTCGCCTGTACATAGACCATGTCTAGACCCAGGCGGTCCTCCTTAATGACACCGTCAATGCCGCCATCGCCGCTCTTGCCCACGACTTGGGCTGCGTCCACCCGCGAGCCGCCGTAACCCATCGCCACGAGCAGATCGACAACCAAATGCTCAAAGAACCTGGGAGTGCCCGCGCGCACGCGGTGCAACAGTTCGTCGGCCAGTGTCTCGCGCAGTTCTTTGTAAGCAACGTCCAGTTGCTCGTCGGGCGTGATGTCCGGATCTTCAACTCCAGCGTCACCGTCCTTCGTACCGACGACCTCCGCGAGCTTTTCCTTCCTCTTTGTCTTGAAAGCTTGGAACTCCGGGAATTGCGTCAGGTACTTGTCGTCGATACGGGCGGGATTCTTCTTCAATACATCCAAACCACGAGGGGCGATCTTGAAGCGTCCGCGGCCGGTCTTCTCGATGAGCACGCTCTTGCTCAGGCCTAACACCGCCCACCCCGCTCGGTTGTAGACTCGCGTCTGGCCGCTGGGCAAGAGCGCGTTCCGATCCTCCTCGCTTATCTTCATCTGTTCCGCGAGCGTGGCCACCGCCTCGGGGAGGGAATGTTCTTTACCATCGCCCGCAATTCGCAGTAGCGGAAGCATGAACTCTTGATATCCGGGCACGGCCATTGGTTTCTCCGATTACTTGATCGTACACGAAGCCTTCGCGTTCGCCGAAAGAGCGTCCCGCCTCGCGTGCCAGTCGCAGTGGTAGTAGAAGGAGCCGGTTTTCTTGAGGACGCGGGCGAGCTCGACGCAGCGCGGGCGCATGAAGTCGATGTAGGCCTGGGTGGAGGCGTGGCGGTCCTCGAAGGGTTCAAGAAACCCGCTCGCTTGCGCTCGGGGCTCTGATCGGTCGCCCCAGAAGACCTCGCAGGTGCGGTTGCTGTTGAACGGGGGGTCGATGTAGATCAGGTCGATGCAGGCGTCGGGGAGCTTCTGGAGCTGGTCGAGGCAGTCGCCGCAGTAGATGACGCGGGTGTCGAGCAGAGCGGAGGGGCGCTGGTGGGCGGGAGTTTCGACCCTCCCCCGGCCCCTCCCCGAGAGGGAGGGGGGTTCAGCGGACGGCGGGCCTGCCGGTTGCACCGCCCGCTCTCCACGAGGCGCGTCGACGGCGGTGGCGTGGGCAGGCGCGGAGGCCGGCCCCACTTCTGCGGCGCGCGGCGGACGGGCGCGGCGCGTGGTCCGTTTCCCCGGGGTGTTCGATTTGCGAGACATGGCGGCAGCGTACAACGCGGGGCCAGTTTGGTCAATGTGCGGGGCGAGAGGCGTGGGAACGTGAGAGCGGAGGGACGGGGCAGAGGGCGCTCGCTGGCGCTTCGCGTTTGGAGTGGCCCCGCCCGACATGCCCGTCGCTGCCGCTCGGGCTCCGATCAGGCGCTTGCTGGCGCTCCGCGTTCGGAGTGGCCGCGGGACGCCGCTTCCTGACGGTCGCGGTTCGGATCGGTCGCTGGAAACAAGGGCGCCCGTGCTCTGTGTCCCTGTACTACAAACAGGCGGGATCTTTGCGCGCGGCGCAGATTCTCTGGCGCTCTACGGCCGACACGGGGGTCGGCCGCTACATTCACGGGGTCGGGCGCTACATTCACGGGGTCGGCCGCTACATTCACGGGGTCGGCCGTTACATTCACGGGGTCGGGCGCCACATTCACAGGGTCGGGCGCCACATTCACGGGGGTCGGCCGCTACATTCACGGGGTCGGGCGCCACGCGCGGCCGCGCGAGGGCGCGAGCCGCTACATTGGGCTGCGGGCGGCGCGCACGCTGGGTCTCTGTGCTACAAACGTCCGAGATCTTCGCGCGGTGCACAGATTTCTTGGCGGTGTACGTCGGCCACGGGGGGCCGACGCTACATTGGGTTGCGCCCGCTGGCCACGCCGAGTCTCTGTGCCGCCGTGGTGAGCGCTACTTGGCCGCGCTGCCCAGCCGGCCGCGGAGGTTGTCCAGCACGTTCATGAAGTTGATGAATGAATCGTAGGGCGTGTCGTAGGGATTGAAGTACTTGTGTACTGTGCCGTCGGCGTAGTACTTCGTGCACATGTAATAGAAATGGTCGGACGACTGTAGCT
>CAIWOY010000030.1 GCA_903914415.1 uncultured Phycisphaerales bacterium | reverse complement strand
CCGCTCCAGACGATCGCCGACGCCCTGCGCACCTACCTGCAAACCGGCCAACTCCCGCCGCTACCCGCCGCAAGCACTGCAAACGGGTGAACTCTTACGATACTACAAGAACGCCGCTTCGTACTACATTTCTCGGATTTTCTATACTACATTTTGCCCAACGGCGCAGGCCGCCAGCCGGCCGTCGGCAGGCTGGAATTGTACCATGGATTCTCGCCTGCCGAATCACCACGGCCGGCGAATTCCGAAGATCAAGCTTCAGAACCTCCGCGGCATCAGGCGAAGCACGGCGCTGGACTCGGTGCTGATCTGCTCGCCCTGCGAAAGAGTGCTCTTTCTCGCGGCCGATGCGGTTCGTAGCGCGTCACGCGTTTGCAGTCCGCGGTGCCTGAGCCGCGCGACTGCGAACCCTCGCTCGCTATCCTGCAGTTGTCCGCCGCGCCACAGCATGGTCATGCGGTGAAATTCAGTTGCTGGCGGTCGGTCGAGCGGGCCTATGGTGGGCTGGCTGGTTGAGTGGAAGCCTGCCACTCGGCCAGCTTCGCCCGCCACTGGGCGGCTTGCTGGTCGTGGCCCTGCCCCGGCTCGGCGGCATCCCAGCGGTCGTACAGGTCGGCCAGCAAGCTCATCGCGCGCCAGCGGAGCAGGGGTATTGATGAGGACGCCTGCACCACTGCGTTCCGGTCATGCTGAATCGCCGGCAGGCGTGCGTCGGCGTCAATCAACACGGCTTCGGCTTCGGCAAAGCGATCCAGATGGGCCAGCGCGTCGCCCAGCCCGATGCGTGCGATGCAGTCGTCTCCGCTGTAGTAGTGGCACCGGTCGAACGTGATCACGGCCTCGCGTAGCGGCGGCTCGGCTCCCGCGTAGTCGCCCCGATCGCACAGCAGCAGCCCCAGGTTGCGGGCGTTGTAGGCGAGCTGCGGATCCTCCGGGTCGAATCTCCGGCGGATTTCAAGTCCCTTGCGCAGCAATACCTCGGCGCCCGCCAGGTCGCCGAGCTTGTGGAGGGTCCGGCCCAGATTGCCTGCGGCCATCGCGACGAGCGGGTGCCCGTCGCCGAGGAGCTGGCGGTAGATCGCCAGCGCTCGCCGGAAAAGCGGTTCAGCACCGGCGGAATCGCCGACATAGCTCAGGATATCACCGATCTGGTTGAGGCTCGCCGCAACGTCCAGGTGCTCCTCCCCCACGAGTTTGCGGCGCAGGGGCTCTTCGCAGCATGCCGCACCTCCAGCGTGGCGATCATGGTCGCCGTATTCACGGTTACGGGCGTGGCCCTATTTGCGCACGATCGGGCGGTCACCTCCTCGTGGCACAAGCCGCTGCGGACAAACGCACTTATGCCAGAGCAGACTGCTCTTTTTCTGCTCGCCCAGTGAGAAACGCGGGCTGGACCGAATTCCGTACCGACGCCATGCGCATTTCCACCCTCTGGCGGGCGCGACCGGGAGCATAGTGTTGTTTCCCGCCCTCTCAGTCGCTGCACCAGGCAGCGCCCCGCGAAATAGGGCAGTTGTGCCCATTATCGCGCGCACGCGGCGATTCGACGATACGTGTGTACCCGCGGGCCACCGCCTTTGCGTCATTCGCAGCGACAGCGCCGCTTTGTTGTTGTCGCAGCGTGACCCGTGCGGGAAGCCATCCGAGAGGATGCTAATGGGATCGGGGATCGAACAACGCAGCGTCGATGCGCGGGGCCGAGCCCTTCGGCGCGCAGCGGCCCGGCGATGTGCGGCCCAGGTCTTCGGCTCGCTGTTGGCAGGAGTCTTGGTGTCCGGCTGCAAGCAAGAACTACCGCCCAAGCCGCTGACTGCGGGCGCTGCGGAGCCAGTCGCTTCCCAGCCGGCAAGAGCATGCGTCACGGGAGACCGTCTGTCTGGCCGTCGCGTGCTTCTCGTCCATAGCTATCATCCCGATTACCCTTGGGTGGACACGATCACGCAGGGGGTCCAAGCGGTCATTCAGGGCCGGAACATCGACCTGCGGATCTTCTACATGGACACCAAGCGGCACACTGACGAGCCCTGGAAGGTCCGCGCCGGCGAACAGGCGCAGGCCGAAGTCGAGTCTTTCCGTCCGGACGTCGTCCTGGCCAGCGACGACGATGCTCAAGAGTACTTCGCCAAGGCCTATGTGGGGAGTTCGTTGCCAATCGTGTTCTGCGGCGTGGACGCGGACCCGACCAAGTACGGCTATCCAGCGCGCAACGTGACAGGCGTAATCGAGCGTCCCCACTTTCGGGAGTCGCTGGCATTGGCTCAGCGGCTGCGTCCGATCCAGCGCATCGCCGTGCTGAGCTGCCACGACAGCACCTCGGTCGTCGCTATGGGGTTCATGAAGCAGGAGCAGCTCGATGTGGAGGTCGTGGAATGGTTGCTGGTCGATGACTTCGACGAATGGCAGACCGCGGTCGCGCGCTTGAACGACACGGTGGACGCCCTGGTCATTCGCTCTTATCAGGCGGTCAAGGTGCCCGGCGGTGCGGACAACGTGTCCCCCAAACAGGTGGCCGCGTGGACGATTCAGCACACCACGATTCCGACGATCGCCTTCCATGATTTCGAGATCCAAGACGGCTTGCTCGTGGGCGTGGTGAAATCCGGCGCCGAGTACGGCCGGAAGGCAATGGAGTTCGGTCTGCAGATCTTGGACGGGACCCCTCCCGCCACCCTGCCGATTGTGCGCGCCAAGATCGGCATTCCGACCATCAATCGCGAAACGGCACGCCGCCTCGGAATTTCGCTGACGCCCGAGTTGACCTCCGGCGTGACACTGGTTCCGACGGACTGACGAGATGGCCCGACGACTAACGCTAACTTTGATGGCCGGCATGCTCGCGCTGACGATCGCACTGTCGGCGGTCAGCGGCGGCCGGTCGTTCGCCCGCGCGCGCCGCGAATACCAGAGCATCGGCCGTCAGGACGCCGTGCTGGGCGCCCGAATCGTGCAGTACGTGATGGAGAAGGCCGAGGGCAACGGCCTGTTCGATCACGAGACGATGTTCCATGCCCGCTACAAATCCGTCGCCGGCCCTGTCCCGGCCCGTTATCACACGGGCTATGACTTCTATTTCGATCGGAACGTCACCACCATTCTGGACGCGTTTCTACGAGCGGACAACATCTATTACGCCTACGTCATCAGCGACGACGGCTACATCCCCTCGCACACCGAAGAAGCTGTCGCGAAAACGCGCCACCCGCCCGAAGCCTGCCTGACCGCGCCTCACCTGCCCGGCCCAAACGGGGTGCACGAGAGCCCGGACGCGCGCCAGTTTTACGAGTTTCACGCTCCGATTGCGGTCGACGGCCAGCACTGGGGCGAGTTCCGGGTGGGCATTCCGGTCGCCTTGGTCACCAACGGCATGATCGAAAGCGTCCGCAGCACGCTGGCCGTTACCTGCACGCTTGCGCTGGTCGTCGTGGGCCTTACTTTCGTGTTGGTGCGCCGCAGTCTATACCCCCTGCACACCCTGACCGCCGCGACGCTCCGAATGGCGGCCGGCGATCTTTCTGTCCGCTGCGCTTATCGCGGACGCGACGAGCTGGGCACCCTGGCCGGCTCTTTCAACGGCATGGCCGAGAAGATCGCGCAAGCGCGTGACCACCTCGAGCAGCAGGTCTTGGAACGTACGGCGGATCTTGAAGCCGCCAATCGAAGTCTGCAGAGCGAGGTTTCCGAACGCAAGCAAGCCGAGGCCCGGCTCCGCGCGATCCAGAAGCAGGTCGAGGGGCACAACGAAGAGCTGACCCGCTTCAACCGCACGATGCTCGGCCGCGAGCAGCGGATGCTGGACCTCAAAGCGCAGATCAACGGCCTGTCCCGGGAACTGTCGCGGCCACCGCCCTTCGAGGTGGCGGCCGCGAACGGCGAGACGCCGGGCGGAGACGCGGTCCAGCCCGTGTCGGCTGGAGATGATGCGCTGGTCCTGCAGCGCTGCTCAGGGCGCGTCTCGGCCATCGCACCGCTACTACGCCGATTCTGCGAAGCCGTCGGTGTGGCCTCGGCGGTAATCGACCTGGAGGGAACCGTGCTGGTCAGTGCCGGCTGGCAGCGGATTTGCACGGACTTCCATCGCAAGCACGCGGAGACGTGTCGCCGGTGCGTGGAAAGCGACGCGGTGCTGGCCAACTGCCTGCGCCAAGGCGAGCGCTTCTCGCTGTATACCTGCAAGAACGGCCTCACCGATGCGGCCTCGCCAATCGTGGTTCGAGGACAACATGTGGCCAACGTGTTCGTGGGCCAACTCCTCCTGCAGCCGCCGGACGAGGCGGTTTTTCGCCAGCGGGCGGCCGAGTTCGGGTTCCCCCCGGAGGAGTACCTCGCGGCCTTGCGTGACGTGCCGCTGGTCACCGAGGACCGGCTGATCGTGATGCTTCGATTTCTCTGCGAATGCACGACCTCGCTGGCCACCCAGAGTCTGGACCACGCGGACCTGGCCGTCGTCGACGCAGAAATGGTGCGCAGTCGCCAGGCCGCGCTAAGTCTGCTGGAGGACGCCGACAAAGCGCGCAGTGCGCTCGAAGAAGCCAACCGGCACTTGGCCAACGAGACGGTGCGCGCTAACGAGATGGCCGCGCGGGCCGCGCGGGCCAGCACCGCAAAAAGCGAGTTTCTCGCCAACATGAGCCACGAGTTGCGTACTCCGCTCAACGGCGTGATCGGCATGACCGAGTTGCTCCTCGGGACCCATTTGGACGAGAAGCAGCGGCGGCATGCGTCTCTCGCGCGGTCTTCCGGAAAGACGCTGCTGGAACTGATCAACAACATTCTTGATTTTTCCAAGATCGAGGCTGGCAAGCTGGAGTTGGAAACGATCGACTTCGACCTGCCGCCGGTCGTCGAAACTGTGATCAACAACTTGTCGCTCATGGCGACGGAGAAAGGCCTCCGCCTGATTTCCACGATCGACGCGCGAGTCCCCTCGG
>CAIWOY010000029.1 GCA_903914415.1 uncultured Phycisphaerales bacterium | reverse complement strand
GCGTGTGATCGAAGATCTGAGCAACACGGAAGTGCTTATCGGCGCAGACGTGGCCGCGATTCTCGGGACGAAGGAAGGCGACCGCCTGGATGTGCTCGGCCGCAACTTCACGGTCACCGCGGTCCTGCCGCAGACCGGCACCGTGGACGATTCGCGCATCTTCGCCCACCTGCACACCGTTCAGGAGTTGGCCGGCAAAGGTCCCGTCATCAACGCGATCGAGATCGTCGGCTGCTGCAAGGAAATCTCCGGCGGGCTGGTGCAGAAGATCAATAAGCTCCTGCCGGACGCGAAGGTCGTCACCGTCACGCAGGTGGTGGACACGCAGGTCAAGACCAACGGGATGATGGCCCGCCTGTCGCTGATCTTCCTGGCGATCATCGTGCTGGTGGGTGGCGCCAGCATCGCGAACTACATGTACGCGAACGTGTTCGAGCGGCGGCGCGAGATCGGCACGCTCATGGCGCTCGGCGCCGGCTCGGCGGTGATTCTCAAGATGTTCCTGCTGAAGGCGCTGTTGCTCGGGCTAGCCGGCGGGATCGGCGGCTATGTTCTTGGCACAGTGCTCGCGGTGGCCCTGGGGCCGCGTTTGGCGGGCATACCCGTGCTGCCCATGCCCGTGCTGGTCCTTTGGGCCATCGGCATCTCCGTCGCGATCGCCCTCGCGGCCAGCTACCTCCCGGCCCGACGCGCAGCGCGACTGGACCCGTGCGCGACACTGCAGGAGATGTAACGCACCATGCGACTGGAAGCGGTCAGTAAAAGCTATTTGCACCGGGGCCGCATGGTCACCGCCCTCGACGATGCGTCGCTCGAGATCGCGCCGGGAGAGTTCGTGGCGGTCGTCGGCCCCAGCGGCAGCGGCAAGAGCACGCTGCTCCTCCTGCTGGGCGGCATGCTCTCGCCGTCCACCGGCCAGGTCTTCCTGAACGGGCGCTCGCTGTACGACCTGTCACCCAACGCGCGGGCCGACATGCGCCGGAAGAAGATCGGGTTCGTTTTCCAGACGTTCAACCTCGTGCCGTACCTGACCGCGCTGGAGAACGTCCAAATTCCGCTGTTCCTGGCCGGACTGGACGAGGCGATCCAAGAGCAGCGTGCGACGGCCCTGCTGGAGCGCGTCGGCCTCGGCGACCGGCTGGATCACAAGCCGCCGGAGCTGAGCATTGGCCAGCAGCAGCGCGTGGCCCTGGCCCGTGTGCTGGCGAACGACCCCGAGATCATCCTGGCCGACGAGCCCACGGGGAACCTGGACCCAGAAACCGGGCAGCAAATCCTCGACCTGCTGGCAGAGATGAACCGCGAAGGCCGCACGGTGGTCATGGTCACGCACGATCCCCGCGCCGCGGCCCGCGCGAAGCGGACATTGCGGTTGCAGGCCGGCCGGATTACACCGACAACCAACTGACGCCCCGCCCGCGCGGCCTCTTCCCCCCGGCGGAACTGGTCGAACGGACAGAACCCTTGTCGCTCGGCCGCTAGTTGAGTACCATGTCCGGTCGTTGGTCGGCGAGCGGGCGGGCGGCAGCGCTACGAAGCCGACGGCGATAATCGGGCGTGTGTCCGAGTGGCCAAAGGAGACGGGCTGTAAACCCGTTGGCTTTACGCCTACGGTGGTTCGAATCCACCCGCGCCCATCACCAAGAAGCAGTTCCGCCACCGCGGCAACTGCGGAGCGGCGGACGCACGCATTTCGCGGCGTGCAGGCCCACCTCTCGGCTACCGACTCGACGTACCTTACCAACTACGGCCGGCAGGGGCGCCGGCCTCGCGCTCTTCCGGCGTGCGGTGGCGTACTTCGGCTAAGCGCAGGCGCGCGTGCGCCGTCTGTATTCCACTCTGTACTGCTATCCAGCAGGTTCTTCGCGGGAGTGGAAGATTCTTCACGCGGCGTCGATTAGCTTTGCCGTGTCGGCGGCGCGCGCTGCGAGGATGGCGGTGATCGCCGGCGCGCCACGCTTGGTCAGTATGTAACGATG
>CAIWOY010000028.1 GCA_903914415.1 uncultured Phycisphaerales bacterium | reverse complement strand
CTCGCACGGTGGGCGGTGGCGATCTCGGCGTTTCCGGTCCTGGTCGGCGCGTTTCATCTGCTGCAACTGGTTTTGTCTACGGCAGAGGAGTGACGCGTCGGGCGCCGCGCGAGGCACGCTCGTGGAAGCCGAAGTCCTGCGTATCCTGGATGTCAATCTCAACCGGGCGCGCGAGGGGCTGCGCGTCATCGAGGACTACGTGCGCTTCGTCGCCGATGACGCGGACGCGGCGGGGGCCGTCAAGCGCTGCCGGCATGACGTGCGGGCCATCGTGGCGGCACTCGGCGGCGATACGCTGCTGGCCGCGCGCGACATCGTCAGCGACGTCGGGCGCGACGTGAAGACGGCGGAAGAGCTGCGGCGCGAGTCGGTTGAGGACGTCGTGCGGGCCGCGTTCGGCCGCGTCAGCGAGGCCGCCCGCGCGCTGGGCGAGTACGGCAAGCTCGGTTCGCCCGAGGCTGCCACGGCGTCCGAGACGCTGCGCTACCGCGTCTACGAGTTGGAGCAACGGGTCGTGCTGCGCGGCACGCTGCGGCGCCGGTTCCGCGACGTGTGTCTGTACGTGCTCGTTACCGAGGCCATGTGCGGGCGACCGTGGCTGGAAACCATTGCGGCGGCGATCCGCGGCGGCGCGGGGTGCGTCCAACTCCGGGAGAAGCAGCTCGACGACGGGGAATTGCTCCGGCGGGCGCAGCAATTGCGCGAGCTGACGCTTTCGCACGGCGTGCTGCTGGCGATCAACGATCGTCCGGACATCGCGAAGCTGGCCCGGGCGGACATCGTGCACGTCGGGCAGGACGATCTGCCGGTGCGCGAGGCGCGGCGTATCGCCGGCGCGGGCATCCTCGTCGGAAAGAGCACGCACACGCTCGAGCAGTTCGACGCGGCCTTGGCCGAGGAGCCCGATTACCTCGCGGTCGGCCCCATGTTTCCCAGCGGGACCAAGCCGCAGCCGCACATGGCGGGTCCGGCGACGCTGGCGGCGGTGCGCGGGCGGACCGAGCTGCCGCTGGTGGCGATCGGCGGCATCACGGCCGCCAAGGTGTCGCAGGTAATCGCCGCCGGCGCGCGTTGCATTGCGGTAAGTGCGGCGGTCATCAGTGCAGATGACCCGGAAGCCGCGGCAAGGGCGATCCGGGCGGGCATGGGCGCGGGGTAGAGCGGCTCCAGAAAAAGCGCGGCGTCGACTGGGGGGCGAGCCTCCTGCCGAGCCGCGGCTCGCCAGGAGGCTCGCCCTCCCCGGGCAACGCACCGCTAATGAAACCGCTTTGATGCGGCAGAAGTCGGCGTCTGGCGCCCACGCCTCGGCTGCCAAAGGCGCGTCGTCCGCCGGTATAATCGAGTGGAATGGACAACGTTCGCCGACGACTCGATGACCTGAAGGCCGCCCGGCGGTCAGCGCCGCACACGCCGCCGCGGCGGGCCGTGCCTGCATCGTCACGACTGGAAGACGTACTCGGGGGTCACGAGATCGAGTGCCACGGCCGGCGGTGCTGGCTGGTCGAAACGCCGCTGGCGCAAGTCTGCGCGGAGGCGCACATCGGCCGGTGGGACCTGTCGCGTGGGCTACGCGACCCGACGCGGCACGCGGCCGACCCGATCGTCGAGCCGCCGCGGACGATGGTCGTGGACATCGAAACCGGCGGATTCGCCGGCGTGCCGGTGTTCTTGATTGGCGTGGTCCTGCTGGACCGCCAGCCACTGCGTGTGGATCAGTACCTCGCGCGGGATTATCCCGAGGAAGAGGCGATTCTGCGGGCGTTTGCGGAAGTCGCCGCCCAACGCGATACCTGGGTCACGTTCAACGGCCGCAGCTTTGACGAGCCGTTCCTCCGCGACCGCGCGATCCTGCATCGCGTGCCGCTGGCGTCTGCGCGGTTGCACATCGACTTGCTGCACGCGGCCCGCCGGCGGTGGCGACATGCCCTGCCGAACTGCCGTCTGGGGACGCTGGAGGAGTACGTGCTGCGTCGTCCGCGGATCGGCGACGTGCCCAGCAGCGACGTGCCGGACCTGTTCCACCACTTTATCCGCACGGGCAACGCCGGCCCGCTGGGTCCCGTGCTGGAGCACAACCGCTTGGACCT
>CAIWOY010000027.1 GCA_903914415.1 uncultured Phycisphaerales bacterium | reverse complement strand
CTGGCGGCTGGTGCGGCACGCGGCGGCGTACAACCTGCTGAACTGGGTGCGCGATGCCCCGCAAGTGCCCGCGGAACTCCGCGCGGCCCAGCCGGCGACGTGGCGCAGCAAAGTCATCAAGGTGGCGGCCACGGTGGTGCAATCCTCGCGGCGCGTGCTGGTGCAGCTCGCGGCCCAATGGCCGTTCTGGGACCACTACTGGCGGGTGGGAAAACGCAGTCTCCAAATCCAGCCGGCGGGTCCGTGACCGCTTCACAACCCGGTCTGGCCGCTGGGGGTAAGGGGGTGGTGTGCCCTGTCAGGCTTCCCGGCGCCCGCGTCCACCCCGTTTCGGCCTCCGCGGTGCTTCGCCGTCCCCTGGGCCGAGCCCTCGTGAATAATCCGGGCTAACGGTCCCGGCGTCGGCCCCCACCTCGGCATTCTCGTCAATCCATCCGACAACCCCATGCTGCTCGGTTGGATCAGGGACGACCAAGCCCGCCTCGGCGCCCGCAGCACGGCGGGAGTTTTGGCCTTCTATGCGATCGGCGGATTCACGGCCCCCACCCCGAATCGCTTCAAGATCATGGACTCGATGACAACCTTGCCCGAGGTTGACGCCGTAGCTCAGGCCATCGCCACGAGTCACTCCGCGGATGCGGGAGCCTGGGTCGCGGTCCCGTGCCATGTCGAGGACAACCGCATCATCACCGCTGACGCGAACGGCAACTGCACGCCCGCTGGGCGCGCGTCGGCGCGCTGGCCGTGTGGCTCTCCCTTGCCTGGAACGTCGCTGAGGGAGTGGTGGCACTCTGTACCGGCCGGGTCGCCGGCTCGATCGCGCTTGTGGGATTCGGAATCGACTCGTTCGCCGAGACGGTCAGCGCCGCAGTGGTCGTTTGGCGCTTGCTCGCGGAGCGGCGCGGACGGCCTGCCGCGGACCCCGCCCGCCTGGCGCGCGTGGAGCAGACCAGCGGCCGGATCATGGCCGGATTGCTTTTCCTTCTCGCCGCGTACATCGCGACGGAATCGACGCGGCGGCTCCTCGGCTGGGGGCCTGGGCCGATCCTGTGGCGGGTCTGGTGCTCGTGCCGTTGGTTTTGAAGGACGGGCGGAACGCCTGGCGCGGCGACGGCTGCGGCTGCTCGTCCGGTACCGCGTGCCGCCGCGCGCGTGAACAGGGTGTTTCCGCTTTAAGGGCGATGCCCTCGAGCCATTTGTAGAAGTGGCCCAAGTTGTCGAACTTCACCGGTGGCGGGTCAGTGCCGGTCGCGGTGGGCTGTCCGAGCGCGCGGAACGCCTTGGCATATGCCTCTTGCAGCACGTCATCCGGGTCGAGGCGGTGCCGGAGGTCGTGCGCCAGCGTTGCCGCCACGGCGGCGCGGAGCGGAACGTGGCAGCAAAGGATCAAACGCTGCAGCGCATCCGGATCGCCCTCGGAGACGGCGTGCAACTCGTTGCTCCACTCCGTGTCGGCCATGCCCCAGCGCCTCCCGTATGCCCTGCGCGGTCCCGCGCGCGTTTATCTCGATCAGGGGTTCTCGCTGGCGGGGGCGCTCGTCGTCGGGCGACCGGCCTTGAGCCACTGGCGGAGAACTTGCTCGGCGGGCTTGGCCTTGGGTGAATAGCCGAAGTCGTTCGGGCCGCCCTCGGAGGCCTCCCATTCCCACCAGATGACGCCCATCAGCTCGGGTGTGTCGTCCCACACGCGGATGAACGCCTCGTAGAGCCGGCGCTGCTCCTCCATCCCGGCCGGGGTCGCGACCTGGTTCTGGTAGTAGTTCCAAGGTGCCTTCGCGGCGCCCTCCTGGCTGCACCAGCCCACCTCCGTCATCAGAAGGGGCTTGCCGATCTCATGCTGCCACGCGAGGATCTCTTTGTGGATCGGCTCCCAGCGCTCGACGATCTCCTCGACCGTCGGGTCGTTCTTGTCGGCTAGCGTGTAGTAGCTGGTCATGCCGATGAAGTCGAGCTTGTCCCAGAACTGGATGGGGCGGTAGTGATCCCAGTTGGCGGAGTACCCGAGCTTGCCGCCGTAGAACCGCTTGCGGCATTGCTCGATCAGCTCGACCCATTTGTCGGTGTACTTCTCGGTGCCGACCAGCTCGGAGCCGACGATCAGGGCGTCCGCGCGGCCCTCGCGCGCCAGATCGGCGAAAAAGAGCGCGAAATCGTAGTATTGCCGCCACCACTCCTCCCAGTCCGGCGGCTCGATGACGCCGCGCCACTCGCTGCCGCGGGGGTTCTTGAGGAGCACGATGGGCATGAGGATCGGCCGCAGGCCGAGCTCGCGGGCGCGGCCGATAATCCACTTGAAGTCCTCAGGCGGCGGGATTTTCCGCACGTCCATGTAGATGTACTGCGTCTGGGCGTGCTCCATGTAGCCGGGAATGCAGAAGAGCACGGCGTTGGCGCCCAGGTCGGCGATCTCTTGCAGCAGGCGTCCATACGTCTCGCGTGGCTGGTACCACCCCGAGGCGACCTGCACGGATAGACCACGATACCGCGCCGTGCCGCACAGCACGTTGCTGCCCGGTTGCGAAGCCGGGGGCGCGGGTGCGTCCTTGCCGTGTCCCGCCCACAACATGGCTGTGACCACTAACCCCGCACCGATGATTGCAGTCGCGGCCTTGCCGATCATTCCGTCCGTTTTCCCACTTCCGCAGACAACAAGCCGGCGTCCACCAGGGAGACGCCTTCAAACTCCCCCGTGTCATGAACGACGCCGAGCAGGTCGAGCAACGTCGGCGTCACGTCGACTGCGCGGGCAGTGTCGATGACGGTGCCGGGCGTAATACCCGGGCCCGCCAGCGCAAATGTCATCAGCCGCTCGTCGCGGTCAATGCCGCCATGTCCGCCGCGCTCGGCCCCAAAACTGTAGCCGGGCTGGGCGAAAAGTACCACTTGCCCGGCCCGCCGGGCGTGCAGCAGCGACATCAGCGGCGGAACCAGGTCCGGCAGCCGCTGATCGGCCGTGGCCTGAAGCCAGGCGCGCGAGTCGTGGTATCCAGCCGAAACGAAGCGGGCGAGACCCGGGTCGCTCACGTAGCCGAGCACGTCGTCCGGCGTGGGCACATAGGCGTATTCGGTGCCGTTTGGGCCGGCGCGGGTGCGGATCCGGGCCTGGCGGGGGCCGGATCGCAGCAGGAGATCGTCGTCAGCCGCGAGGTAGGCCGCCAACTCGACGCCCGGGATGTTCCAGATCTGGGCCTCTGGCGGCGGGGCCTCGATCACCGCCTGGACCTCCGCGGGCGTTGGCCGGACCCGCCAACCGGCGCAGCTCCGGACGTGCACCGAGGTGCAGCGGCCGTCCAGATCGTTGACGATCGTGTCGAAGTCGTCGTAGTATGCCTGCCGCAGCGAGCGCAGCTCGCCCTGCTCCACGTGGTCCGTCGCCTTGCGGCCCCAGGTGTCGCGCACCAGAGCGAGCATGTCGATATGGCCGCCGGGTTGCACGGCGATCATCCCGTGGTCGCTCAGCAGGACGATGTAAGTCGTTTTCAGCAGACCTTCGTGCTCCAGCCAGTCGCAGACGCGCCCGATCTGGTAGTCCACGTGCCGGATGGCGCGGTCGTAGCGCGGCGAGGCGGGCCCAAAGCGGTGGCCGACCGTATCCAGCGCCGGGAAGTAGTACGTCAGGATCGTTGGCCAACGGCGCTGCGTATTGGCCCAACCCACGACCACCCCGGTGGAGCTGGCGGTGAGCTTGTCGACCGCGGTGAAGTCCCAAAAGAACCACAACATGCCGGACACCGCCCAATTCGCGATGTTGTACGTCACGCCGCGGCGCAGGGCGGTCTGGATGTTCGCGCAAGCGGCCGGCTGGAGGCGTTCGTAGATCGTGGGCCGCGCGCAGTCGGCGTTAACCGCGTCGTAGTACGCAACCTTGACATAATTGCGGAACAGCGCCGGCTCGGGGTCGAACCAGCGGTTGCCGACCACTTGGTGCTGCTCGGGGAGGACGCCGGTGAGCATGGAGGCCACGGCGGCGTAGGTGATTGACGGGACCGTCGAGGCCGCGCGGCGGACGTGTGCGCCGCCCTCGAAGAACCGCTTCCGGACGTTGGGTAGCCAGCCCTCCGCGCAGCCTTGCTCGACCAGCCCGGGTGGGAGGCCATCGGCCAGGAAGATGACGACGCCGGGCGACGGCCGCCGCGTGTCCGGGTTCAGATGGCAGCGGAGGGGGCCGCCGGGGCCACAGCCGGTCAGGCAGAGGGCCGCGGCCAGCAGGAGTACGGCGCCGGATACGCGGTGGGGGAGCGTATGGACGAAAACGGCGCTCGGAACGCGGCGTCTGAACATGGTGCGCGGTCACCTTCCGCCGACCGGCGGCGTCGCGGCATTATGCACGGCGCGGCTGCGGCCGCAAGCCGCTGCGTGCCGCTTGTACTTGGAGAGACCGGGGGTATATTGTGACGTTAGGGTTGCGGAAACCCGGAGGCGGTCTGTTTCTTGGCGGAGGCACACATGAAGACGTGGAAAGTGACGTTGTTAGCGATCGGCAGCGGTGGGTTCCTGGCGCTGGGTAGCTGCGCAACCACTGTGCTGCAAGCCGGGCTGGGATTGCTGCCGGGGCTGCTGCGCAATACCTGGAACACGTGGACGGAGGTGTTGACCAACCTGCTGCAGAGTCAGACGGGCTGAGCCGCGCCGCGCGTCGCGGACCGGATGGGCTAGCGCACCAGCGGCGCCACCGGCGGCTTCGGGTCGTCAACGACCAGTATGTCGTCCAGGGTCAAGTTCGGATCGGTGGTAACGCGCGACCACGTGCCATCCGGATTCACGCTGTAGAGTGCTGGCCCCGTGTACCACTGCGGGACGTCGGTCGACATGGCGTACCAGTTGCCTGCGTCGGTGCGCTGCTGCGGCAGCTCGTAGGCCGCCAGTTGGCCGTTGAGGTATTCCACCCAGTAGGTTCCGCTCGTCAGCGGCGGGGCGCCGGAGAGCTGGGCCGCATCCATCGGGCAGCCGGCGACGAGCAGCAGCGGCAACGCGAGCAACGCGAGCGGGACG
>CAIWOY010000026.1 GCA_903914415.1 uncultured Phycisphaerales bacterium | reverse complement strand
GCCGGGCAACGCCGAAACACGCGCTCGCAGCTCTCGTGGCTGGGGTTCTTCCTGAACGCGGGGATCATCGCGTTGGCGGTGTGCGCGGTGGTGTTCTTCTACTTCGCGAGAAATCCGCAGGCCAAGTAGCGCGTGCGGCGCGGCTAGGACGTGCCGCCGAGCTGTGCGGCGAGCTCGGCGAGGCGTTGCCGCGCGCCCGTCGAGGTCCGCGGCGTACGGTCGTCGGGGCCGGGAAAGGCGGCGGGGGGCGCGTCGTCCGGCGGCGTGCCTTTGTTCGTGCACTGCCGGTTCTGGCGCCACCAGCGGTCGATGATCGCCTCGACGTCGCCCTCCGCAGTGCCCTCGCACCAGCGCTGGAAGAAGTCCACGTCGCCGCTGTGCGGCAGGCGCGGCGGCAAATCGATCAGTGTCCGCATGGGCATGAGCACGGAATCGCCGACGATGAAAGCCTCGCCGGGCTTCATGCTCGGGAGCAGCCCGATCAGCGTGCGGAACTGGTCGCTGACGACGCGGGCGACGTAGTCCTGGTCGTCGGGGTTGTTCATCCGCATCAGGACCATGGAGTTGCACTGGCTCAGGATCGTCTCGGAGATTTCACTGGGTCGCTGGGTGACGACCATCGCCGAGACGCCGTACTTGCGGCCTTCGCGGGCAACCTTCTCGACGGCGTCGCGGGCGAACATGCGCTCGGCGCGGGCGGTGCGGGGTAGGTAGTTGTGGGCTTCCTCGAAGACGAGGACGAGGGGCTGGCGGACCTCCGGCGGGGCCCAGAAGTTGAAGTCGAACAGAGTGCGCGTCAGGGTGGCGACGGTGATGTCGACGACGTCGAACGGCAGCCCCGACAGGTCCACGATCGTGAGGTTCTTTCGTGCGCCCAACCGGCCCAGCATCTGCCGGATTACGGCGGCCACGCTCCGGCTGAGCGTGCCGGGCGACGCGTCGGGGGGCAGGAACGGGGCCAGCTCGGCGTTGCGGGCCGCCTGCTCGAACGGGCGCAGGAGGAAGTCGTAACGCCGATCCGCGAGCCGGGTTTCGAGCTGGTTCACCAGGCCGAGCAGCCGGCCGAAATAGGTGGCGTGGGGGACCTCGCCCTCCGCGTTCCCGCGGTTGAACTCCATCCGCCGCGTCAGGAGCAACTGCTCCTGCTCGTCCGGGGGCAGTTGGCGGAAGGGCAGACGCGAGAAGGCGTAGCTCGCCGAGTTGAGCACGAAGCGGGCGTCGTTCATGTTCTCGGCGTAGGTGCGGAGCTGTTCGAGCGAATAGTACACGGGGGTATCGATCGTGAACTCGGTGAGCAGCCCGAGCTCGGCGGCGGCGGGCCGCTTGAGCTTCTCCAGGGCCGCCCGCAGGAAGACTTTCTGGGCGTTGACGTTTTGCGGGTCGTTCGTGTCGAGGAAGAGCCGTTCGAACTCCTCGTAGCGCAGCGTCCAGTAGGGCACGACGAGGCTGCGGTCGGAGAGGTAGGTCACGTTCGGCAGCAATTCGCCGCGGTCGTCGCTGAACGCGGCCCGGTATTCCCCGTGCAGGTCGAACAGCACGATCTGGGTGTACGGGAGTTGCAGGGCTTCGTGGAGGATCTTGGCGACAGTCACGCTCTTGCCGGAACCGCTGTTGCCCATGATGGCGACGTGCTTGGCGAAGAACTCCTTGCCGAGCGCCCGGACCTCGAAGCTGGGGTCGACGGCGAAGCGGCCGAACGAAAAGGCCTTCTTCTGGCCGCGCTCGACGGCGCGCTCGTCGAAGCAGCCGAAGATGACGCGGAAGTCCTCCTCGACGCCGAGGCGGACCGGGTCGCCGATGGTCGGGTATTCGTTCACGCCGCGGGTGAACTTCTCGCCGCAGACGGTGCCGATCAGTTGGGCGCGGAGGGTGACGTAGCGGGGCTGGTCGGGGTCGGGGCCGGGCTCGAGGTCGCCGTGGAAGCCGACGCGCGTAACATAGCCGATGATCGTGGCGCGGTGCATGGGGAAGGTGACGTAGGTCCCCAGGCGGCCGACACGGTACATGTGCCCGTGGTGCTCGATGTGCAGGTCGCTGACGCTGATCTGCACTTCGACTGCGTCCCCTTCGACTCCGATAACATGTCCGATCTCGAGCGGGTCCATCCGGCAGCTCCCGGGATACACGGTTTGCTGCCAGATTCATCGAACCGATGCGGGGGGTGTATCAGCGGGGGCAAAAAGAACCCGCCGGGGTGGGTTCACGCCCGGCGGGTCTATTCGATTCGGCTGCAGTGATGGCAGCCACGTTCGCTGCGATCACGCAGCCTACCGTTTATCACCCTTCACTGATCACCTCCTTTCTTGACCGGGCTACCCCGCACAGCGCCTGGTGATCAGGGGGCTGCCGGGCCTAGTCCCGTCCGCCGACCGTCATCGACGGACCCAACGCGCGATGTGCGCACATCGCTCGGCAGAGGTTTCCGCCGGAGGTCGCTCTCGGTCCGTTTGTCCTTGAAGCGACCGGACCCGGCAGTCTGCTCTACACCCCAATTATTGCATGAAATCGCGGCGGGTCAAGTTTTTGTCGCGGCGGGCGCGGTTTCGGAGGTATCGGCCGTCAGGCGGGCCGCCGGTAGCCCTGCTCCTTGGCCTGGGCATCTTTGATCGGTCGCGCGTCGGGCCGCGGTTTACCGGACTGGTCGTAGGCGTTGAAGTCGTAGATGTACTCCCACCAGTTGTTGAGCCGGCTGTCGTCCTGGTTCACGCCGGGCGCCTTGGGCAGATGCGTGAACCACCAGCGGATGTAATTGCGGTGCCAGTAGGGCTCGCCGCGGGCGGTTTTGTATGGCCCCGACCACTCTTCGCAGTTGAACGTGCGCTTACGGCCGGTCAGGTCTGGATACTGCAGCCAGTCGTCCGCGGAGCTCTCCACCAACTGCTTGTTCGCCCAGTCATAGTCCTTCTCCCCATTGGGCGGATAGTGGCACGTGCCGACCGCGGCGGTGCCCGACTGCTTCTGGTTCGCGGCGAAGCGGGCCCAGGTCGTGTCGAGCTTGTCCACCTGCCAGCCGCCGTAGATGCGCATGAGCGTCGCCTCGGTGCGGTGGCATTGGTCGGCCTGACGCCGCGCGCGACCGGCATTCTACCTGTACGTTGGCGGCGGGCGGGGTTTCGGGGGCGGAGTTGGTGCGCTTGGTCGGGGAAGATGCTCAATGAGCGCCTTGAAGGGGCGATAACAGCGCGTTTTTGGGCGTTGGAACGCAAGGTTCTCAAGATGCTCACGTTTGTACGGGTCGTAAATGGGAATCTTCCGATAACCACGGTCGGCCGGTCGGCCGGCGGGGTGGAGCGGTCGAAGAGTATCGGCGTGGGGCGATAAAAACGCGGTTTGGAGCATCTGGGCCGAAGAGTATCAAGAGTATCACGATTGTAGGGGGCGCAAATGAGACTCTTGAAACAGGTGAAACAGGGGCGCGCGGGCGGCGCGGCGCAGGGACGCAGGGACCCGGGGGCCCAGGGCTGGAGAGGCGGAGGCGGCATACTAGGATTACTAGCACAGGGCGGGCCGCGCGTCAAGGCGCGGCGGCGGGGTGGCGGGATTGGGCGGGTTTTGCGCGAGATTGGCGGCGGCGGCGTGATTCTGTGCATTTTTGGTGGGTGCTGGTGGGGATTCACCACTGAGGACACGAAGAACACGAAGGAAGGTCTCTTTGTCAGAACTCGGGGAAAACAAGCCGGGGAATTACCGGCAGGGACGGAAGGACGCGAAGGGGCAGGCGGGGGCGGGGTTACGTTGATGGCGGCTGGCGGGCCTCGCGGCCAGCACGCGCCAGATTCAGGCGCAGGAGGTTGGCGAGGACACGCTGGTCGGTTTCCTTGCGGCGTTTCGCCAACTCAGTGGGGCAGGTGGCCGTGCCTACCAGTTCGTCCGGCAGGGGCTGGCCGGCGCCGGTGTCGGTCCACACGTCCGCCCAATCCTCGGACCAGCCGCCTTCGGGGTCAACGGCGCTGTACGCCGCGAGCACGGCACGGTCGAGCTTGTCGTGGGCGAGCTTGAGCCAGGTGGGGCGCTCGTTGTAGAGGTGGGTGAGGGTGCGTTTCTTGAAGCGCGGGTCGCGG
>CAIWOY010000025.1 GCA_903914415.1 uncultured Phycisphaerales bacterium | reverse complement strand
GCCGCACCTTCGACGAGGTCATCGGCCAGGAGCCGATCGCCACCACCCTCGTCAACGCCATCAAGGTCGGCCGCATCCATCACGGGTACCTCTTCACCGGCACCCGCGGCGTCGGCAAGACCAGCATGGCCCGCATCCTCGCCAAGGCCCTCAACTGCCAAAAGTACGACGCCCCGACGACCACGCCCTGCGGCGAGTGCGACATCTGCCGCGCCATCGCCGAGGGCCAGGACATCGACGTGCTCGAGATCGACGCCGCCAGCAACACCGGCGTCGATAACATCCGCGAGCTGCGGAGCAACACCGCGTATCGCCCGGCCCGGGCGCGCTTCAAGGTCTACATCATCGACGAAGTGCACATGCTCTCGACCGGCGCGTTCAACGCCCTGCTCAAGACGCTCGAAGAGCCGCCCGACCACGTCAAGTTCATCCTCGCCACGACGGAAATTCAGAAGGTCCCCGCGACGATCCAGAGCCGCTGCCAACGCTTCAACTTCCGCCACATCGGCTCCGACGCGATCGCCCAGCGCCTCGCCGAGATCGTGAAGACCGAAGGCGCCACGGCCGACGACGCGGTCGTGCAGCGCGTCGCCCGGCTCGCCCAGGGCTCGATGCGCGACGCCCTCAGCATCCTCGATCAGCTCCTGTCCGTCTCGCCGCAGAAGCTGACCATGCCCGTCCTCGACGAGTTGCTGCCGCCCGCCCAGGACGAGCAGATCTTCGCGCTGCTCCAGCACGCGGCGGCCGGCGACGTGGCGGCGGCGCTGAGCGCGCTCGACCGCGTCGTGGCGGGCGGCCGGGGGCTCGAGAGCTTCTGCAACGACACGATCGAGGTCGTGCGCGCGCTGCTGCTCGTGCGGACCTGCGGCCCGGACTCGCCGCTCGTAGACATCCCGGCCGGGACGCGCGACGCGTACGTCGAGTTGAGCAAGCAGTTCGAGCTCTCGCACTACGTCCAGATGATCGCGATGCTCGAAGAGCTGCGGCGGAACGTGCGCTACAGCGGCGCGGGGCGGGCGTTGACGGAGGCGCTGCTCGCGCGATTCGCACGCATGCGCCAGTGGACCTCGATCGAGCAGCTCCTGGCCCAACTTCCGGCCGAATCCGCCGCGCCTGACGAAAAAAAAAAGAACCCCGCACTAGCAAATAGCCCCGCCGTTGGGCCGCCCTGGGAGGGCGAGGCTCCTGCCGAGCCGGCCCGCGCGGGCGCCCACCGGCCCGTGTCGCCCACCGGCGAGCACCATGCAGCGCCCGACGCTACGCCGGCCAACCCGCGCTCGTACGCCCACTCGCCCCAATCCACGCCCGACGACCTCCCCGGCAGCGAGCCGGACGTCGAAATCCCCGCGGACCACTTGCCGCCGGCCCCGCGCGTGCGTAACCCCGGCGAACTGATCCGCCGCGAGCTCTCGGCCGACGAGCGGGCCCGGGTCGAGCGCGATCCGGTTGTGCGGCAGGCCCTCGACCTGTTCAATGGCATTGTCATCGACGTGCGCGCCCCCCTGGCGACGCCCGCCCCCAGCGAAGGGGAGCATGGGTCTCTGGCCCGTGTCCCTGCGGAGTAAGCGATGCTCGGTAACCTCGGACAGCTCATGAACCTGATGAAAAACGCCGGCCAGATCAAGCAGAACATGCAGGAAATGGCCGAGCGCTTGCAGGCCGCCCGCTACACGGGCGAGGCCGGCGGCGGACAGGTCAACGCCACCGTCGATGGCCGCGGCGACCTCGTCGCGGTCAAGATCGAGCCTGCGCTGGTCCAGGCCGGCGACGTTGAGATGATTGAAGACCTCACCTGCGCCGCCGTCCGCGCCGCCGTCGCCCGCAGCCGCGAAGCCGCCCAACAGGAGGTCCAACAGATCACCGGCGGCATCAACCTCCCCGGCCTCGACGGCCTCCTCGGCGGGCCGCCAACCGCGTAACGAGGTAAACGCGTGTCCGACGCCAAGCTAACCGGTCCATTGCAGCGATTGATGGACGAGCTGAAGAAGCTCCCCGGCATCGGCGCACGCTCCGCCGAGCGAGTCGCCTTCCACCTGCTCAAGGCCGAGCGGGATGAAGCCCTCGCGCTCGCCAAGGCGATCATGGCGACCAAGGACGAAATCCGCCCCTGCTCCCGCTGCTACAACCTCGCCGACGCCGAGCTGTGCACCATCTGCGCCGACCCACGCCGCGACCAATCCCAGGTCATCGTCGTCGAGCAGCCCAAGGACCTCCTCGGCCTCGAAGCCACCGGCGTCATCACCGGCGTCTACCACGTCCTCATGGGCCACATCGCCCCGCTCGAAGGCGTCGGCCCCGCCGACCTCACCATCGACGCCCTCGCCCGCCGCGTCAAAGCCGGCGGCATCACCGAAATCGTCCTCGCCACCAACCCCACGCTCGAAGGCGACGCCACCGCGTTGCACATCACCAGCATCCTCGCCGACACCGGCGTCAACATCACCCGCCTCGCCCGCGGCATCGCCCCCGGCTCCCACATCGAATTCGCCAACCGCGCCATGCTCCAAGAAGCCTTCCGCGGCCGCCACCAGGCGTAGCGACAGGTTCCTAACCCCCCTCCCTCCCAGGGAGGGGCCGGGGGAGGGTCAGAACGCCCGCAGTTCGACGATGCCTCATAGCCGCTCTGGCCCCGGCACCTTCACGCCCTGTCCACACTCCGGACACGGCCCCAGCGGATTCCCCGTCAGGTCGTACCCGCAATGCTCGCAAATCGGCGCCCCGTCCTGCAGGTCCACATTCGCCCGCCCCCTGATCGCCGGCCACCAATACCACAACAGTACCGCACTTAGCGGCAACGTGTTCTCCGGCCTCATGCCAGCGTCGGCGACGTTCCACCACACGGGGTAGCCCATCAAGTAGTAGTACTCCAGCAACCCCACGCTCACGACGACCATACGAGTGACATCGACAACGACGACCGTCCGCAGCGCACGCCAGGACAAGCTCCCACGTCGCACGAGAAGCGCTGCGCACACGACGCCGACAAGCGCCGCGACAAGTTGAACGGTCCCGACGCACGTAATCACGTTGCCCTGAATACCCACCTCGAAGGAGCCCACGGCCCGCACTACCGAAACTCTGGTCGCCTAGAGGACGGGGATCGAGATCATCCATTCCGCGGCCATAGCCAGGACAACCGCGCGCGTCAGGTGTGCAGCTCGCCGAGGCGGGTCGCTGAGCAACACCCCGCGCCAGCGCCACGCGGCCACAAGAACGGCGACCGGCAAGAGCGCGGGCCCCAGCTTCGAGATGGCTCTGATCACGCAGTCTGACGTGGACACGCCAATCTGATCCAGGTAGACGGGCGCGCCCCAAGCGTGAACGGCGTCACGGATTTCCACGCCGCACAAGATGAGTGCGGCTGCAACGCTGTACGTCGCCACGGCGACTGTCGTCGTGCGCCGTGAGTAGAAGCGCAAGGCTCCGCCCACGACAAGCAGGGGCACCACAAGTACACCCACGTCCCAACTGAACCACAACACGAGCTGCCACAGGCAGCCGGCCCAGTCGCCCGCCCGCGCCATTGCGTCCGCCCGCCTGAGCAGGAGCCCGAACACCCCCCACCCTACGCGAGTGTGCGTCACAACGAACCCGACGACCGCCGGCAGGCTCGCTGCGGCAAGTACCAGAAGCACGAGTACGTCCGAGCGGCGCGCGCGGCTAGTCTCGGCAGGCGACGGCATGACCAAACCAGTGTAGCCGCCCGTCACTCCGCTGCGCAGTCGTTCCCGCCGCCGATTCCGCTTGATCGGCGACGACTCTACATGCTCGCTTGCCGGTGCCGACGGTCACGCATACGGTAAGGCAACCTCTGACGCCTCGGAGAACGAAAATGCCCCGCCGACACGTTCGTTTGCCCCTCCTCGCCGCTTTGCTCTTCTCGTGCGCCCCGCTGGGCCTCCTCGCTGCCGGACAACCAACCACCCGCCCCGCAACTCAGGCGACGCAAGCCACCACCCAGGCGACGCAGCCGACGACGCAGGTCGCGCGCCCCATCCAACTCGGCCCCATCCGCGTCGAGGAGATCTACCAGACCGTCGATGACCAGCCCATCCGCGGCTGGGCGGCGAAAGTCGATCTCACCGACCCGCGCGTCGAAATCCGCGTCACCGGCCCCATCGACCGCAAGCCCGACGACCCCCCGCGCCTCGAAGCCCGCTGCGAAACGACCCCCGCCTGGCTCAAGCACGAGAAACTGACGCTCGCGGTCAACGCGCACTTCTTCGCCCGCCTCGACGATGGCAAGGGACCCTACCCCGAGAGCTGCCCCGTCGACCTCATCGGCCCCTGCGTCTCCGCCGGCCGCGTCGTCTCCCACGGCCGCGACGACGGCAAAGCGAGCCCCGTCCTCGCCTTCACCAAGGACGGCCAAGCCCGCATCGCCATGCTGCCGCCCAAGGAGTCCGAGGACCTCTACAACGTCGTCTCCGGCGTCTCCGAGACCGGCGGAAAGGCCGGCGGCCTGCTCGTCGAAAACGGCCGGAACACCGGCGCGACCGGGCTCGTCGCCCCGACCGTGCGTCACCCGCGCACCGCCGCCGGTCTCACGAAGGACGGCCAGACGCTCATCCTCGTCGTCATCGACGGCCGGCAGCGCGACTGGAGCATCGGCGTCACGCTCCCCGAGCTCGCCGACATCATGCTCAAGCTCGGCGCCGACACCGCCATCGCCCTCGACGGCGGCGGCTCCTCCTCCTTCGTCTTCGCCCCGCCCGACGCCCCGCAACTTACCAACCGCCCCAGCGACGGCCACTGGCGCCCCGTCGGCGCGAGCCTCGGCGTCTACGTGAAACCGTGAGCCGTAGGGTCCGCTGTGCGGACCTTGGTGGTACGATGCGTCCTCGACGCACGTCTTGTCTCGGCACCATGAGTCATCAGACGGAAATCGTCGCATTGCCGCCCTTGTCACGTGCCTTCTACGACCGCGACGTCGTCCAAGTCGCGCGCGAGCTGCTTGGCGCGTATCTCGTGCGGGTCACCGCCGAGGGCACGACGGCCGGCCGCATCGTCGAGGTCGAGGCGTACCTCCCTCAGAACGACCCCGCCAACCACGCGTCCCGCGGCCAGACGCGCCGCAACGCCTCCATGTTCGGCCCCCCCGGCCACGCCTACGTCTACGCGATCCACTCGCGTTGGTGCCTCAACGCCGTCACCGAACCCGAGGGCACCGCGAGCGCCGTCCTGATCCGCGCCGTCGAGCCGCTCGCAGGCCTCGAGTTGATGCGGCGTCGCCGAAGCGTGCGCTCCGCATCGCGCAGCCGCGTTGACCGTCGAAAACGACGCGGTCCGTCGGAGTCCGACCCCGCCCTCTCCCCCGCCCAACTCCGCAACCTCGCCCGCGGCCCCGCCCGCCTCTGCGAAGCCTTCGCCATCGACCGCACACTCGACGGCTGGGACCTCACCCGCGGCGAAACGCTTTGGATCACCGAAGTCGCCCCTCAGCGTGTGCCACTGCTCTGTGAGCAGTGCTCCGACGCGGCTGCCGCGCCCGCGCCAGCCGTGAGTCACGCGCCCCCACGCATCAGCACCACCCCGCGCATCGGCGTCACCAGCGCCCACGACCTGCCGCTGCGGTTCTTCTTCGCGGACGACCCCTTCGTCAGCAAACCGCGCGTGCGTTGATCCTGCTCGCGCGCCGCACCGAGCTCAACGAAGCCGAGCAAAAGCGACGCCGGCCGCGGATCACCCACGTGGCGGACCCTCATCCGGCAACGGCCCGCCGCACCGCGCGCAGTATCGGGCCACGTCGGGATTCATCGCCGCGCACGCCGGATTCGGACAGCGGATGTAGCCCGCGACTGGCCCCGGCGTAGCGCCTGCTGCCCCGCCGCCGAACGGCATGCTCGCCATCGCCGCCGCGGCCTCTGGCTCCGCCGCCTCCCAGTAGTACAGGAACGCGCCGATCGACAGAATCTCCACAACGACGCTGCCGATGCAGTCGACGATCACGCATGCCAGGAAGTTGTTCGTCAGCCGGAACCCCCCAAGGATGCAGCCGAATCCGGCCAGCAGGGCACCGAACGCGACGAAGAACAACACCATGAAGCCGAAAAGCTGCCACCGCCGTCCGCGGGTCAGCGACACGCTGCGCCGCCGCGCCCGCGTGCTGTCGGCGTTCTCCAGCACGACCACGCAGTCCACGAAGAAGTAGCGCACCGCGATGACGATCCCCGGGATCACCAGCAGGAGCAGCCCGCCCACCGTGAGCAAGCCAACCACGAACCGCGCGACGAACAGCTTCCCCCACAGCCGCCACCCCGCCCGCATGGCCTCGCCGTACCTGACCGTGCGTCCGCAGTGAATCTCTGCAACCGCAAACAGCAGCCCCGCGATCGCCAGCGGCCCGAAAATGGCCGCGACCAGCGAGTGGATGGTAAAGTAGGCCCCTAAGT
>CAIWOY010000024.1 GCA_903914415.1 uncultured Phycisphaerales bacterium | reverse complement strand
GGAGCGTGATGTTCGCGGGGAGTTGCAGGCCCTGGGCCACAGGCCAGCCGGCTTGGTCCAGTACCAGTACCACGTGCACCCGCGGCCCAACTTCGTCGGCGATCATCCGCAGGTGGATGTTCAGCACCTGGGTATTGACCGTGGGCGCGCGCCACGCCCCGGAGTCGCCGGTTGGGGGGTTTACCGCACCGAACACGTAGAGCCAATCGTACTCGGTTTGCTTCACGACGGTGGGGCGCGAGCCGCGGGGGGCCCAGCCGCGCGTCAGCGTGCCTGGCTGGCCGCAGCGGCTTTCATCCTGGAACCACACTTCCACCCGCCGCGCCCACTGCTTTCGCCGGACCGCCTGGACCAAAGGGGGGCGTCGTGGAGCCCCTGTTCCATGGCGGCCGGATCGTTCTGGCGGTGTCGCGGGCGGGGTTGCAGATACGAGTAGCCCAGGCGGGGCAGCCGGTCGTACACGCCCGGCCGCGTGTACGGCCCACCGAACTCCTGCCGCAGGATTTGCTGGCTGTCCCGGCCCCGCAACGTGCAGACGCCGTCCGTTTCGCGCGGCCCGGCGGTGAGCCGGTCTTTCAGGGCCGCCGCCGCCGCCCGCGGAAGCTGCGGGGGCTGTCCAGGCCGCGGCTGTTCCCGCAGCGCTTCCAGGCCCGCGTCGCGGTAGCGATACGCCCACCGCTGCACGAAACGCCGGGAGCGGCCGAGCTGGTCGGCCATCCGCTCGGCCGTGAAGCCGCGTAACGCGAGCCGCACCGCGCGATAGCGGTCGCGCGGCTTCGCTTGGCGTTCCCGTTGGATCAACTGTTCCAGCCGGCGTGCATCGCCGGGCCTACCAGCCGGAATGTCCATCGCAGCCTCCTGACTTCTGCGGAGGCCACTATGCGCGCCCCCACTCAATCGCGCAACCATAACACGCGCCTAACAGTGCGCAAGAATCAATCGTGAAGCGTATAAGTACTATTATCGGCAAACGCCAAGCGCGTGGAGAACGTAAACCCAACCCGCCTGCCGCCAAGCGCAATTCCCGGCCTGCGCGGAGTACGCAACATACCGTGCATGCCGAAAACCCCGTCGTCGTTGCGATACAAGGACTTACGGCGTTCGCCGTTTCCGTGCCGACGGGTACGCTGGTCCCTCACAGAGCCCGAACTGAGGCCTGGCGATGGGCGTCATCCCCGTTGTCGCGTTCTTTTTCCGAGCGTTCCTCGTACCTCGTGCCTTGTGGCGGTGGAGCTTGGCCGTCTGGGCAGGAGTCACCCGGCGAACGCGGGCCGCCCCGGCTATTACCACATCCCGGCTCGATGCGGTCACCGACCAGTGAAATCGCCACTTGCCGGAATTGCGATGGCGGGCGGCTCGCCTTCCCATGGGTTGACGCTGTCGTCAAAAGGCGCCCTGGGTTGTGATTAGGCACCCGGCGACGAGTCAACCCGCGACCGCTTCCTTCTTAACTGTATTAATGTAAATGAGTTATAATGGAGCCGATGAGATTCGAACTCACGACCTCTTGCATGCCATGCAAGCGCTCTCCCAACTGAGCTACGGCCCCAACGAAGTTATCAGCGCTCAGCTATTCGCTCTCAGCTAAGCCTCCTGGCCGCCGGCGCCTCGCCGCCATCATCGGCGATTCGCTATTCGACCTTCGCCATTAAGTGGTCAGGGCCGGAGTTGAACCGGCGACACACGGATTTTCAGTCCGTTGCTCTACCAACTGAGCTACCTGACCGCTCCGCCGCGTGGGTCGCCGCCCAACGACCCGCGACCAAATTACCGTACGGCCTTCAATTCAGACCGTCAAGAGCCGAGGCTAGCCGGCCCCGGGGCGCTGCGCACCCGCGGCCGCGCGCTCGTCCCCACGCCGGGCCAGCAGCAGCCCGAGCTCGAACAGCGCGACCATCGGCCCGGAGAGCAGCAAGTGGCTGAACAGGTCGGGCGGCGACAGCACGCCCGCCAGTAGCAGGATCACCAGGATGACCACCTTACGGTACTTGCGGAACGTCTCCACCGGGATGATCCCCGAGCGGGCCAGGAACACCACGACCAGCGGCGTCTGGAACGCGGCCCCGAACGCGATCGTCAGCACCAGCACGAACGACAGGTACTCCCCGATTCGGAAGTGCGTCGTTACCAGCGCACGCCGGTCGTCGCGCTGAATCTGCACCGAGTACGTCTGGCTGTCCGCCCCGCGCAGCTTCAGCTTCGCGTCCGGCACATTGACCCACACCGCGCCCACGGGTGGCGCGGCGGGATCGCGGTCCACGAGCGGGACCACCGCGGCACTGCCCGTCCCGACCGCCGGCTGCGACGTGGCCGGCCTGGCCGACGGCAGCCGCAACAGCATCCGCTCCAGCGCGGTGGGCTCGGCCCGCGGCAACGGCAGCCAGCCGCTGAAGCCCACCAGGAAGTTGAGGCTCATCAGCAGCGCGAGCGTGTACATGAACACGACGCCCGTCGCGAACAGCCCCAGGCTGATCGGCAGCAGGCGGTACACCCACGCCTTCTCACGCCGGTAGAGCCCGGCCGCGACGAACATCCAGAGCTGGTAGATGATGTACGGGGCCGCGATGACCACGCCGAAGATCAGCACCACCTTGATGTACACCATCAGGTTTTCGACGGGGCTCGTGGCGAGAAAGCTGTCCGGCTGCCCGTGGGCCCGCAGCACCAGCACCACCGGCCGGGCGATCAACTCCAGCAGGTACTTCGCCGGCCAGATGCACGCCAGGCACGCGACGACCAGCGCGGCCATGCTGCGCAGCAGGCAGCCGCGCAGCTCTTCGATGTGCTCCCCGATCGTCATTCGGGTGGTTTCGACGTCGGCCTCGTTGTGCTCGCGCCGCAGCGCCATGCCGCGATGATACCGACCCGCCGCCAGCCCGGCCACGCAGCCCCGCTCCGCCGAAAACACACGCCGCGACGCCGCTGAATCCCATGCCGCGCCGTTGCGCTGGACGCGGGCGCCCCGGCCCAGAAACGGACCCGTCGCAGATCGGATGATCCGCGACGGGTCCGGCACTTCGGGCGGAGAAGGTGAGAGAAGATCAGGTCACGACGTAGCGGTCCTTGAACGCTCGCCAGGCTTCGCACTGCCCGGGGTCCGAGCAGCACACGTCGCGAATATGTTCGTAGAAGACCTCCGCGGGCAGCTTGATGTCCCGCCGGAGCGGGCATTTCAGCGCCACCCGCGGGCGCGTCGTCGTCCCGCCCATCAGCAACGACCGGACGTACACCTGGTTCTTACCGGCGGTGCACTTCATCTCCCGGTTGAGCCGGCGCTCCAGGTCGGAGAGGTTGGAAACGAGCTCCTCGCGGGTCAACGGCGGGCCGAAGGCCTCGGCGACGGTCATCGGCTTCAATCGTCGTAGCGGCCAACCCATGGTTCGCCTCCTGAACTCACGCCACGAACACGGTTGGAAGATCGCGCGGGGACGGTCGCCAGCGCGGAACGCCTGTCTCCGTTGCCGGGCCGGCGTGGCGGAGTCGGTCCACGTCGGCCCGGCCCGGTGAGGCGACACTGCCAGCGGGCGGAGAGAGCCCGGTGGCAGGTGCGCGACCAGCCGCGTCGATTCAACTCTGTTTGTCGGGGTTAGGGGGCGCTGCGGGAAATCAGATGAATGACATTAAGAGAGCGATGATGCGATAATCACCACACCTAACCTTCCGTCCCTAGTATATACGAACCAAGTGTCGGTTTCACTTGAATTAAGATCGGGAATTTGGGGCGCTGCGGCGGTCGCCCCGCCGCCGGAATCCCCCCAGGGCAAACCGCGGCGGCCTCCCTAAGTTCAGTCTAGACACGCGGTTAGGCCGATGGCGGAGCCGGCGGCGTCGTGTCGCCGCCTCGACCGCGCCGGTCGCCCAAGCCACACCGGACGTCACAGCTTAGCGATGATCGCGTCCGTCATCTGCTTCGTGTTCGCGGCACCCTGCTTGAACACGTCCGGGCCGCCGGGCAGACGCAGCATGTCGTAGGTCCGCACCCGGCCCTCCGTGACCACCCGCGCGATCGCGTCACGGATGCGCCCCGCTTTGCCCGTCTCGCCCAGATGATCGAGCATCATGCACGCACTCAGGATCATCGCGATCGGGTTCACGATCGGCGGATCGAGCTTCTCGTACTTCGGCGCCGAGCCGTGCGTCGGCTCGAATACCGCGACCTCCTCGCCGATATTGGCCGAGCACGCGAACCCCAGCCCGCCGACCAGCCCCGCGAACGCGTCCGACGCGATGTCGCCGAACATGTTGCTGCACACGATGACGCCATAGTCCTCGGGATTCTTGGTCAGCCACATCATCTGGGCGTCGATGTTCGTCTCCCGGCAGGCGAGGCCGGGATAGTCCTTCGCGACGGCCTTCGCCTCCGCGGTGAACAGGCCGCTCGTCTCGCGCAACACGTTCGGCTTCTCGCAGATCGTCACGGACTTGTAGCCGAACTTCCGGGCGTACTCGAACGCGGCCTTGCAAATCCGCCGGCTCGCCTGACGCGTGATCACGCGCAGCGACACGGCCAGCTCGGCGGCCGGCACTTTCTTGAACGCCCCCCACTTCTTGTGCGACTCGAACGCCTTCCGCAAATTCTCCGGCGGGTTGGTCCATTCGACGCCGGCGTACAGCCCCTCGGTGTTCTGGCGAAAGATAACGGCGTTGACCTTGGGCTCCTCGTAGCCGCCGCCGGGCTTCTGGCGGACGAAGTTCAGCGGGTTGCCGGGGAACGAGCTGCACGGGCGGATGCAGATGTCGAGGTTGAAGTGCTGCCGCATGGTCACGATCGGGCTGTAGTATGTGTGGCCCTTGCCCTTCAGACCAGGCGACAATTCGGCCTCCGCCTTGTCCTTGCTCTTGGACGTAATCGCCCCGAACAGCCCGATCTTGTGCTTTTCGAGCAATTCGATGGTCCGCGGCGGCAGGGCATTGCCCTCGCTGATCCAGAAGTCCCAGCCGATGTCGCCGTGGACGTACTCGGCCTCGAAACCGACGGCCTGCAGGACGCGGATCGACTCGGGCAGGACGACTTTTCCGATGCCGTCGCCGGGCATCGTCACGATGGTTCGCTGGGCCACAGGGTGTCTCCTCTCGTGCGTGGAAGCGCCCCGCGCCGCCGATCGGCCGCGCCACCCGGCGAGCCGCACGCGGGGCGGGGGTGCAGATCGGCAGTGTAGGGTCTCCCGGCCCGGGCGACAACCACGACGCACCGTTGCATTGCCGCCCCCGCCGGCGTACACTACTTGGTTCGAATAGGATGACCCGGACCGCTCAAGACGAAGGAGCGCGCGTGTACGCAATAATCGAAGACCGCGGCAAGCAGTACAAGGTCACCACCGGCGACATGCTCTTGATCGACCGCCAGGACTTGCCCGAGGGACAGGCCGAGCTCACCTTCGACAAGGTGCTCATGCTCGGCGAGGGCGCCGACGCCCGCATCGGCACGCCCTGGGTCGGCGGCGCCTCCGTCACCGCCAAGGTGATCGGGGAATTGAAGATGGCGAAGGTCCGCGGCGTGAAGTTCGCCCGGCGGAAGGGCTATTACAAGCGGTGGGGGCACCGCCAACGCATGTTGCGCGTGCAAATCGACACCATCAATGCCTGAGAGCCGGCCGATCGGTACTCGTACGCGACGGCTGCTGGCAGCGGCTGTCGCGTTTTCGTGCGCCCTCCTCGCGGACGGAGCCCTCGGCCCTCGGTCGTCCGTCGCCGACACTGGCGCGGCGGCGCTCGCTTCGACACGGGCGCCCAAGAAGGGGGCCGCCCGGCCGCGGACACGCCCGCGTAAGCCGTCCCCGCAATCACAGCCTGCGTCCCAGCCCGCCCCGACCAGCGAGCCGGCGGTGCCGGCGGGCTCCGAAACTGTGGCGCAGGCCCGCCGGCGCTTGGCGCGGATCCGCCCCGAGAAGCGCACGTCGGACGACCACGCGTTGCTGACGGCCCTCGACTTCGCGCTAGCCATCGGCCAGGCGGACGGGCGTCGCGCGGCCGGGCTCCTCGAAGCCGTTGGCTACCAGCCGCTGCCCGCGGTCGGCGATCTCCCAGAGCCGCCCCCCAAGCCCGTGCCCGGCAGCGACGTGGAGAAGGCCATCGCGGCCCGCCGTCCGATGAAGGTCGAGGACCTGCCCATCGCCCAGATCGAGGTCTACACGCGCAAACGCCTCCGGCCCGTATTTCCCGCCGTGGCCGACTGGATGCTGGCCCAGGACCGTGCGGTCGTCTTCCGGCCGGCCGGTGAACCTCCGCTGTCCGACTGGGTCACGACCGAAGCGTGCCTGGTCGTGCGAATCCGCGCCGACAAGGCGACGATCGCCGGTGGCAACCTACTGCAAGTCCTCGGCGCTGACGCCGAGCTGGCTCCGCCGGACGGCAAGGACCAACGCGGCTCCCGCACGGGAGCCCCGGCGACCTCGCAACCCAGCGCGCCCGCAGCCGACAACCGCTGAAGCGACTTCAACCACCGCTCGCGTCGCCGACTGCGATTCCATGCCTGGGGGTGTTCACGCGGGCACGTTGCGTTCACTGTCGGGCGCGCGCTGCGTAGGCACGATCTCCAATCCGAACCGGGCCGCCAAATCGCGCAGACGCTCCCCGGCGTCCCCGTTAGCCTGGCCCTGATCGGCTTCGTACGCCTCGCGGCGCCAACGACGGACCTCGCGCAACATCTCACTTTCCGTCGGCGTCGTCTTCGTCGCCATAGAGCACCTCCTCGGGACTCGCGATGCGCAGCGGACGCACGTAGCTTGCCAGGATGGCCGCCGCGTTGAACCGCTCGGCCCGACGGATGTTCACGATGTGCCGAAAATTCCACGAAACCAGCACATCCAGCTCCGCGACGATGGCGGCCGCCACGTGGCGCGCGTCCTCCGGCTTGGCGGCAGGCACGATTCCCTCGCGGACAAACCGATCCGCCAGGTCGGCCGCGGCAGCCGGGAACGGGAGCAGCGTCGGGCGAATTCCGCGGATCAGGCCGGTTAGGCGTCCACGCAACGGCTCCCGGGCACGCTCGATCTCCGCCAAAACGATCTGCGAGACAAACGTGCTGACGGCTCCCGCGCGACATTGATCGAAGAAGGCCAGTGTTGCCGCCCGGTAGTCCGGGGCGTCATCCGCAAATGCGAAGCTCCACACGCTGGTTTCGACATAGACACGGAGTCTCACCATACCCGTATTCTACCACCGGAGCGTCACACAAAGGGCCTCAACAGGCCGACGCCGTGTCACTCCCCACTCTCCGCACCAGCGCCGTATCCGTCGCCCCCGGCGTCGTGGGTTTCGTCGACGTGACGACGACGACCAGATCGCCCTCAGCCGCCAGCCCGCGCTGCACGAGCAGGGCATCGAGCGCCTCCGCCATCGCCGCCGGGTTGTCCAGCGGCTCCACGCGAACGGGCACGACCCCGAATAGTAAGTTCATCCGCCGATAAACACGCTCGTCGTACGTCAGGCCGACGACCGGCATCGGCAAACGGTGCCGCGCCACCAGGCGGACCGTCGCCCCCGTCGCCGACCAGACCGCGACGAGCTGCACCCCGAGGTCCACCGCCGCCTGCACCGCCGCGTGCGCGACGGCCGCCGGCGGACTGTAGTGGACCGCGATCCCCGGCGAAACGGCGCGGGCCGGCCGCTGCACGATGTACTCGCCCGTCGCCGCGACGATGCGGTTCATCATGTCGACCGACTCGACCGGGAATTTGCCCACCGCCGTCTCGCCCGAAAGCATGACCGCGTCCGCCCGGTCGAAGACAGCGTTGGCAACGTCGCTGACCTCGGCCCGCGTCGGCATCGGGCTCGCGACCATGCTCTGGAGCATCTGCGTGGCGACGATCACCGGCACGCCAATGCGCTGGCAGCGGGCGACGATGTCCTTCTGCATCAGCGGCACACGCCAGAGGTCGGCCTCGACACCCAGGTCGCCGCGCGCGACCAGCACCGCGTCCGCGTGCGCGATCAGCTCGTCCAGGTGCTCCAACGCCTCGGTTTTCTCGATCTTGATGATTACCGGCAGGTCGCTGCCCTGCTCCTTGATCAACCGTTTCAGCTCGTACAGGTCCTCCGGCCGCCGGACAAACGACAACGCGACGTAATCCACTTTCTGCTCGATCGCCCAGGCAAGGTCGTGGCGGTCCTTCTCGGTCAGCGCGGGCGCCGCCAGGTGCGTGTCAGGCAGGTTCACGCCCTTGTGGCTGTGCAACTCCCCGCCAACGACGACTTCGCAGACCAGCTCATCGCCGCGGCGCTCGCGGGCCATGAGCCGCACCAAGCCGTCGTCGATGAAGATGCGCTGTCCCGGCTCGACCTCCTCGACGAAGCTCGGCAGCGACACGGTCAGCCGCTGGGCGTCACACGGCCCCTCGCCGCGGACGAAGCGCACGGCGTCGCCCGGCTTCACCACGACGGGCTCGCTCCCAAACTGGCCGAGCCGGATCTTCGGTCCGCACAGGTCGCCGACGACGCAGACCGGCTCGTCGCGCTCGGCGGCCAACGTGCGCACGAGGTCGAGCGTGCGTTTGTGCTCGGCCAGGTCCCCGTGGCTGAAGTTCAGCCGGCACACGTCGAGCCCGATGTCGAGCATTTGGGCCAGCCGCGCGCGCGTGGCCGATGCCGGCCCAAGCGTGGCGATGATCTTCGTTCGAGGGTGGCGGTCTGCCGCGTAGTCGCGCATGTCCTGTCCCCTTTTCTTAGCACAGGCGGCGGGCAGCGGGTGGCCGACGTCGCGTCCGCTCGCCTACGCTTCGCGGCCCATACTTGGCCGGCGCGTGTGCCAATCCGTCTCGCGTTCGTACAGCCGCGCGGCCTGTAACAACAGTGCCTCGCCAAACAGCGGTCCCATCAGTTGCAATCCGATCGGCAAGCCGGCCGCGCTGAATCCGCACGGGATCGACAGCGCCGGGATGCCGGCCAGGTTCGCCGCGATCGTGTAAATGTCGGCCAGGTACATCTGGAGCGGGTCAGCCAGCTTCTCGCCCAGCCGGAACGCCGGCGTCGGCGCGGTCGGCCCGGCGATCACGTCGCATTGCGTCAGCACCCGGTCGAAGTCGTCCTTAATCAGCCGCCGCACCCGCAGAGCCTTATTGTAGTACGCGTCGTAATACCCGGCGGACAGGGCGAATGTGCCCAACATGATCCGCCGCTTGACCTCCGCCCCGAACCCCTCGCTGCGCGACGCGCTGTAGAGGTCGAACAGGTCATGCGGGTGAGCGGTGCGATGCCCGTAGTGCACCCCGTCGTACCGCGCCAGGTTGCTCGACGCCTCCGCGGTCGCGACGAGGTAGTACGTCGCGATCGCGTACGGCGTATGCGGCAGGGAGACCTCCACCGTCTTGGCCCCCAACCGGCGATACACCGCCAGAGCCGCCTCGACCGCCGCGCGCGTCTCCTCATCCAGGCCTGCGCCGAAGTATTCCCGCGGGATGCCGATCCGCAGCCGCCCCGCGCGCGCCTCCAACCGCTCGTCTGCCAGCTCGGCAACGTAATCGGGCACGGGCTCGGCGACGCTGGTCGAATCCCGTGGGTCGCGGCCGGCAATGACGCCCAGGAGCAACGCCGCATCCTGCACGTTCGCCGCGAGCGGCCCCACCTGGTCGAGGCTCGAGCCGTACGCCACCAGCCCGTACCGCGACACCCGTCCGTAGGTCGGCTTCACCCCGACTACGCCACAGAACGACGCCGGCTGGCGAATCGACCCGCCCGTGTCCGAGCCGAGCGCCAGCGGAACGAGGCCGGCGGCGACCGCGGCGGCCGACCCGCCCGACGACCCGCCGGGAACGCGGTCGGCGGCCCACGGGTTCCGCGTCACGAAGCGACCGCTGTTCTCCGTAGACGACCCCATCGCAAACTCGTCCAGGTTCGTCTTGCCGACAATCACGCCGCCCGCCGCCAGGATGCGCTCGACCACCGTCGCGTCGTACGGCGAGACGTAGCCGGCGAGGATCTTGGACGCGCACGTCGTATGCCCCGCGGTCGTGCAGATGTTGTCTTTGATGGCAATCGGCACGCCGGCCAGGGGGCCAACCGGCTTCCCGGCCGCGAGATCTGCGTCCAGGCGTGCCGCACGGTCGAGGGCGTCTTCAGGCAGTGTTTCGAGGAAGGCCCGAACCTGCCCGTCGGCGGCCTCGATACGGCGCAGGGCCCCGGCGCAGACGTCGACCGCCTTTCGGCGGCCCCCGGCAATCTCCGCCGCCACATGGGCAGCGGTGGGGATTTCGGCCATCGCGTCCTTCCTCGATGTGCCCGAACGCGCGTCGATTCAGTGACACAGTGTCAAGTGGAACTCCCTGCCCCGCAAGAGGGGACGGCGACGATGGGCGTCACACGTCGAAGAAGGCGGCGGGGTACTGCACTGTTCCGTACACGCCCGCCAAGGCCCCCGCGACCAGCTCGCACACCATGAACGCCTCGTCCGGCGCCGGGAACGGGCACCGAATGTCCTTCGCGCTGGCCGGAACGAAACCGAAGCGGGCGTAGAAGTCGGGATGCCCGAGCACGATCACGCTACGGTGGCCGAGGTGCCGGGCGGACTCCAGGCCGACGCGGATCAACTGCGACCCGACGCCACGCCGCTGGTACGCGGGGAGGACAGCGATCGGGGCCAGGGCGAGCGCCGGCACGGTCTTTTCCGCAGTTTGGATTGCGACCGGGCTGAACAGGACGTGTCCCACGACCTGCGTACCAGCGCTCGCCACGAGCGAGAGTTCCGGGATATGCCCGGGCGCTTGGCGGAGTTGCTCGACCAGATCGGCCTCCTGCTTCTGCTCGAAGGCAACGCGATTGACTTCGTAGACCGCCCGGTAGTCCGCCGGTGTTTCCAGCCGGATCGTGAACGGGGTGCGCGGAGCTGGCGGCGGCATGTTGCTTCGGGAACCCGCGGTCACGCGCCCGAGCCTTGATCGAGGACCGGCGGGACCTTGAAGAACGAGCCCTCGCGCTGCGGGGCATTCTGCAGCGCCCGATCCGGGGCGAACGGCTCCCCCGGCTCGTCCTCGCGGAGGACGTTGGTCACGGGCAGTGGGTGCGCCAGGGGCTCGACCCCCGTCGTGTTCACGGTCTCAAGCTGCTTGAAGTGATCGAGGATGTCCCCCAACTGGCCCGCGAACAGCCGCACCTCGTCGTCGCTCAGCTTCAGCCGGGCGAGCTTGGCGATGTGCCGCACCTGGCCTTCGTCGATCAGGCCGGGCATCGCAGGACCCCTTTGCCGCCTACCCCGTCTCTTCGGCCGGTTGCGGCGGCTTCCAGTCCCGCTTGACGGGCTTCGTAACCAGGCCCATCCGGATGGCCTTGGCACTGACGCGGATCCGCGTCACGTGCCCGTCGACCACCGCGCGGACTTTCTGGATGTTGGCCTTGAACTTGCGTTTGCTGATCCCGGTCACCTTCCGACCGACGCCGCCCAGGTACTTGGCCTTGCCGCGGCGGGAGATGGAGGAGCCGCTAATCGTCCGCTTACCCGTAAATCGGCACACTCGGGCCATGACACCCTCGCTGGCACACACCGCGATCGTGTCCGGCCATCCCGGACGCGAATCTGCCACTATAGCCGCCCCCGGCACGCGGGTCAAACAGTCCGCAGGGCGGGCTACGTCCCGGGTGTGACCATATTTCCTGGGAAGGGGTAAAGTACGTGTCGAGCGAGAGTTGGCGCGGGGTGAGTTGTGTTTTGGCAAGGAGGCCGAGCGATGAGCAACGGATCGGACAAGCCGGTCACGGCGGAGGCGTGGGAACAGGCGTTGGCCGCGGAGTTCGCGGGGTTTATGGAAGAGACGCGGGCGGCGATGAACGCGGCGCGGGAAGGGCACTGGATCGCGGACACGGAGGAAGTGGTGCGAGACGCAGGCGCGCGGCTGCGGCAGCGGGCGTTGGAGAAGCTGTTGCAGTTGCGGGTGCAGGCCGGGGAGGGTGCTTTTTCCCCCGCCGGACCGCTGGATCGGGTGGCAGGACAAGGGGCCGCAGGCGGTGGAACACCTGACGGCGGTGGGGCATGTGCGGGTTCGCCGGCGCGTGTGGTGGAAGCAGGGCGCCGGGACCCAAACGCCAGGGGATGAGTGGCTCAATGGTGGCGGGCCGCGGATCAGCGTGGGGGCCCGGGAATTGTGCAGTCGGATCGGACAGCATCCGCAAGGATTTCGCAAGTCGGCGGACGCGTTGCAAGGCTTGGCCGGCCTGACGGTCAGCCCCGAACGGCTGCGGCAGATCGTCGAGAGTGAAGGGCGACGGATGGCCGCGGCGCGGGCGGGCGGGCAGGT
>CAIWOY010000023.1 GCA_903914415.1 uncultured Phycisphaerales bacterium | reverse complement strand
TGTACGTGCTGTCGCCGCTGGTGAAGGTGAGGTACCCGTTGCTGCCGACCCAGAAGTGGTTGTAGGTCGTGCCGTAGAGGGCGACGGTGGCGCCGCCGGTCAGCGTGACCTGGGCGTAGCTGTCGTCGGTGAGGGTCAGCGTGGTGCCACCGTTGGGATCGGTCGGGAGCTGCGTGATCGGCCCGGCGCAGCCGCGATAGAAATCAACCGAGCCGTTGGGCAGGAACGACAGGCCGAGGTTGTCGAGGTCGTTGTCGGTGGTGAAGAGCTGCGTGAAGTAGTCGGGGATCTCCGGCGTGGTGAATGTGTAGCACAGGCCGCCGTTGTTGGCGGTCGTGGCGTTGCCGGCCTCGTCGGCGACGTCGATCACGAAGTAGTAGGTCGTGTTGTCCGTCAGGTTGGTGAGTTGGATGCTGTGCGCGGTCCGGTACCCGGAGGCCGCCTGTGACGACGGCAGGCTGCCGCAGGCCAGGCCGTACCGCACCGTCGCCTGCGCCAGCTCGTTGGTGTTGAAGGTGATCGTCGCATCGTGTGCGTTGAGCGGGTTGACCTGCACGTTTGAGACGACCGGCGGCGTGCAGTCAACGAGGGCGGTCGCGGTGACGACGGCCGGCTGCCCGTTGCCGTGGTCGGCGTCGTTGTAGGTCAGCGTGACGGTGTCGCCCGGGCTCACCTGTAGCACGCCCGAGCCGGTGGTGGTGCGCAGCAGGACTGTCCCGAGGAACGCGGCGGAGGCCGGGTCGGTTTCCGTCAACACGACGTTCAAGCCGGCCGGATTGGTCGTCGAGGCGATGTTCACCGTGACCGTGTCGACGACCGAGTCGCTGGTGTTCAGATCGCAGTCGATGACCTGCATCGTCGCCGTCGAGGTGCAGGCGTACTTGGTCCGGTCAAGCGCGGCCGTCCCCGCCGGCGAGCAGTTGACCAGGTAGGGCGTCGCGGCCAGCGAGAACGACTGCGGCCCCTGCGGCACGTTGTAGCCGTAGACCTCGACGCGGTACGCGCCGGCCGCCGGGTTGTCGATGACCACCTGCTCGATGTTGTTGACGTGGTCGGCCTGGGTGCGGACCGCGGCAGCGCTGGGGTTGGTCGGATTCAGCGTCCAGGGCCAATAGCGGTTGTTCTGCGCGTCCCAAACCCGCAGGTCGAGGTCGTTGACGAGGACCGGGTTGCCGTTGGGCGTGCCCGGCACGTCGTCCCAAGCCAGCGTCGCCTTGAGTTGCGTCTGGCCGGGTTGGACGATGACCACGACCGCGTAGACCTGCCCCTGGCTGACGGTGTTCTCGAGGAAATTGCCGCTGCGCATCAAATCGACCGCCGCCGGGGCGCGTACTGAGCCATAACCGGTCTGGTAATCCGGTCCGGGGTTGAACAGGTCCACGGCCGTGTGGGCCAGCAGGACCTTCAGGGTCGAGTTGCGGAAGTCGGGGTGACCCGGGTAGTGCGCCCGGTAGTCCTGGAGTATCAGCGCGCTGATGCCGGCGACCGTCGGGCAGGCCATCGAGGTGCCGCACATCGTGGTGTAACTGGTGTCGCCGGAGCTGGAGCACGACGTCACGCCGTCGTCATCCGTGGACTGGCAGCCGGTCGAAGAGATGTCCGGCTTGATGCGACCGTCGTCCGTGGGACCGAAGCTGGTGAAGTCGGTGACCGAGTCGTCGTTCGAGTTCAGAGCACCGACCGTGATGTGGTTTTTGGCGCAGGCCGGCGGCGCGGTGGAGTGATACGGCGAGGGGTAGCCCTCGATGCCCAGGCAGCGCGAGACCTGCCGCTCGTTCCCGTTGGCCCAGACGATGCGGAAAGGGGCGGCAAAGAGCGGATTGCTGCCGTCGCCGCGGACGATGGTGTCGATGAGCACGGACGTGGCGCCGTAGTTGCCTTCCCAGGTGCAGTCGTAGCCGTTGGGGGCCGTGTTGGTGCCGATCGAGTTGCTCGCAAGATCGGCGCCGTAGGTGGTGATCGCCTGGCTGTAGTCGTTCTGCATGTCACCGGGGTCGGTATAGAGGAAGCCCGGCTTCAGGCCGCCGGCCTGCTCGAACCCGTACGCCTCGAACGTCACCGCCGGAGCCATGCCCTTGTATGTGCCGCTGCTGGCGGCGCCGCTGCCGCCGATCGTGCCGGCGACGTGCGTCGAATGGTCGACCGTCCCGGACGTGTCGCGCACGTGCAGTCGGCCGCCGAAGTCCTGGTGCGTCGACCGGCCCGTGCCGCCGTCGTACACCATCACGTCCACGCCGCTACCGTCCAGCCCGTACGGGGCAGCCTGTACCGTGTTGACGCCGGTCTGCCTGCGGTTGTCGTTGTTGACGACTGAGAATTTGGGCAACGGCGGCTCGACCCACTCGACGCCGTCTTCGTCCGCCAGCGCGGAGATATTGGCCGCCGGCAGCTCGATGACCAGGCCGTTGATCGCTTCGAGCGTGGAGCGGATCCCCGCCCCGTGGCGCTGCGCGATGCGCAGACCTTCACTCATGGGGACGTCCGGGTGGAAGAGGACGTACGCGGCCACCACGGGTGCGGGCGCCGGCTGGCCGTTGTCCTTGGGTGGGTTGACGAGCGCCCATTCATGGATCACGCCGGCGGCGAGGTCCGGGTGCAGCTTCCAATTGCGCTCGATGGACAGGACGCAGCGCAACGCGGTCATCTGCGCCACGCCGGCGACGTCGAGGCGGCTGGCGCCGACCGTCGCGAAAAACGCGTTATCCCCCACGTAGTTCAGCAGCCGCACGCCGGCGGCCTCGAGCTGCTGGCGTTCGGACGGCATCAGGGGTCGGTCGAACTGGATGACGACCCGCTGGGTGCCGGCGCGGGAGGTCGCCGCGAGCGCCTGGGCCAGCGCCGCGGGCTCCTGCTTCTCGGTGACGCGGCCCCCGGTTCTCCACTGGAGGATGCCGACCGTGGCCGCCTCCTCAGCGCCCCACGCGAGTCCGTGACCGATCAACGCGGCGACACACGTCAACGCCGCCGTACAGAGCCGGCGCGCGCGCAGATTCCCCGCGGTTGCTCCATTCACCATGACTTCTTGCTCCTGTGCGTGGGAACGCCTCAACGAAAGAGCGGGGTCGTCACGACCGCGACCCGCCACTGGTCTCCACCTCCGTCCGAGAGAACGTGCCGCTCATCTCGGGAACGGCGCTAACCCCATACTAAACGGCACGGAAGCCGAATTCAAACCTAAGAGCTCCTATCAAAACCTGGGCGTTTCGACCCTCCCCCAGCCCCTCCCTGGGAGGGAGGGGGGTTCTGTTAGGCACACTGAGGTACGGTTGCTCGGTGGCACGCGGTCCGATAATCTCTCTTTCGTGCTGCCCACGCGGGGCAGATGCGCTGTGCGGTGGCCGGTGTATACTCGGCACCGGCCGCACGTGGGATCCCAGATGCGCCGCTTCGCGCTGCTGACGCTGTGCTTGGCCGCGCCCCTCTCCGCACCGGAGATTTCCGTGCACAATGTGTCACCGGCGCAGCTCGTGCCCGCCGACAAGGGGGTTTCCAAGGCGCAGATCGTTGAGTTGCGGCAACGCGGGCGGCAACGCGCCTATCGCGGCGACGCCCGCACGACGATTGGGATGCCGTGCGGCGGCATTTGTGCCGGGCAGCTCTACGTGCTCGGCGACGGGACGCTCGGCTGCTGGGCGATTGACGGCAACACGTACTTCAACGGCGTCGGGCAGACCAGCTACGACACGTATCGGCCGGCGCGGCCGGTCGCGCAGGGGTTCGCGATCGCGGTGCGCGACGGGGAGGGGAGCGTCAGGCGGGCGACTCTGGATGACGCGGGCTACGACGCGATCGAGTTTGTCGGCGAGTATCCGCGGGCGCTGATTCGGTACCGGGCGAAAGACAAGCCGGTGCCGCCGGTGGAGGTGGACCTGGAGGTCTTCAGCCCGTTTGTTCCGCTAAGTGCGCGGGATTCCGCGTGGCCCGCGACGGTCCTACGCTTCTCCGTCAAGAACACGAGCGACGTGCCCGCCGAAGTCGCGTTGGGCGGCTGGCTCGAGAACCACGTATTCGCGGACCAGACGAGCCCGCTCACGATCCGACGCCGCAACCGTGCGGTCGGCGACAACGGCGTGACGACGGTCCTCATGGATGCGGTCGAGCGCCGTCCGCCGCCGCCCGGCGGTCCGGTCGTTACGCGCGTGCTGGCTGACTTCGAATCCGGCACGTACAAAGGCCGGACCGTGACGGGGGAGGCGTTTGGCGAGAAGCCGGCCGCGGGCACGCATCCCGACCAGAACCCGGTCAGCGGCTTCGGCGGGCAATACCTGGTCAACAGCTTTACCCGCGGCGACAAGCCGACCGGCCGCATGGTCAGCGACTCTTTCGTGATCGACCTGCCGTACCTGATGTTCCGCATCGGCGGGGGGGCGCAGGAAGGCAAGACCTGCCTGAACCTGGTCGTCGACGACAAGGTCGTCCGCACCGCGACCGGCCGGAACAGCGAGAAACTCGAGCTGCGCGTGTGGGATGTCCGCGAGTTCGCGGGCCGATCGGCGCGGCTGGAGAACGTCGATGAAGCCAGCGGCGGCTGGGGGCACATCAACGTCGACGACATCGCGCTGACCAACGTGCTGGCGGACGACTACCGCGAGTTCGACGAGCACGCTCTTGGTTACGGGAGCATGGCCCTGAGCCTCGTCGGGTCCGGCCAGGCCTGGGCGGCGCGGGGCGATGATCAAGACGCGTACCCCGCGAATGTCTGGTACGGCTCTAACGTATCCCACGAGCCGGAAGAGAGCGGCTTTGAAAAGCCGCTCGTCGGCGAGCTGGCCAGCACGTTCTCGCTTCAGCCTGGCGAGTCGCGCGACGTGACGTTCCTTGTCTCGTGGCACTTCCCGAACCTCCATACGGGGCACGGGCGGATGTACACGAACTGGTTCGCGGACGCCCGCGACGTCGCCGTGCAATTGGCGAAAGACCTGGAGCGCCTGCGGGCCGACACGCTGCGCTTCTGCGACGTGTACTACCGTCAGACGACGCTGCCGTGGTGGCTGAACACGCGGCTGATGATGCCGGTGGCGAACCTGGCGACCGGGACGGCGCAGTGGTGGCAGAACGGCCGCTTTTGGGCGTGGGAGGGCGTGTGCTGCTGCCACGGGACCTGCACGCACGTGTGGAACTACGCGCAGGCCGACGCGTGGCTGTTTCCCGAGTTGGCCCGCTCGACGCGGATCATGCAGGATCTCGGCGAGGCCTTCGAGGAGACGTCCGGGCTGGTCGGCTTTCGCTCCGATCGCAACTTCGCCGCCGACGGCCAGGCCGGCACCGTGCTCAAGTGTTATCGCGAGCACCTGACGTCGCCGGACGATGCGTTTCTCCGCAAGCACTGGTCGCGCATCAAGGCCGCGCTCGAATACCTGATTACCGAGGACGGCGACGATAACGGCATCATCGAGAGCGACCGGCAGCACAACACCTACGACATCAGCTTTGTCGGCCCGAACACGTTCGTCGGGTCGCTCTATCTGGCCGCACTCCGCGCCGGCGAGGAGCTGGCCAAACGCGTGGGCGACGCCGACGCTGCCCGGCGCTATCGCGCACTTTTCGAGCGCGGCCGCGCGTGGACCGTCGAAAACCTGTTCAACGGCGAGTATTTCGAGCAGCGCGTGCCGCCGGGCGACGAGCGGCCGTGGCAGTACGGTGCCGGCTGTCTGAGCGACCAGGTCTTTGGGCAGAACTGGGCCCACATGCTCGACCTGGGCGACGTGTATCCGGCGGAGAAGGTCCGTAGTGCGCTTGCGGCGGTCTTCAAGTACAACTGGGCGCCGGACGTGGGGCCGCTGAATAAGAAGTATCCGCCGGAACGCTGGTTCGCGCGGCCGGGCGAGCCGGGCTTGTTCATCTGCACCTGGCCGCGCGGCGGGCGGCCGAAGGAGCCGGTGCGCTATCGCGACGAGGTCTGGACGGGCATCGAATACCAGGTCGCGGCGGGACTGGCGTGGGAGGGCATGGTGGACGAGGCCCTGCTGATTGTGCGCGGGATTGACGAGCGTTACGACGGCCGGAAGCACAACCCGTGGAACGAGGTCGAGTGTGGCGATCATTACGCCCGGGCGCTGGCATCGTGGGGCGTGCTGCATGCGCTGGCGGGCTTCACGTTCGACGGCCCGGCCGGCAAGCTCGGCTTCGCGCCACGGATTCAGCAGGATGAGTTCCAGTGCTTCTTTTCTGCTGGCACGGGCTGGGGCAATCTTGCGCAACGGCGGGAGGGGCGGACGCAAACGAATCGCGTGCAGGTCGAGTGGGGCACATTGCGTCTCGGGGAGTTGGCGTTCGAGGTCCCGTCGGTCGACGTGCGGAGCGTGAAGGTGGCGATCGCGGACGGTGATGGCGCCGCGGCGCCGCGGGTCCTGCCGGCGCGGTTCAAACAGGACGGCGCGCGCTGCGAAGTGCGGCTGGACGAGCGCGTGGAGGTACGTGCCGGCCAGCGGCTGGAGATCATCATCGCGCGGTGATGGCCGGGCGGCGGGGGCTTAGGTTCGCCGGGCGTCCAGGAACGACTGGAGGATGACCTGGGCGGCGAAGGCGTCGCGGAGACCACGGCGGCGCGCGGGGGGCACGTTGGCGGACTCCATCAGCTCGTCGGCTTGGAACGTGCTCAGACGCTCGTCCCACAGCTCGACGGGCAGGGGGCCGCGACTGCGAAGCTCGTCCGCCAGCGAGCGCGCCAGGCGGGTCTGATCGCTGTCGGAGCCGTCCATGTTCATGGGGAGCCCGACGACTACCCCTGTGGCTTCATGCTTGGCTGCCCAGCGGAGAATGTGCTCGGCGTCCTTGCGGGTGGAGCCGGTCGCGGCGAGAGTGGTGATGGGGGTTGCGATGCGGCCGCCCGGGTCGCTGACGGCCACGCCAATGCGTCGCTGTCCGTAGTCGATTCCGATCAGTCGTCCCATAATAACTGCCATTTACAGACCGGAAACAGATCGCGGTAGTTTCACAACCGAAACATAAGGCTGCGGCCGGCCGGCGGGAGTCGGTAGCCGGCCCGCCGGATGGGTCGCGCGGAAATTACTCGTTTTTTCGCTTGCAATCCAGATGGCTGCTGAAGATAATGCGTTGCTTGCAAGATTGGTGCGATGCGCGACGGACCAGACGGTATTCTGGTTGCCAACGATGTTGGTTCGGTAGAGAGCGTCCGCGGAGAGGGTTCGTGGCGGACTGCGCTCTGTTTGTGTGCGCGCCGCGGCAGGATCGGGCGCGATGGTTGGGGGAACACGGTAGCAGGGATCGCGGATTGACGCGCGAGGGATTCTCGAATGCTCACCCAGCAAGTTCGCGACTTTAGTCGCTATGGCGACGCCATCAGCGTTCCAGACCTGATTGTGATCCAGACCGACTCGTACGCGCGTTTTCTCCAGTTGGACAAAACGCCGGCGGAGCGCAAGGCGATGGGCCTGGAGGGTTTGCTGCGCGAGGTCTTTCCGATCGAGAGCTACGACGGCAACATGCGGCTCGAGTACGTCGAGTACGCGCTGGACGAGGCGCGCTACACGTCGGACGAGTGCCGGGAGCTGGGCCTGACGTACGGGATGCCGTTTCGGGTGACCGTGCGGATGCGGCGGAAGGACGTGGAGGAGGTGACCGAGGAGGCGATCTTCCTCGGCGAGATCCCGATCATGATCGGCGGGGGCGAGTTCATCGTGAACGGGTCGGAGCGGGTGATCGTGTCACAGTTGCACCGCAGCCCGGGCGTGGACTTCGTCAAGGAGTCCGCCGAGGGCGACCGCGCGTTGCACGCCTGCCGCATCATCCCCGAGCGCGGGTCGTGGATCGAGATCAACGTCACGCGCAAGGACATCCTCGCCGTCCGCATCGACCAGAGCAGCAAGATTCCGGCCACGACCTTCCTGCGGGCGATGGACGCAAAGTTCGGCAGCACGGAGTCGATCGTCCAGGCGTTCTACGCGGTCAAGTCGTTGCGCGTGCAGAGCGTCAAGCCGGACATGTGGACCGCCGCCCCGGTCGTGGATCCGGAGACCGGCGAGGAGCTGGTGGGCGCGGCCCGGCAGGTGGGCGAGGCGCTCAACAAGATCCGCGAGTCCTCCATCAAGCAGGTGGACGTGATCGCGAAGATGACCGACCCGATCATCCTGAACACGCTGGCAGAGGACGACAGCCAGACGCACGAGGAGGCGCTACAGAAAATCTACGCCCGTCTGCGCCCGGGGAACCCCGTCCAGCTCGAGAAGGCCCGCAAGCTCTTCCAGGAGAAGTTCTACGACGAGAACCGCTACCGCCTGGGCAAGGTCGGGCGGTTCCGCCTGAACCGCAAGTTCGAGCAGGGCATCCCCGAGTCGGAGATGGTGCTGCGCCCCGAGGACTTCGTCAGCTCGTTGCGCTACGTGCTGGCCCTGCGCGCCGGCGAGGGGCAGGTCGACGACATCGACCACCTGGGCAACCGGCGGCTGCGCACGATCGACGAGTTGGCCGCGGACGAGTTGCGCAAGGGCTTCCTCAAGCTCCGCCGCACCGTCCAGGAGCGGCTGAGCCTGAAGGAGCCGGACTCGATCGGCAAGATCGCGGAGATCGTGAACAGCAAGAGCATCTCGAGCGCGATCGACTTCTTCTTCGGGCGCAGCGAGCTGTCGCAGGTCGTGGACCAGACCAACCCGCTGTCGCAATTGACGCACGAACGGCGCCTCTCCGCGCTTGGGCCCGGCGGCCTGAACCGCAAGCGGGCCGGCTTCGAAGTCCGCGACGTGCACATCAGCCACTACGGCCGCGTCTGCCCGATCGAGACGCCCGAAGGCGTGAACATCGGGCTGATCGCCTCGCTGGGCATCTACAGCACGGTGGACGAGTACGGCTTCCTCATCACGCCGTACCGGAAGGTTGCGAAGGGCAAGGTCGACGGGGACATCGTGTACCTGCGGGCCGACCAGGAGATGAAGGCCACGCTGGCGCCGCCGGACGTGGTGGAATCGGAGAATGACGGCAAGCGTCTGCCGCCGATCGTGCCGAAGGACGAGTTCCTGGCGCAGCGGCAGAAGGGCGAAGGGCGGCGCAAGTCGGCCCGGATCAAGGAGGGGACGCTGCTGGGGCGGATGTTCGGCGACCTGCGGCAGGTGCCGGCGGACGGGATCGACTTCGTGGACATCTCGCCGAAGCAGACGGTGGGCGTGTCCGCGGCGCTGATCCCGTTCCTGGAGCACGACGACGCGAACCGCGCGCTGATGGGCTCGAACATGCAGCGGCAGGCGGTGCCGCTGATCCGGACGGACCCGCCGATCATCTCGACCGGCATGGAGCGGTCGGTCGCGGAGAACAGCGGGATGGTCGTGCGGGCCCGCCAGTCCGGGGCGATCACGTACGTGGATGCGAAGCGGATCGTGCTCGACAACACGGACGAGTACGTGTTGCGGAAGTACGTCGGGCTGAACGAGCGCACGTGCCTGAACCAGCGGCCGGTCGTGCGGCCGGGCCAGAAGGTCAAGAAGGGCCAGATCATCGCGGATGGGCCGGGCACGCACCAGGGCGAACTGGCGCTGGGCCGCAACGTGCTGGTCGCGTTCCTGACGTTCGACGGGTACAACTACGAGGACGCGATCCTGATCTCGGAGCGGCTGGTGAAGAACGACTCGTTCACCAGCATCCACATCGAGTCGCACGACATCGAGATCCGCGAGACGAAGCTGGGGCGCGAGGAGTTCACGCGCGACATCCCCAACGTCTCCGAGCGGGCGCTGCGCAACCTGGACGAGCGCGGGATCGTCCGGCTGGGGACGCGCGTGGGCCCGCGCGACATTCTGGTCGGCAAGGTCTCGCCCAAGAGCAAGACTGAGCTGTCCCCGGAGGAGAAGCTGCTGCACGCGATCTTCGGCCGGGCGGGGGAAGACGTGAAGAACGACTCGCTCGAGCTGCCCGCGGGCCAGGAGGGCATCGTGATCGGTGCCAAGCACTTCAGCCGGCGCACGCACCTCAGCGAAGAGCAGAAGCACGACGTGGACCGCCAGATGAAGGCGTTCCGCCTGGAGTGCGACGAGCAGCGGATCAAGCTGTTCCGCCAGATGGTGGAGGAGATCGAGCAGGTCGGCGAGCAGTTGCTGGTCGATCCGAACACGCGGCAGAAGGTCGGCAAGAGCGAGAACCCGGATGTCATCCTCGAGCAGATCGGGACCTTTTCGCTGAAGTGGGTCAAGCCGGTCAGCAAGCGGGCCGAGGCCGAGGAGATCTACAACCAGTACTCGCCGCGCATCCACGAGATCCAGAAGGAGTGCGAGCGCCGACTAGGCCACATGAAGCGTGGCGACGAGCTGCCTTCGGGCGTGCTGGAGATGGTCAAGGTCTACGTGGCGACCAAGCGGACGCTGTCGGTGGGCGACAAGATGGCCGGCCGCCACGGGAACAAGGGCGTGATCGCCAAGATCATGTGCGAGGAAGACATGCCGTTCCTGGAGGACGGTACGCCCGTCGACATCGTTTTGAATCCGCTGGGCGTGCCGAGCCGTATGAACGTCGGCCAGATCCTGGAGACGCACCTGGGCTGGGCGGCCGCGGTGCTCGGCTTCCAGGTCATCACGCCGGTGTTCGACGGCGCCACCGAGCAGCAGATTCGCACGTGCCTCGACGAAGCCAACGCCTACGTCCGCAAGCGGCGGGAGGATCCCGAGGTGATCCAGAACGCCGGGCGGACCGGCGAGCTGCTCACCGAGATGCCGCTGACCGGGAAGGTGACGCTCTATGACGGGCGGACCGGCGACGCGCTCGATCAGCCGGTGACGGTCGGGCAGATCTACATCCTGAAGCTGCACCACCTGGTCGACGACAAGATCCATGCCCGCTCGACCGGCCCGTACAGCCTGATCACGCAGCAGCCGCTGGGCGGCAAGGCCCGCACGGGCGGGCAGCGTTTCGGCGAGATGGAAGTGTGGGGCCTGGAGGCCTATGGCGCCGCATACGTGCTGCAGGAGCTGCTCACGGTCAAGAGCGACGACGTGGAAGGGCGCACCAAGATCTACGAGAGCATGGTCAAGGGTACGCACACGCTCGACGCCGGCACGCCGGTCTCGTTCGACGTGCTGTGCAACGAGATTCGCGGCCTGGGGCTGAACATCCAGCTCGAGAAGCGGCGGCTGATCTAAGGGGCCGCGGGCCAGGGAGCACCGGATGTCGGACGTTCAATACAGCACCGGACAGGGCGTGACGCCGGAGGAGCTCACCGAGTTCTACCGGCGGCTCAGCCACGACATCGCGGCCAAGCCGGAGCAGATTCGCAGGATGATGGTCAGTAGTGCGGCGTTCGTGACGGCCCGGGCGGCGGGGCGTCTGATCGGGGTGGCGCGGGGCGTTTGCGACGGGCTGCGTGGCTACCTGACCGAGTGCAAGCTCGATCCGTCGTTCCAGGGCCCCGCGGCCATCACACGGACCGACGGGCGGATCGAGCACGACACGAACGGGATTGCCAAGGAGATGGCGCGCCGCGTGCTGGACCGCATGTACGCCGAGGGCGTGCAGCGGGTCGACGCGGTCGCGTACGGCACGGAGGTGGATTTCTGCGAGGAACTGGGGTTTAAGCGGACCGGCGGCCTGGTCGGCGTGACGATGCGCGCCGAGGACTGGGCGGCGGCCCGGCAGCGATGACGGCGTGCCCCGCGCGCTGGAGAGCCGCGGGTTTGCGAGGGACCCGCGGCCCCCGCGCCGAGAGTTGAGCACGTAAAGAGGTAGCAAAGCCCATGGCTGATATCGTCTACGATCGTATTAACGACTTCACGGCGGTCCGCATTTCGCTGGCTTCTCCGAACGACATCCGCAGTTGGTCGTTCGGCGAGGTGAAGAAGCCCGAGACGATCAACTACCGCACCTATCGCGCCGAGAAGGACGGGCTGTTCTGCGAACGCATCTTCGGCCCCGAGCGCGACTGGGAGTGCTTCTGCGGCAAGTTCAAGGGCACCAAGCACAAGGGCATGATCTGCGACCGCTGCGGCGTCAAGGTCACGCACAGCCGCGTGCGGCGCAAGCGCATGGGGCACATCAACCTGGCGGCGCCCGTCGTGCACATCTGGTTCTTCAAGGCCATGCCGAGCCGTCTGGGCACGCTGCTGGACATGAAGACCAGCGACCTCGAGAAGGTCATCTACTTCCAGGACTACGTCGTCGTCGACCCCGGGGGCTCGAAGCTCGAGTGCAAGCAACTCCTCACGGAAGAGGAGTATCGCCGGGCGGTGGACGAGTACGGCGACACTGGGTTCCGCGCCCTGATGGGGGCGGAGGCGGTCCGCGAGCTGCTCGCGCAGATCAACCTGCCCACGCTGTCGGCCGAGCTGCTCACCGGCCTGCGCAAGACCAACAGCAAGCAGAAGATCAAGGACCTTTCCCAGCAGCTCAAGCTGGTCGAGGCGATCCGCCAGAGCCACAACGAGCCGCAGTGGATGGTGCTCGAAGTCATCCCGGTGATCCCGCCGGACCTGCGGCCGCTGGTCCTGCTCGACAGCGGGAACTTCGCCAGCAGCGATCTGAACGACCTGTACCGCCGGATCATCAACCGGAACAACCGGCTCAAGAAGCTGATCGACCTGAACGCGCCGGAGGTGATCATCCGCAACGAGAAGCGGATGCTGCAGCAGGCGGTGGACGCGCTGTTCGACAACGGGCGCTGCCGCCGGCCGGTGCTGGGCTCGAGCAACCGCCCGCTCAAGTCGCTGACCGACATGATCAAGGGCAAGCAGGGCCGCTTCCGCGAGAACCTGCTGGGCAAGCGCGTCGATTACTCGGCCCGCAGCGTGGTCGTGGTGGGGCCGGAGCTGAGCCTGCACCAGTGCGGCCTGCCGAAGAAGATCGCGCTGGAGTTGTATCAGCCGTTCATCATTCGCAAGCTCCGCGAGCGTGGGTTGGCGGACACGATCAAGAGCGCCAAGAAGATGCTGGAGCGGCGCGAGCAGCAGATCTGGGACATCCTCGAAGAGGTGATCTACCAGCATCCCGTGCTGCTTAACCGCGCGCCGACGCTGCACCGCATGGGCATCCAGGCGTTCGAGCCGGTGCTCGTCGAGGGCAACGCGATCAAGATCCATCCGCTGGTGTGCAAGGGCTTCAACGCCGACTTCGACGGCGACCAGATGGCCGTGCACCTGCCGCTGTCCATCGAGGCGCAGGCCGAGGCGCACGTGCTGATGATGAGCACGAACAACATCTTCAGCCCCGCCAACGGCTCGCCGATCATGACCGCTTCGCAGGACATGGTCATGGGCATCTACTACCTCACCTGCGAGCACGCCAGCGAGCCGGGCGAGCGGCCCAAGGGGCAGGAACGGGCCTTCACCGGTCCGGAAGAGGCGATGCTGGCGCTGGTCATGCACCAGATCGGCATGCACACGCCGATCCGCGTGCGCATCCGCAAGCGGGAAATCGTCCTGGGCCGCGAGAAGCTGACCGAGCCGGTGCCCGCGAACGGGCGCGTGCTCACGACGGTCGGCCGGTGCATCTTCAACGACACGCTCGACCGGGCGCTGCCCTTCTACAACTACCCGATCGGCAAGGCCCTGTCGCGCGTGATCGACGATTGCCACGTCCGGCTCGGGCGGTCCGCGACGATCTCGTTGCTGGACCGCATCAAGGAGTTGGGCTTCAAGTTCAGCACGCTGGCCGGCCTGTCGTTCGCGCTGACCGACCTGCGCATCCCGGACACCAAGCAGAAGATCCTCGACGCGGCCCAGAAGGTGGTCGACCGCGTGGAGCGCAACTTCACGAACGGCGTCATCACGCCGATGGAGCGCCACAACCAGTTGATCGACATCTGGGTCCATGCGCGCGAGAGGATCACCGCCGAGATGATGGAGACGCTGAAGCGGGACTGGCGGACGGCCGAGGGCCGCGAAGCCAAGCCGGGGGACCCGCGGGCCCGGCCGTACCTCAACCCGATCTACCTGATGACGGACTCGGGCGCCCGCGGCTCGGTGGACCAGATTCGGCAGCTCGCGGGGATGCGGGCCCTGATGGCCAAGCCGTCGGGCGAGATCATCGAGGCCCCGATCAAGGCCAACTTCCGCGAGGGGCTGACCGTGCTCGAGTACTTCAGCTCCACGCACGGCGCCCGCAAGGGCTTGGCCGACACCGCGCTGAAGACCGCCGACTCCGGCTACCTGACCCGCAAGCTGGCCGACGTGGCCCAGAACGTGATCATCAACGAGACCGACTGCCGCACGATCGAGGGCATCACGAAGAGCACGATCTACAAGGGCGAAGAGGTCGACATCAAGCTCTCGCAGTTGATCATGGGGCGCGTCGCGCGCGACACGATCCGCGACCCGCGCAGCGACGAGATCATCGTGCACGAGAACGACCTGATCACCCCGGACATCGCCCGCCAGCTCGAGGCCAAGCCCGAAGAGGGCGGGCTGGGCCTGGAGAGCATCCGCGTCCGCAGCGCGCTGACCTGCGAAAGCAAGCAGGGCATCTGCGTCCGCTGCTACGGCGCCGACCTCTCCACCGCGCGCCTGGTCGAGGAGGGGCTCGCCGTCGGCATCATCGCGGCGCAGTCCATCGGCGAGCCCGGGACGCAGCTCACCATGCGGACGTTCCACACGGGCGGCGTCGCCAGCCGCGCCGTCGTCGAGCACGAAATTGCCGCCTTCCAGCCCGGGACGGTCGTCTATCACAGCCTCAACGCCGTCGAGCTGCTCGATCCGGAGAGCGGCAAGAAAATCTACCGGGTCCTGAAGCGCAACGGCGAAGTCGCCGTCAACGACGACAAGGGGCGCGAGCTCGAGCGCTACAAGGTCCCGTACGGCGCCGCCGTCCTGTTCGCCCACGGCGACAAGATCCCCGGGCGCACTGTGATCGTGCGCTGGGACCCGCACTTCACGCCGATGCTGGCGGAGAAGGAGGGCTTCGTCCGCTTCCAGGACGTCATCGACGGCGAGACCGTGCGGCAGGAGCAGGAAGGGCGTGAGGGCAGCAAGTTCGTCGTCGTCGAGCACAAGGGCGACAAGCACCCGCGCCTCATCATCGAGAGCAAGGACGGCGCGATCCGCGACTTCCACCACCTGCCGGCCAAGGCCCGCATCGAGGTCCGCGAGGGCGACCCGGTCAAGCCGGGCACCCTGCTGGCCCGCCAGCCGCGGGAGATCTCCGGCACCCAGGACATCACCGGCGGCCTGCCGCGCGTCACCGAGATTTTCGAGGCGCGCAAGCCCAAGGAGCCGGCGGTGCTGGCCGAGATTTCCGGGCGCGTCGCGCTGCTGGCGGATCGGCGGCGCGGCAAGATGACGATCATCGTGCGGTCGGAATCCGGGATGGAGCGCGAGCACCACGTCCCGCAGGACAAGCAGTTGCTCGTCCACGCCGACGACTTCGTCGAGGCCGGCACGCCGCTCTGCGAAGGCCCGCTCATCCCGCACGACATCCTGCGGATCAACGGCGAGGAGGACCTGCAGGCGTACTTGTTGAAGGAGGTGCAGTCCGTCTATCGTCAGCAGAACGTGACGATCAACGACAAGCACGTCGAGATCATTCTCTCGCAGATGACGCGGAAGGTGAAGATCGACAACGAGGGCGATTCGCGCTTCCTGCCCAACGAGGTAATCGACAAGTTCCGCTTCCGCGGGGAGAACCTGCGCCTCGCCAAGGCCGTCAAGGTGGTCGAGCCCGGCGATACCGATTCCCAGGTCGGCCAGATCGTCACGCGCGAGGAGTTCAGCTCCAGGAACGAGGCCGTCGAAGCGGACGGCGGCACGCCCGCCAAGGGCCGCCGGCCCAAGCCCGGGACGGCCAAGACCCTGCTGCTCGGCATCACCAAGGCGAGCCTGCAGAGCGAGTCGTTCATCTCCGCCGCGTCCTTCCAGGAGACGACCAAGGTTCTGACCCAGGCCGCGCTGGCGGGGGCCGAGGACCGGCTCGTCGGCCTGAAGGAGAACGTCATCCTCGGTCGGCTGATCCCCGCCGGCACCGGCTTCAAGGCCTATCAGGACATCAAGATGCGCGTGGCCGAGGAGCGCGGCGAGGTCGCCGCGCGCGCCGTGGCGGAGAGCCCCGAGGAAGCGCTGTACTCTTCGGCCCGCGCTCTGGCGGAGCGCGTTCTGCCGAACCCGGCCGTGGCGGTCAGCGAGGAGCCGCTGGGAACGCCGCACGTCTAAGTGTGCCTAACAACCCCCCCCTCCCTCTTAGGGATGGGCTGGGGGAGGGTCAAGACGCCCGGGTTTTGATAGGCGCTCTAGAGCGGTTTCACTTGCGGTGCGGTGCCGCGCGCGTCGCGGAGAGCTGGAAAACGCCGTCAGGCACAGAGGCCTGACGCTACAGCATTAGTGAAACCG
>CAIWOY010000022.1 GCA_903914415.1 uncultured Phycisphaerales bacterium | reverse complement strand
CGCCCCCGTCAAAGCCCATTCGCCGCTGGCGGTACAGCACCGGGCCGGGGCTGGTGAGCTTGATGACCAACGCGATCATCGCCATCGCCGGCAGCGCCACCAGTAGGCAGAGGCTGCCGACGGCCAGGTCAAACGTCCGCTTGGCGATTGCGTTCCGGCCATACAGCGGCGTCTGCCGCAACGAGAGGATCGGCACGCCGTCAAGCTGGCTGACGTCGGGCCGCATGGCGTAGCTCGGATTCATGTCCGGCACGAGCCGCACGTCGGCCAGCGAGGTTTGCAACGCGTCGAGCAGCTCCAGCGTCCGGTCGCTCTGCGGCGACGGCAGCGCGATGAAGACGGCGTCCACCGGATTCCGTTCGACGATGGCATACAGGTCGCACATCGGTCCGTAGACTGGCAGGCCGAGCAGCGCGCCCGGCTCGGTCCGGTCGTCGACGAAGTACGCCACCTCGATGCCCGTCCACGGGTTCCGCCGCAGAGCGTGCAGCAGCCGCTGGGCGGTGCGTCCGCTGCCGACGATCGCCGCGTACCGGCGGTTCAGCCCCTGCCGCCGCAACTGCCGCAGGATGACGCGCACGACGAACCGGAAGAGCGTGAAGCAGGTCGTGCCGACGACGGCGTACGTGGCGACGAACCAGCGGGAGATCTTGTTGCTGTGCGGCAGGGCGTAGTCGATCAGGACGACGACGACGACGGCCACGCAGAACGCCTTCAGCACGTCGCGCGTCTCGCGGAACAACCCTTCGCTGCGCCGCGGACGATACAGCCGCAGGCGGTAGAAAATGAACAGGTGGGCCGCGACGACGACCGGCAGCACGGGCAGGAACTTGTCCCACAGCTCGGGCACGCCCTTCGTCGGGTCGATCGGCAGGTACTGGAAGCGGATCCAGTAGCTCAGCAGCCACCCGGTGCTGATCGCCAGGGCGTCGGCGATGACCAGGCCGATGAGCATGAGATGGCCGTGCTGCTTGAGCATACGCCCGTATTATCGCGAGCCCCAGCCGCGACGGAAAGCCGCCCGCCCTACTGCTTGTGCTCCGGGTGTGACTGCTCTTTGTGGAGGCAGGCACCCGGCAGGTCGCACACAGACGCGACCCGCCCTACGGTGGTGCGGGCGCGCAGCGGGGGCGCGAAGGGCGGCAGAACCGGCTATTTCGGCGACAAGCGCGGTTCGGGTCCGTAATCGGAATGTGTTTTGGTGTCCCCGGTCCTCATGGTGTGCGACGTTGTGCAGGCGACGACGACGTGTCACCAGCAATGGCCAATCGTCGGCCAACGGGGGCCGAACGAATCGCGTCGCGGACAGCGCGGGCAACATGGGGATGGCAAGACGCAGAGTGGGCGCGGTGTGCAGAGTGAGTCCAGGCCGACGCAAACGGCCGTCGGTATGGCACCCAGCAGAACATGCCGACACGAACAGCCGTCGGCATGGCACGCGCGCAAGGACGAAGCGGCTTGCCGGGTTTGGCCGGCGTGAGCGACGCCGGCGCCGTTGGGGGGGCAACGGTGGTCGTCAGGCGAGCGCGGCAAGTCACCCAGTGGGGTCAATCGCGGCTTGCTAGGCCGAACGAGACCGCGTCGCGGACAACGACTATTCACTTGTAAAAGACGGGACGCTCGCGAAACGTCCCTTCCGCTCCGGTGCTACGCTGAGTCGCGGGAGG
>CAIWOY010000021.1 GCA_903914415.1 uncultured Phycisphaerales bacterium | reverse complement strand
TGCTGCGCATGGCGAGGATATACGCGCGTGCGCGCTCCCGGCGCAAGGGCTAGGCTGCAAAAATCTCAGACAATCTTGCAGACGGGTGAAGTGTTACGTTACTCATCTGCGCTTGCTCCGGCGTTTTCGTATGCGACGTCGGTCCCGGCGCGCCGGGAGGGCCGACGCTACTTGGTTGGGGCCGACGCTACGTTGGCTGCGACCGTTGCCGCGCCGTGCGGAGCGGCGCGGGCCGGTACGTGGGCGGGGCGACAGCCGTTTGGCGGGAACCCACTCGCTCGCGCTCGGGGCTCCGATCTGCGCCCTGGTGCAGAGCAAAGCCCCGTTCTGCGCGGGGCGAAGAACGGGGCCGCGGAGTCAAGCGGTCACGGACGCATCATTGTGCCGTGGTCGGCGGGAACGGGATGTAGATGTTCCGCGCCCAACTCGTGCCCTTGAAGTTCTGCCAGAGCTCGTAGTAGAAGAAGTACCACTTCTCCTCGCTGCGGCAAAGCTGCACATAGCACGAGGCGTACATCGGGGCGTTTTGCGCGCGGACGGCGGGCGTCATCTTCCAGATCCACTGGTTCATCGGCTGGAAGGTCGTGATGGCGAGCTGGGGCGGGTCGAGCACGCAGTTCTGGAAGAAGCAGTCGCCGACGCCGCCGACCTGGCAGCGCTTGAACGAATAGAGCCAGTGCGCGTTGTTGCCCTGGTCATTGCTCTTGTTGAGCGCATCGCAGTCGCGGACGGTGATCGTGGTCGAGTTGCTGATGCTGATCCCGGCCGTGAGCTTGCCCGACGGGCCGTCTGTGCCCACGCCCACCTCGCCGCCGATGTTAAAGCTCACGCCGCTGGTGACGGTTGTCTGGCCGTTCGCGGTCTGCGGGCTGGACTGGATCATTCCGACGGCCGTCGGGTTGTTTTCGAACCCGCTCATCCAGGTGTTCATCTCGATCTGGTCGAGATACCAGCCCTTGTTCATGCCCTCCTTGATCGTATAGGCCCCGGAGCCGTTGAAGACGCCGTACTGCTGGACGTAGAACCAGTCGAAGGCCTTCGACGGGTCCGCATCCAGCGAGTGGCACCTGTAGACGAAGTGCGAGATCTGGTAGTTGTTGCCTTCCTGCTGGAAGTTGCCCTGATCGACGAAGGCTGCCGCGAGATCGGTCAGGTTGTTCCCGTTGGCCGCCTGCGCGGCCTGCTGGCGGGAGCTCTGGACCAGCGGCGTGTTCCAGCGCACGCCGTCCTCCGCGAGCCAGTCAATAAAGCCTTGGGCCCGCGAATCCTGCCAGGCGTCCGCGTCCTCCGTCGACCCCACGGTCTCGGTGGGATACTCCGTGGTCTCGGTCTGGCCCGTGTCGCGGTCGGTATGCGTCATCAGCGAGAAGGCTGTCGCGGGGCTCGCCGGCGGGAACGACGACCACTGCCACATGTCGCCGTCCGGTTCCTTGTCGATCGCGTAGATCTCCGCGACCGTGACGTCCGCCGGGAACGCGTACTGGAACGACGCGTTTCCGAGCACGCCCTGCTGCAGGGCCTCGATCTGTGCGAGCGTGGCGTACACGACGGCGACCGGATGTCGGGCGTCATAGATGCCCTTGATGCCGGCGGCCTGCGCCGGTGTGAGGCCGGCGACGGCGTTTCCAGCGATCACGACCGGGGCGTTCGTCTGGCTGCCGTCGTAGGGCGTGAGGTTGAGAAGGTCCGCCATCTCGTCGGCCAAGGCGCCTTCGAACGTGCCCACCTGGTACACCGTCGGTTTGGCTATCGGACCGGCTTCAACATTCGGATCGCCCGCCAGGAAGAAATCGCAGCCGGTTGAAAGCGCCACGACGACAAGCACACAGAAGCCCACCAGTCCTTTTCTTGCGTCCGTCATCGAAACGTCTCCCATGTTGTCTGCGACCACGCTTGGCCGACATTTCCCGGATAATTCCACCCGGCTACGCCGCCAGGCAGTCTTCGGCTCTTGCACAGGGCAGCTCTGGTGCGCCAACGATCTTTTCGGGCCCTTCCTCCGTGCCCGGGTCATCCACGGCGTTCTTCTGTTCCTATCCGGCCTTAGTCGCCGGGGGAGTCGAGGGGTGACCCGTAATTGGCGATGACCGCCTGCATGGCGGGGGTCAGTTGTTTCACGAGCTCGGCGTTGTACGCATGGGACGTGGTATCCGCGAGGACGGCGGGCGTGGCACCGAAGATCCGTGCGGCGCCGATGGCATAGCCGCGCGACTTGGCCGCGGGCGACCCTTCGGCCACCGCGGGATCGACGTCGGTCAC
>CAIWOY010000020.1 GCA_903914415.1 uncultured Phycisphaerales bacterium | reverse complement strand
GCGGTGGGAGCGAATTCCGCTTCGCGACGCCGTTGCCTTGGCCTCTGCCGTGGTAGGACCCAGATTATGCGTGCGGGCCTGAATTGGTGGCCCGAAAAGGAGGAAAAGTGCCTGTCCATCGCGGATTATAGGGTGCGAGGCCCAATCCGAGAGGAGGCACTTTTCCAGTGAGTAAGAGTTCGCGCCGGCGCAAGCAGAATCCTTCGTGTCGGGTGCCCGAAGTGCGGGCGGAGTTCAGCGGGAAGGTCCAGACGCAGTACGGGGGCGCCGGGTTGTGGCGCAAGTTCCTGGCCAAGACGGGCGTGGTGAAGCGGCTGTGTGGGGTGCAGGTGCAGTGGGGCGGCTGGCGCTTCCGTCCCGTGGACTATCTGCACGCCATGCTGTGCGGCCTGATCCTGGGCCTGGAGCGGCAATGCCAAGTGGCCGGTCTGCGCCACGACCCCGGCGCGTTGCTGGCGTTGGGGCTGCGCGCGATGCCGTCGCAAGCTTCGCTTTCGCGCTTCTTGCGCCGCTGCACGAAGCGGGCGGCGAAGCAGGTGTTGGCGGCCAACCGCGAACTGCTGCAGACGATGCGCCAGAAACGCGTGTCGGCGACGCTGGATCTGGATGCGTCGATCGTCTCGACTCGCGGCAATCCCGAAGGCGCGGATTTCGGCTACAACCCGAAGCGCCGCGGGGCGAAGTCGTACTGCGCGGTGCTGGGGTTTTGGGGCGAGACGCGGGACATCCTGGAAGCGCAACTGCGCCCCGGCAGCGAGGCGACGCTGTCGGGAAAGCTGACGACGGCCACGTATCGCGCGGCGCGCCGGGCTCTGCCTAGGAGCATTCGCCGCCTGCGGCTGCGGGCCGACTCGGGCTTCTACAGCCACGAGTTTCTCAGCGCGCTGGAGAAGGACGGCGTGATCTATTGCATCGCGGCGCGGACCGTGGAGCCCCTGCAGTGCAAACTGCCGGGCCTGCCGTACGAGGTGTTGGACGACAAGTGGGCGGTCTGCGAGTACTGGTACGAGGGCCACAAGTGGCAGGGGCCGCGGCGCATGATCGTGGTGCGCGAGCGGCTGGATCCCGAGAATCCGCGGTCGAAGGCCTTGACGCTGTTTCATTGCGATGGCTATGCGTACCAGGTGATCGTGACGAACGCGACGTGGCGGCCGGAGGCGGTCTGGCACTTCTACAACAACCGCAGTCGGCTGGAGAACATCATCAAAGAGAGCCAGGACAGCTTCGCGGGCGACCACATCTTGTCGCGCGGGGCGGGCGGGAACGCGACCTGGCTTGCGCTGAGCGTGCTGGCGTACAACCTGACGAACTGGTTCCGCGAGAAAGTGCTGGGCCAACGCAGGCACCGCAACACGGGGCGGACCTTGCGGCGGCGGCTGATCGAGATCCCGGCAACGCTGGTGACGGGCGGCCGGCAACTGCGTCTGAAGATGTGGTCGGAGCACCCCTCGCGCAGGTTCTACGAGCGTACGGAGGCGGCGCTAGAGGCCTTCAGCCTCTGAGCGCCGCGAAGCGAGGGCCGCAGGAGCCGCTCCGGGGACGGGGCGCGTGAAAGGGCCGCTGGCGAGTCGCGGACGGGCCGAAAAGGCCGCCTCGCGAGCGCCCCGACGGCCCCACAGGCCACCGCGCACCCCCGACAACGGAGCCCGACCGCCCCCACAGCCCGCCGACGAGACCCCAGGCCCCCATACCGGGGCCTCTTCTAGGCGCCGGGGGCGACCTGCATAATCCGGGTAGGAGCGGTCAATGGCCGCGACCGCCGTTGCCGTGTTGCCGTCCGTGGGAGCGCGCTCCAGCGCGCGATTG
>CAIWOY010000019.1 GCA_903914415.1 uncultured Phycisphaerales bacterium | reverse complement strand
CTCGACACGGCGTTGGCGGCCGGCAACGGCACGGCGATCCTCGCCGTGAGCGCCGACGAGCCTGGCGGTGACTCCAGGGGCGCCGCGGCACCGCGTAGGCGCCCCGCCGGAACCCCCTGCGACGTGCTGTTGTCGTCGGGCTTCTCCTGTACCGCCTGCGGCCTCGACTTCGAGCCGCCCAGCCCGCAGATGTTCAGCTTCAACAGCCCGCAGGGCATGTGCGCGCACTGCGACGGACTGGGAACGCGCTTCGACTTCGATCCGGATTCGCTGGTGCCCGATCCGTCGCTCGACTTCCTGGCCCCCTGCGTGGCGGCCCTGCGACACAGGCCCGGTCGGTGGCGCCGGCACATCTACCAGGGCGTCGCCGAGCACCTCGGGTGCGACCTGCGCACGCCGTGGCGCGATTTGCCCGCCCCGGCACGCCGGGCCCTGCTCTATGGCACCGGCGAGACCCACATCACCTTTACGTGGCGCGGGCGGCACGGGGCGTGGAAGCACGGGGGCACGTATGAGGGCGTAATCGCCGATTTGCACGCCCGCCATAAGAAGTCGCAGTCGACCTTCGTGCGGAGCTTCTACGAGCAGTTCATGCGGCAGGCCGTGTGCCCGCGATGCCACGGCGGGCGACTGAATCCGCAGGCGTTGGCGGTGCGGCTGGCGGGCCGGCCCGCGGGCTCCGGCGCGAAGGTCGAGACCCTGAACCTCCACGCGGTGGGCGAATTGCCGATCCGCCGCGCGCACACCTTTTTCGGCCACCTGGAGCTTGACGGCGTCGGCCGCATGGTCGCCGAGGAGCCGCTCAAGGAAATTCGCGCCCGCCTGCAATTCCTGATCGACGTCGGATTGGATTATCTCACGCTGGGTCGAGCGGCCCCGACGCTGTCCGGCGGCGAATCGCAGCGCATCCGCCTTGCCAGCCAGATCGGCTGCGGCCTGGTGGGCGTACTGTATGTGCTGGACGAGCCCAGTATCGGGCTGCACCCGCGCGACAACCGCCGTTTGCTCGCGTCGCTGCAGCGGCTGCGCGACATGGGCAACACCGTGATTATCGTCGAGCACGACCGCGACACGATGGAGGCGGCGGACTGGCTCGTCGACTTCGGCCCGGGACCGGGTACGCGCGGCGGGCAGGTCGTCGCGGCGGGCACGGTGGACGATCTCGCCCGCGCGCCCTCGTCGGTGACCGGAGCATACCTGTCGGGCCGCGAGGTGATTCCCGTGCCATCGTCACGTCGTCCGATAAGCCCGGTTCACGGCAGTCCGCGGGGGCGCGCGGCGCGAACCGTCAAACGCCGTTCGGGCGCCGCGCACAAAACCCGCCAGGCCTGAGCGCCGCTGGTCCGTCCGAGACCTCACGCGCACATGTAATCGGTCCGAGATTCTGCGGACAGACCCGCGGCCCGAAAAAAGAGCACGCCACCGGAGGCCGGTCCTGCGCGCGGTCGCGGAGCCGGCCTGCGGTCGATGATCGTACGGCCCGAATGTGTCGATACCACCACCGAGACTCCCTTGGAACCCCCCAGTAAGGCGGTCGAACAACTGTGGCCGTAACGATGATCTGTCCAAGCCTGAAGTGCGGACGCACCGTTGTGGCGCCTGACTTGGCGCGTGGGAAGGTCGTGCGCTGTGCGTATTGCCACCAGCTTCTGCTGGTACCGACTCACCGTCCGGTAGAGCCTCAGCCCGCGCCCCAGCCCGAGCCGGAGGCGGACAAGCCCAGCCCCCGGGGGTAGCGCAGCGCAGCAACCGGAACCCAGTAAACGGGAGCCGTGAGACCGATGCTGTTCAACCCTATCAGTGCTCCCGTGAGTCCCCCGCCGTGCGGGCCCGCGCCCGCGGCGCGCACCCGCGCCATCGCGGAGCTCGCCGACGCTTTCGCTTGTGAGCCCGAACTGATCCTCGCCTTCCTCCAGGGCATCGACCAGGAGACGTCCGATCGGGCCGGGATCGTGCTTGCGGCGGCGCAGACGGCCGCCGCGGTCTGCCCCGAATATGCCGACCTGCTCTACTACGTCGGCCAGGCGGCGGTGGCGGCGCGCGACTACGCCGCCGCGGACGCGGCCCTGCAACGCGCGCTCGATTTGAACCCGGGCTACAAGGACGCGCTCATCCTCGCCGCACGCGTAGCGCTGCAACAACGAAAGCCGCGGCATGCGGCCGAGCTGCTCGAGCAAGCGGTGTCACGGGGCGCGGACTTTCCGGACGTGCACATGCTGCTGGGCAGCGCGTGGCGCGAACTGGACGACCGGGACCGGGCGCGTGGCGCGTACGTGCGCGCCTGCGAGCTGAACCCGAATCTGACGGCGGCGCGGGCCGCGCTAGCGGACCTGCCGCCCACGGATACGAGCGGAAAGAGCAATGAGTTACCTGCTTGAAGCGCTGGGCCGCGGGCTCCTCACGAACCTGCGCTCCGCGTTCGAGAACCAGCTCCCGCATACCGCGGAAGACGAGCTTCCGGACTTGCAGGCGCGCGCGGCCGCTTCGCCGTCCTCGAAAGACCTGGCCATGCGGCTGGGAATGGCGTGTCTGCGGGAAGCGCGGCTGAGCCGGGCCCGCGAAGCCTTCGAACGGGCCACCGAGCTGGACAAGACCAGTGCGCAGCCGCTGCTCGGGCTGGCGAGCGTCTACGACGAGTTGGGGCAGGTTCCGCGTGCGCTGGACTATCTCCGCCAGGCCCAGGCGCGCGACCCGGGGGACGCCGCCATCGTGTTCGCGATCGCGTTCAGCCTCGAGCGGCTGGACCGCGTCGCCGAGGCGAAAGCGGCGTATCAGCAGGCGATCGACTTGTGCCCCCAGCTCCGCAACGCGTACGAGCGCCTGGCCGCGATCGCGCTGCAAGAGCGCAACTGCGCCGAGGCCGTCGTCCAGTACGAGCGGCTGGTCGAGATGGAGCCGGGCGACCTGGAAGCGCTGCTGACGCTGGGCAGCCTGTACCTACAGGCGGACCGTCCCGCCGAGGCCATCGACCAGTATCAGCAAGCCCTGTTCATCGAACCGGAGACGGACGCGTCCGGCGTGGCGGCCGAGGGTCTGGCGGACGAAGGACGTCTGCACGAAGCGATCCACGCGCTCGAGAAGCTGGCGCGGCGTTACTCCGGCGTGGCGCCGTTCCACGTGCAGCTCGGCGACCTGTACGTCAAGGCCGGGCACGACACAAAGGCCATCGAGCAGTACCAGTCCGCTTTGGAGGCCCAACCGAGCTTCCTGGAGGCGACCGTCAAGCTCGGTACACAGCACATGCGCCAGGGCCGCTTTGTCGACGCCGCGATTACGTTCAACCGCGCCGTCGAGCTGAACGACCGGCTGATCACTGCGTTCGTCGGGCTCGGCGTGGCGCAGCACGCCTGCGGACGCGAGCAGGAGTCGCTCGCGTCCTTCGACCTGGCCGCCAGCCTCGAGCCGAGCACGACATTGTTGTTCTCCGAGTCGGCCCGCCTGCACCTGCAAACCGAACGCCACACGGACACCATGCCAACCGGCGACGAGCCCGACGCCCCGCCCGACGCGGCCGGGCACGACCAGTTGGTCGAAGAGGCCCTGCGGCGGCACCGCCAGGCGCTGGTCGGGACACCCGGGCACGCCGACCTGCATTATCGCTATGGGCTGCTGCTGCGGCAGGTCGGACGTCTGGGGGAAGCAACGGAAGCTTTCCGCCGCGCGGTCGCGATCAACCCGAGCTACTCGAAGGCCCTGGTGAAGCTGGGGATTTGCCTGAAGGAATCGGGGCACGTGGACGAGGCGGTGGCGACGTTTCAGCGCGCCCTGCGGCTGGACGACAAGTACGTCGACGTGCATTACCAGCTCGGTTTGCTCTTCGCGCAGCGGGCGCAGTTCGACCTGGCCGTCGAGCAATTCGAGCAGGCCGTCGCCGGCAACGACCGTAACATCGCATTTCAAGCCAACCTGGCCCTGGCCCTCCAGAACATCGGCCTGGTGGACCGGGCCGCAGCGACCTGGCGCTCGATCTGCGAGCTGTCGCGCGGCGACCCGGACATCCTCGCGGTGCGCGAGCGCATCCTGCGCGACGCGGAAAAACACTGACCGAACGTGCGCAGCCACCAACCCCGGGGCGGGCGAAGTTCCTGCTGAGCCGCGCATCGTAGATGTTGCTTGCTCCGCGCAAGGGATGCGCGCCGCTATGCTCACCGCGGCCGGCGCGGCCCGGCGGATCACACTCCGGCGATAACGTTCCAACTCTTATCTTGACAACGACTTGACGCGCGCGACCGCAAGCTGCGCTGCGCAGCCGGCCAGCGCCTGGCACGCCTTCTGCTCCCCAGGTCCGCGTGCTACCGCGCGGTCTGTCCGCAGGGACGCGGCGCGTGCGGTGCCACTTGGCGTAGGAGTCGCTACATGCCGCGACCACTTGACAACACGATTGACTTCGTCGCGTCGAGTTCTCGCCGCTTATCCGGCGTGCCCGTGACCCAGGAGCACATCGCCGTGCCGGACGCCGACTCCACGCCGCGGGATTGGAGCCAATTGGGACGACGGGTGCTGGCCGAGGCGTGGCACCGGACCACGGAGGAGCTTGCGGCACGCCACGCCCGTAGCGCCACGCCCGTCGTCCCGGCTTCTCTCCCGGAGGGGCGGCCATGATCTACGGGCTCTACAACTCGGCGGCGGGGATGGCGACGAACGAGTACCGCCAAGCGGTGCTCGCGAATAACCTCGCAAACGCCGACACCGTCGGGTTCAAACGCGACATCCCCGTCTTCGCCGAACGAGCCCCCGCCCGGCTCGCCGGCGACCGCAGCGGGCCCAGCGCCCCGGACCTCGCCGGGTTGTCCGGCGGCCTGTGGCTCGGCCGAACGTGCACGGACTTCGGCGAAGCGTCGAAAGTGAAGACCGACAACCCGCTCGACGTGGCGCTGGATGGCCCGGGATTCCTGAGCGTGGCCGCGGACGGGCAACGGCGGCTGACGCGCGACGGCCGGATGCGGCTGGACACGCAGGGCCGCCTGGTCGCGGTCAGCGACGGCGCGCCGGTACTTGGTCGCGGAGGGATGCCGCTCCAACTAAACCCCTTCGGCGGGCCGCCCAGCATTGACCAGGACGGGCGGATTCAACAGGACGGACAGATCCTCGGCGAGCTGGACCTGGCCGACGTCACCAACTACGCCGCGCTCCAGAAAGTCGGCGAAGGGCGTTACGCGACGCCGGACGAGAACCTGCGGCCGTCGCCGGCCAACGTGTATTCCGGCTATACCGAAAGTTCGGGCGTCAAGCCGGTGAGCGAGCTGGTCAGCATGATCGACGCCTCACGCGCGTACCAGTTGAACGCGCAAATGATCTCGGTGCAGGACCAAAGCCTCGGGCGGCTGATCACGCTGATCTCCGGCTAGCACGACCCAGGGACACATCCGCGGCGACGCACGCCGCGGCATCGGACGTAAAGGACGCTGAGTTATGGCGATTACCGCACTGCATACGGCCGCAACGGGAATGCAGGCTCTGTCCACCAAGATCGACGTGATCGCGAACAACATCGCGAACGCGGACACCGTGGGCTACAAGGCGGCCCGCGTCAATTTCCAGGACCTGCTCTACCAGCTTCGCTCGCAGCCGGGCGTGCAGACGAGCGCCGAGGACACGAAGGCGCCCTTGGGCACGCAGGTCGGGCTGGGCGTCGCCTTGAGCAACACGCAGACGATGTTCCGGCAGGGGGTCGTTCATGCAGACCGGCGAGCCGCTCGACGCGATGATCCAGGGCGACGGCTTTTTCCAGGTCGAGCTGCCCGGCGGCGCTACGGGCTACACGCGGGCGGGCAACTTCGTCCGCAATCCCAACGGCGAGTTGGTGCTCGGCGATGCGTTCGGACACCGGCTCAAGGACGCGCCCACGATCCCCGAGGACGTCCCCATCAACAATGTGAGCATCACGACCGACGGGCGGTTCGTCGCCACCAAGCAGGACGGCACCCAGGAGGACCTCGGCCAGATTCAGCTCGTCCGCTTCGTGAACCCCTCCGGGCTGCTGCAATGCGGCAGCAACATCTACACGCAGACGGCGGCCTCCGGCGAGCCGATCCAGGCGCTCGCCGGCCAGAACGGGTTGGGGACCATCGTGCCGGCCACGCTGGAGCAAAGCACGACCGAGGCCGTGACCGAGCTGGTCGAGCTGATCAAGACGCAGCGCGTGTTTCAGATGAACTCGCAAACGATCCAGGCGGCGGACGAGGCGCTACAGGTTGTGGCGGGCCTGCGGAGGTAGTCGCCCGGCCCTTTGAGATACCCGCGGAGGCGCAAGTATGAGACGGTTCGTTCCTCTTCTCCTGACCGCAACGCTGGTCCCCGGCGTGCTGGGCGATCCCGACGTCACGCGCCTCAAGCTACGCGCCCAGGTCGCTGTCAACACGAGCCGCGTGACGCTGGGCGACGTGCTGTCGTTCGCGAACGGCGGGGCCGAGCTCGCGGAGAAGCTCGGCGACGAGCCGGCCCTCGTGCAGCCGGTGGCGGTCGCGAAGAACTTCGTCACCCACGAGCAGATCCTGCGCCGCCTGGAAGAGCTGGGCGTAAACCTGGCGCGTGTGCTCGTCAGCGGCGCGTCAGTCTGCGAAGTGACGTTCCAGAAATCCGCTCCCCCACCGCCGCCGACCGCCGGCAAACCGACCGATGGGCCGTTGCGGGAGACCGGCGCGAAGCCCGCCGGAGCGCGAGCCCTCGCCGACGTGCTGCGCGACCACGTCAGCGCCGAGATCCGCGCGCTGGGCGGCACGGCGGAGCTTCAATTCGAGCGGGCCGGGCAGGAGTTTCTCCAACTCACGACGCCGCCGTGGGAATTCATTGTCACCAGCAGCGGGACGGACAAGCTCGGGCTGCGCGAGTTCCGCGTGGTGATCCGCCGGGAGGGACAAGTACAGCGGACGGCCGAGGTTTCCGCGCACGCGCGGATCGTGCGGCAGGTGGTAGTGGCGCGCCGGCCCCTGAGCATCGGCAATTCCGTGCGGACCGACGACGTCGGGCTCGAGACGCGCGTGTTCGACGACGCCGGCAAGCTCGGCCTGGCCGAGATCGAGCGCGTGATCGGGCAGCAGGTCAAGCGGTTCGTCCCGGCCGGCGAGCTGGTCCAGCCCGACGCCCTCAAAGCCGTCGATCTCGTGCAACGTTCACGCCCGGTCACCGTGCTGGGCGCGGGCGGCCCCGTGCAGGTGCGGCTCAGCGGCGTCGCGCTCGATTCGGGGACCTACGGAGACAGCGTCCGCGTGCGGCTCGGCGAGTCACCGCGCGGCCAGCAGTTGCTGCGCGGCGTGGTCACCGCCGTCGGCACGGTTCGCATCGTGGAGGGCACGCCATGACCGCCACGCACCGAGGCAAATCGTTGGCAGGCCGAGCGATCTTCGCTATCGCGGCCCTCGCATGGCTGCTGCTGTGCTTGCCGTCGGCCGTTGCCCAGCACAACTCGCTGCTGGGCCAGCGTCCGAACGGCGGAGCGGGCGTAGGAACGGCCGCGACCACGCAACCGGCGGGACAGCCGGAGGCCGGGCGGATGCGGGGCTGCGAGCCCGGCCTGCACGCTGGGGCGAAGGGCAAGCCAGACAAGCCCAGGACGAACGCGACGCTGCTGCACATGTCGCCGTTCGCCGTGGAGGCGCCGGAACCCGAGAAGTTCGGGGTGAACGACCAGCTCACGATCATCATCCGCGAGACGAAGACCGCCACGACCGACTCGAAGCTCCAGTCCAAGAAGGACTGGAAGCTCGACGGCGCCCTGAAGAAGTGGATCAGCCTATCGGACAAGAACGGCCTGCAGGCCGGGCAGTTCCAGGCCGGCAATCCAGAGGTCGCGCTGAACTGGAACAACGACTACAAGGGTGACGGCAAGTACGACCGCAAGGACGAGTTCACGACGCGCATCCAGGCCACGATCGTCGACGTGAAGCCAAACGGCACGCTCGTGCTCGAGGCCCACAAGTCGGTCGGGGTGGATGACGAGGGGTATACCGTCACGCTCACCGGCGATTGCCGCAGCCGCGACGTGACCCCGCAGAACACGGTCCTCAGCACGCAAATCGCAAACCTGCGGCTGGACGTGAAGGACAGCGGCTCGGTCCGCGACGCGACGCGGCGCGGCTGGATCCAGCGCGGGCTGGATTTCCTGCGGCCGTTCTAACCGCACGGGACAAGGTGACAAGGTAGCAAGGTGACAACGTGAGCAGGTCCGGCGAAATGCAAGGGCTGCGACGATACGGCGGACTGGCGCTGGCCCTGGCCCTGGGGATACCGGCCGTCGCCGAGGTCCGCGTGCAGGACATCGCCCGCCTGCAGGGGCAGCGCACGAACAAGCTCATGGGCTACGGGCTCGTCGTCGGACTGAACGGTACGGGCGACGGCGAGAAGTACGCCCCGACCATGCGGGCTCTGATGCGGCTGCACCAGCGCTACCACGCACCGATCATGACCGATGCCGACATCAAGGGCAATCGCAGCGTCGCGCTCGTCGCCGTCGAAGCCACCATCCCGGAGTTCGGCGCCCGCGAGGGACAGACCATCGACGTCGTCGTCTCCGCGGTCGGCAGCGCCAAGAGCCTCCACGGCGGCCAGTTGCTCACCACGCCGCTCCAGTACGCCATGTTCGATGCCGAAAACCCCGCCACGCAAGCGATCCTGGCTCTGGCCGGCGGACAGATCAACACGCCGGACGAGACCACGCTGACGCGCGGCGTGATTCGCCAGGGGGCGACGCTGGAAGAGGACTTCCTCTACTACTTCATCGAAGACGGCTGCGTCGCGCTGGTGCTGGACGACACGCACGCCGGCTGGCCGTGGGCGCACATGGTGGCGCGGGCCCTCAATCACGAGTTGTCGGGTCCAGTCGGGGCACCGGCCGGCGTGAATTCTGGCGGGCAAGCGGCCGTGGCGGCAGACCTGGCCGTGGCGCTGGGGCCGAAGAACATCCAGGTCCGCGTGCCGGAGTACGAGTTGGCGCGGCCCGCAAACTTCATCAGCCGGGTGCTGCAAACGCCGCTATTCATGCTTCCCCAGCAGCCGGCACGCGTCACGATCAACCGCACGACGAAGAGCGTCTCGTTCACCGGCACGGTCACGGTGTCGCCGACCGTCCTCCAGATCCCAGGGCTCGGGACGGTGCTGATTGGCAAGGGCGACGCGAGCAAGGAAAGTCAGGACGGCGCTCAGAAGAACAAGGCCGAGAAGCCGGGACCGGTGGAGTTCAGCGACCTGCTCAACACGCTGTCGTCCGTGAAAGCCACGCCGGACCAGCTCATCAACGCGATCGAGCAACTGTACAAGACCGGCACGCTGCACGCTCAGATTCAGTACGAGTAGAGGCCCCGGATGGTCATGGCCGTTGGACAAGCCGGATCTACGTCAACCGCCGCGAGCCCCCGCGACAGGGGCACACACGACCCGGCGAAATCGACGCTGGCGACGTCGCGGACGCTGCAAGGGCTCGGCCGGCGGCTCGATGCCCACGACCCGGGCCTGACGCAGCAGGCGGCGGCGCAACTGCTGTCGGAGCTCTTCTATAAGCCCATGCTCGCCGAGATGCGCAGCTTCCCGTTCGGGCGTTCGCTGGGCTGCGGCGGGTTCACGGAAGACACGTTCGGGCAGCAGCTCGATCAGCGCATCGCCGACACGGTCGCCGCCAGCGATCCGGCCCTCGTAGAGCAGGTGGCCCGCCGCCTGCAGAAGCGCGCGCCCTCCAAGCCAATCGACCCACCGAACGCCAATGCACAGCAGACCGCGTGGCCGCTCCAGCTTCGACTCCAGGCCGCCAGCCCGTCCGGAGGTGCAACATGAACGCCGGCCGCCCGGCTACACCGACCGTTCGCCTGCCCGCACAGGGCCCGCCCACGACGGCGTTCGCCCAGCCGCTGCGGGAGCTGAGCCAGTACCTCGCCGACCTGCACGACGCGCTCAAGCGCTTGGTGGCGTTGGCGGCCGAGAAGCTCGCCGCCTTGCGGACCGCGAACACGGCGGCCCTGCGCGACTGTGCCGTGCGCGAGAACGAGTTGGTCAGGCAGGTGCTCTGCGGCGAGCAGCAGCGAGATGCCGTTCTTGCGCGCCTCGCGCAGAGCCTGCCCGGTTGCCCGCCCAAACCGGCGCAGCTCACGGAGTTGATCGAACACCTGCCCGAGCCGCTCGCCGGGCCGTTGCGGGCCCGCAGCGTGGGTTTGCGGGAGATGGCGACGGAGTTGCAGCGGAAAAACCGGCTGGTCGAAGCGGTGGCACGGAACCTGCAAGCACACATTCGCGGCGTCTTCGCCGAAGTGGCGAAGGCCGCGCAGGAATCCCTGGTCTACGGTGCCCGGGGACAACACGAAGTGGGCAGCACGCGGTGCTGCATGGACGCAGTCGGGTGAAACGTGGCAGTGTTGGGTGCGGCATTCCAGATCGGGCGTAGCGCGCTGGCCGCGTACCAGGCCGCGATCGCGGTCACCGGCCAGAACGTCGCGAACGTCGGCAATCCGAATTACACGCGACAGACCGGCCACCTGGACGCTCTGCCCGGCGCCGTGCAGCCGGCCGGCATCAGCCCCGGCACCGGCGTGAGCATGAGCACGCTCGAGCGGCACGTCGACGAGGCGCTCGAGGGGCGCTTGCGGCTGGCCCTGGCGCAGCGCGAGGGGGCCAACACGAAGTACCAGGCGCTCAACCAGGTCGAAACGCTGTACAGCGAGCTGACCGACCACGACCTGTCGTCCCAGCTCAACGATCTGTTCAGCAGCTTCGCGAACCTCCAGACCGATCCGCTGGAACCGACCGCGCGCGACCAGGTGATCGCGAAAGCCGACGCCGTCATCGACACAATGCAGCGTCAGCGGAGCGGCCTGCTCACCCAGATCAGCGATTTGAACGACCAGACTGAGGCGGCCGTCCGCGACATCAACGCCAAGACCGCCGAGATCGCCGACCTGAACCAGCGGATCGTCGCGGCCGGCGCCTCCGGCAGCGGCGGCGACAGCGCCTTGCGCGACCGTCGCGACACCCTGCTGCGGGACTTGGCCAAGCTGATGGACGTGCAGACGCGGGAGCAGCAGAACGGCGTCGTCAACGTCTACGTCGGCAGCGAGCCGCTCGTCGAATACAGCCGGGCGCGCAGTCTGACGACCAAGGCCACCATCGCCGACGGCGTCCGGAGGGCGGAAGTCCGCTTCGCCGACAGCAATGGAACGGTGCCGATCCACGACGGCCAACTGGCGGCGATCGCCGAGGCGCGGGACACGCACCTGGCCGGCCAGCTCGGCCAACTCGATCAATTGGCCAAGGGCCTGATCTACGAAGTCAATCGCGTGCATTCCGCAGGCCAGGGATTGGTCGGTTACACGAGCATTAGCGGCACATACGCGGTCGGCGACGCCGTCGCCCCGCTCAATAGCGCGGCCGCCGGCCTGCCCTTCCCGGTCCAGAACGGCACATTCCTCGTGCAGGTCCGCGACCAGAACAGCGGCCAGACGACGACACGCATGATCAAGGTCGACCTCAACGGCCTGCCCGACGCGGGTACGCCCGGCGGCGGCGACACCAGCCTGAACGTGCTGGCCCGCGTTCTGGGCGAGGTGCCGGGCCTGCACGCCGCGGTCACGGCCGACAATCGCATTCAGGTCGACGCCGACGCCGGACTGCAAGTGTCCTTCTCGGAGGACACGTCCGGCGCGCTCGCCGCGCTGGGCATCGGTACGTTCTTCGCGGGGACCAATGCGTCGACGCTCGCCGTGAACGCGGCCATCCGCAGCGACCCGCAGCTCATCGCGACGTCGCTGAACGGAGCGCCGGGCGACGGCAGCAACGCGGGTTGCCTGGCGGCGGTCGGCACGACGGCGAGCACGCTGCTGGGCGGCCGGAGCGTGCAGGACTACCAGGCGTCGATGGTCAACGAGCTTGCGGTCGATACCGCCGCTGCGAAGACGACGTACGACGCCAGCGATGCCGTCTACAGCGGCCTGTCCGCGCAGCGTGAGGCGGTCAGCGGCGTCAACCTGGACGAAGAAACGATCAACTTGACGATGTTCGAACAGGCTTTTCAGGGCGTGTCGCGTTACGTGAACGTCCTCAACACGCTCTCGGATTCGGTGCTCGCCCTGGTGCAGTAGTCCTGGGCGCGCCCTCGGTCGCGGAGAATTGGTCAATGGCGGTCACCCCGGTCAACCTGACCCGCGTGAGCTTCAACCAGCAGATTGTCAACCTGCGGGAGGCGCTGCGCGTAAACCAGACCGGGCTGTACGGCGTCCAGAATCAACTCACCACCGGGCTCCGCTTTCTCCAGCCCAGCGACGATCCGTCCGCAGCCGCCTCGGCCAACGCGCTCGACCGGCGGTTGGAGTCCCTCGGCCAAGTGGCCACGAATGTCCGCAACGCCAACGCCGTGCTGACCGAGGGCGAATCGTCGGCCTCCGACGCGGTCGACGCGGTGCGGGAGGCCCAGAGCCTCGCCGTCAGCGCCGTCGGCGACACGATGACGCCGGACGAGCGGCAAGCCCTGGCCCCCGTCGTCAGCGGCCTCTTGCAGCAACTCGTCGACGCCGGCAACCGACGCTACCAGAACACCTACCTCTACAGCGGCCAGCAGAACCGCGCGCCGTTCGAGCTCAGCCACGGCGGCGTGTACTACACCGGCGACGGCAACCGCATGGTGACCGCTATCGACAGCGACGGCTCGACCGCGGCCTTCACCATCCCGGGGCTCGAGCTGTTCAACGCCGTGTCCCAGGTGCGCGGCGCGGCCGATCTCGACCCGGCGCTCACGGCGGACACGCGGATCAGCGACCTCGGCGGTGCGGCCGGCCGCGGCGTGCAGCTCGGGCACATCATCGTCACGGTGGGCGACGAGCGGAAAGAAATCGACTTGAGCGGGTGCGCCACGGTCGGCGACCTCGTCGAGCGGCTCAATGCGGAGTTGCCGGCGGGCCTCGCCGTCAGTCTCGGCACGCGGGGCCTCGTCCTGACGCTCGGGGACGGGCGCAGCGCTACCGTCGCCGATATCGGCGGCGGCCGCAGCGCGATCGACCTCGGTCTGGCCGGAACGCTCGAAACGGCGACCCGCGACGGCGCCGACCTGAACCCGCGGTTGACCCGCCTGACGCGCCTCGGCGACCTGCGCGGCGGCGCGGGCGTGGATCTCAGCCACGGGTTCGTGATCCGCAACGGCACCGAAACCGCGACGATCGCACCGGACCGGGCCGAAACGGTCGAAGACCTGCTGAACCTCATCAACCAGGCCAACGTCGGCGTGTGGGCGCGCATCGCCCCCGACGGGCGGTCGCTCGAAGTGGTCAGCCGCGTCTCTGGCGTGGATTTGTCGATTGAGGAGGACGGCGGGTCGCTGGCGACCGCGCTGGGTCTGCGGACGATGCACGCCGGCACGAAGCTCGCCGATCTGAACGATGGGCAGGGAGTTCAGACGGTTGACGGGGCGGATCTACGGGTCACGACCTCCAGCGGGGACCAGATCGACGTCGACCTCGACGGGGCCACGACACTTCAGGACGTGCTGGACCGTCTGAACACCGCCGGGGCGGGTCGAATCACCGCCGGCTTCGTGAATTCGGGTAACGGGCTGGCCATCACCGACCAGACGCGCGGGGCGGGCACGTTAAGCGTCGCGGCACTCGGAAGCTCGCCGGCGCTGGCCGGTCTCGGTCTAAACGTGACCGCAACCGGGAACCAACTGCTCGGGCGCGACGTGAACCCCGTGCGTGTGGACAGCCCCTTCACGGCGCTGCTCCAGCTCAGCCGGGGTCTGCAGGGCGACGACCGCCAGGCCGTGCAGGCGGCCGCCCAGCGTCTCGACCGAACGCTCCAGAACATGCAGCAAGTGCAGGGCCAGATGGCGTCGCAGGCCAAGACGATGGCCGATCGCACCGAGCGCGTCGACACGGAAACCACGGCGACGCGCACGTTGCTGAGCGACGTCCAGGACGTGGACTTTACGGACGCGACCCTTCGTTTCCAGCAGCTTCAAACGGCGCTGCAGGCGAACCTGGTCGTGGGATCCAAGCTGATGAATCTGTCCCTGCTGAACTTTCTGACCTAACCACGGCCGCGACGCGCCTGTGGCTCGGGGCGGCGCGGCTCGAGGTGGCCCGCGGAGTGCGGGCCGGGCGGTGGAGCGCCCGGCTCGATGGACGGAGCGTATTGGAGCGCCGGCTGACGCCGGCCGACCGCCCGTCGGGCAACCGTAATGGCACGAGCCGATGGAGCCTGATGATGCTCATTGAGACGAACCGTTTTGGACCGCTCGACATCGACGAGACCCGCATCCTGCGCTTTCGCGAAGGGCTGCTCGGGTTTCCCAACCACCAGCGATTTGCGCTCATCCAGACGTCGCCCGATCCGGTGCTCTTCTGGATGCAGTCGGTGGACGACCCCTACCTGGCGTTCGTCGTCTGCGACCCGCGCGCCTTCGTCCCGGACTACCAGGTGCCGGTCCGCCCGGACGACGTGGCGGGGCTAGGGCTCAACGACCTGGACGACTGCCAGGTGCTGGTCATCGTGAACAAGGTCAACGACGAGTTGACCGCGAACCTGCTCGGTCCGATCGTCGTCGGGGCGCACTCGCGGTGCGCCAAGCAAATGGTCCTGTCCGAGAAGCGGTACGGCACCCGCCACCGCTTGCTCACGCTGTCCCGTCAGCAGCCGGTCGCCAGGACGGCCTAGCGGTTGTGGTCCAAAAGTAGTGGTGTTCCGGCCCGAAGGTGTGTTATAATGCATACGGGTGTACTCGACGTCTACGGATGGCACGAACCGCGTGCCGCGAGGTACGCCGCCGGCACCTTCGTGACTGAGGACCCCGGCTCGGATGCGGGCCTGTGGGCAGCGCCCGTTCTGACCACGGTCCGGCATGGCATCGGCACAATCCAGGAAGGAGCCGCGGATGTTAGTGCTCTCAAGACAACGCGACGAATCCATCATCGTCGGCGACAACGTGCAGATCACGATCGTCGACATCCGAGGGGACAAGGTGCGGCTCGGCATTCAGGCTCCGCCGCACATATCCGTGCACCGCAAAGAGGTCTTCGACGCCATTCAACGCGAGAATCGCAAGGCGGCGGGGGTCACATCCGAAGACCTGGCGGCGGCAGCGCCTCCCCAGCGCGACGGCGAGCCGCACGGCAAGTAAGCCTCGGCCCGCGCGCGACGTCTGACGTTTTCACGTCTTCTTGTTCTTCTGCAAGCTCCTCAGCCACGAACCGTTCAAGGAGGATGGCCAATGGCTCGTATTAACACCAATATCTCTGCGCTGACCGCCCAGAGAAACCTCAACCACGCCTACAGTTCGTTGAACGACACGATGCAACACCTCAGCACCGGCCTGCGCATCAGCAGCGGCAAGGACGACCCGGCCGGGCTGATCATCTCGGAACGCCTGCGCAGTGAGATCGCCGCCGCCGGCCAGGCGGTCTCCAACACCCAGCGGGCCGGACTGATCGTCGCCACCACCGAAGGCGCCCTCGACGAGGTCGCCTCGCTGCTCGCGGACATTCAGGCCAAGATCGTCCAGGCCTCGAACCAAGGCGCCATGTCCGATGACGAGATCCGCGCCAACCAGTTGCAAATCGATCAGTCCATCGACAGCATCACGCGCATCGCGAACACGGCCTCCTTCGGCGGCCGCCGCCTGCTCGACGGGTCACTGCAATACACCGCCAGCGGCGTCGCAACCGACAAGATCGCGGCCTACCAGGTGCACGGCGCCCAGTTCGGGACCGCCAGCGCTATCCCGGTGCGCGTCAAGATGATGAATCCGGCCGAGCGCGCCGCGCGCGGCTTCCCCTTCGTCGCCCTCTCGGCCCCCGTGACGATCGAGGTCAGCGGCCGCCTGGGCACGACCTCCCTCTCCTTTGGCACCAGCACCACCTGCTCGCAGATCGCCGAGGCGATCGCCGCCGTGAAGGATGCGACCGGCGTCTCGGCCGCGACCAGCGGCAGCACCGCCCTCCGCATCGGCAGCATCAACTACGGCAGCAAAGAGTTCGCCCGCATCAAGATCCTCAGCGGCGGCGGCGGCCTCACGGACGGCGAGGACTCCGGCGCCAACGCCGAGGTCACGATCAACGGCACGCTCGCCGACGCCAGTGGAAACCACCTGGCCGTCAAGACCTCGTCGATCGATCTCGAAATGGACGTCGCTGACACGTTTGCCGCCGGCAGCACGACGACCTTCGATATCACCGGCGGCGGGGCGCTTTTCCAGGTCGGCCCGCATGTCAACACCAACCTCCAGGTCAACCTAGGCGTGCAGTCCGTGGCCGCGTCGAACCTGGGCGATCCCGTCGTCGGGTATCTGGCCACGGTCAAGACCGGCGGACCCAACTCGCTGACCAACGGCAAGTTCAGCGAGGCCTCGCAGATCGTGGACAAGGCGATCGACCAGATCTCGCTGCTGCGCGGCCGCCTCGGCTCGTTCGAGCGCGGCACGCTCGACACGAACGCCAACCAGTTGAACATCGCCATAGAGAACCTCACCTCGGCCGACTCGAGCATCCGCGACGCCGATTTCGCCTACGAGACCTCGCAGCTCGCACGCAACCAGATCCTGGTGAGCGCCGGCACGACCGTGCTCACGCTGGCGAACCAGACGACCCAGGCCGTGCTGAAGCTGCTCGGCGGCTAAGCCGTTTTGGCGGCGGCCTGCGAACGTCCGGCGCCGACACCGTCGGCCGGGCGTTCGCGGGTCCGCGGCGACGCTGCGCGGGGGCCCACCTAAGTCCTGTCCTTTCAGATAGTTGCATGCCCACCCGCCACCGCGACGAATAATTAAAGCCCCTCCTCAGTACAGACGATGCTCCCTATGCAATTTCGAGTCGGGTGAGCGGTTACAGGTGTCGCCGCCCCCGCTCGGAGGCACGGCACAGTGCCCGGCGTCGACGCACCCGCGACGACGCCCGGCGTGAAACGCCTCTGGAGGCGCAGGCCTATGAGTCGCATCAACACCAACGTCTCGTCCATTATTGCCCAGCGGATTCTCGGGACCCAAAACACCCGGCTCAATCTCGCACTCCAGAGGTTGAGCACCGGCCTGCGCATCAACACTGCCAAGGACGATCCGGCGGGGTTGATCGCCTCGGAGCAGATGCGGGCCGAAGAGGGCGCCATCCAGGCGGCCCAGGGCAACGTGTCCCGCACCACCAACGTGGTCGCGGTGGCCGAGGCGGGACTGACCGAGGTCGCCTCTCTGCTCCAGGACCTGGAAGGCCTGGTGGACAAGAGCGCGAACGACGCCGCGATCACCGACGACGAGCGCAACGCCAACCAGCTCGAGATTGACGCCATCCTCACTTCGATCAACCGGCTCGCCAACTCGAGCGAGCTACAGGGACGCCGCCTGCTCAATGGGGACCTGGCGTACACGACCTCCGGCGTTCAGACGTCGCAGATTGCGCACCTTCAGATCAACGCCGCGCGCATGCCAGCCTCGGGACACCAGGCCATGTCCATCCAGGTCACACAGGCCGCCTCGCAGGCGTCCCTCTCGTATGTCAGCGGAACCGTCACCGGCAGCGCCCGGACGATCGAGGTTGGCGGCAAGCTCGGGCGCGAGATCTTCACGTTCAGCTCGGGCACGACAGTCGGCAACATGGTCTCGGCCATCAACCAGGCGGCGAATACCACCGGCGTGTCCGCGTACGCCAGCGGAACCAATTACGTGTACTTCCGGAGCCGCGAGTACGGCGCCGCGCAATTCGTACGCGTCAAGCTCCTGAGCGGCAGCTCGTTCAATCTGGCCAGTGGAAAGACGGAGGACTACGGCGAGGACGTCGTGGCCCGCGTGAACGGCATGACCACAATCGGCAGCGGATTGAAGGTGAGCCTGCGAACCTCGAGCTTGGACGCCGACGTCACGCTCACGACCGGCATGGCCACCCAGACGACCGCCACCGCGGCCTTCCAGATCACCGGCGGGGGGGCAACCTTCAGCTTCACCCCGAAACTGGACTTCGGCTCCCTCGCCTCGCTGGGCGTCGATTCGATGCTGACTACGTCGCTGGGCGACCGGAACACCGGCCTGCTGTACACGCTCGCCACGGGCGAGGTAAATGCCCTGACCAACAAGAATTTCCAGACCGCCCAGCAGGTCATCCGCCTCGCGGCCAACCAGGTCGCCGCGCTGCGCGGCCGGTTGGGAGCCTTCCAGCGCGACACGCTGGAGACCAGCGACCGTTCCCTGGCCATCCAGTATGAGAACATCGCCTCGGCGGAAAGCACGCTCCGCGACGCGAATTTCGCCGAGGAAACCAGCAACCTCACGCGGGCGCAGATTCTAGTGCAGTCCGCGACGATAGTCCTCAAGGCCGCCAATCAGGCCCCACAGAGCGTCTTGTCGCTGCTGCAGTAGTTACGCACCGCCTGCACGTGATCGACCTGACGGACTGATCCAGGCCCCGGCCCGCCCGGGGCCTGTGTTTTCATCACCGCGGGGCGCGGTGATAGAGCAGCCGGCCGGCGCGCGGTACTCATCACCCTATCGCGTTACCACGTTGTCACGTTATCCCCCCTCGATGCCTCTGGGGTGAAGGCCAATCAAAGTAGCGGCGCAAAGAGCCGCGCCGCGCCCTCGCCCAACTCCCGCAGTAGTGACGCACGGTGAACGTCACGCAGCGTGATGCGGCGGGCATCTTTGCAGAACTGGTCGATCGAGCCGCCCAGCTCGGCCGCCACGCCCTGATCGTAAATCAGCGCCGTCACCTCGAAATTGAGCCGGAAGCTCCGCACGTCCATGTTCGCCGAGCCCAACATGCACCAGCGGTCGTCGACCGTCACCAGCTTCGAGTGCAGCACGCCGGCGTCGTACTCGTAGACCTCGACCCCGCTTTCCAGCAGCTCGCCGTAGAAGCTCCGCGCCGCCCACAACGCCAGTTGCGAGTCGCTCCGCGTCGGCAGGATCAACCGCACCTGCACGCCCCGATACCGGGCGTGCGCCAACGCCATGCGCACCGCGGGGTCCGGCGCGAAATACGGCGTCGCGATCCGAATGGACGACCGCGCGGACGAAACCACGACGAACAGAATCTGCGCCAGCACGTCCACGCCCTGATCCGGCCCGGTCGGCAACACCTGCACGACCGAGCCGCCCACCGGCTGCGGCCGCGGAAAGTACACCTCGCTGTCCAGCCGCTCGCGCGCCACCAGGTACCAGTCCTCGGCGAAGACCTGCTGGAGAAAGAGCGCGCCCGGGCCGGCGATCCGCATGTGCGTGTCGTACCACGGGCTCAGACCCCGCAGCCGACCCCGGTATTCGTCGCCGATGTTCTGGCTGCCCAGGAAAGCCACCCGCCCGTCGATGACCGCGATCTTGCGGTGGTCACGCAGGTGTACGCTCCAGCGCCGCCCGAGCGGAAAGAGATGCAGCGGCATGAAGAAACGCACGCGCACGCCTGCATCCAATAATGGCTGCAGAAACGGCCGCCGCAGGCGCCGACAGCCAACTGCGTCGAGCAGCAGCCGGCATTCGATCCCCGCACGGGCCCGCTCGATCACGAGCGCGCGAAAGTGGCGGCCCGTCTCGTCCGGCTGCCAGATGTAATACTCCAGATGAATGTGGTGCCGGGCGGCACGCAGGGCCTCCTCCAGCGCGACGTACGTGGCGTCGGCCTCCTGCAGAATGCGGACCTCGTTGCCGCCCGTGGCCGGCATGTCCGCGAGCCGGCGGCCCAGACGCTCGATCCGCGCCTCCTCCTCGGGCAGCTCCGCGTGAACCGCGCGCCCGTCGGGCAGATTGTGCGGCTCGGCCCACCGCCGGACCCCCGTGACCAGACTGGCCAGGCGGCGCCGACGCCGACTCACCTTTCGCCGCAGGCGCCCCGAACCCAGCAGCCAGTACGCCAGCAGCCCGAGCCCGGGGAGCGCGAGCAGCGCGAGGATCCAGGCGACCATCGCGGGCGGCTCGCGCCGGCGCCGCAGCACCGTCACGATCGACAACAGCGCCAGCAGGTAGTTTGCCGCCAGAACCAGCCAGAGCACCCGCGCCATGGCCGAAGTGTAGCCCGAAGGGTTTGCGCCGACAAAGCCCGGCCGCCGCGCTGATCTCGCGGCCGTCGGCCCCGCAGACCTGCCCGCTCAGCGATCGCGTGCGCTAGCGTGCCCATGCCTGCTCCTGCCGCCTGATACCCGCCAAACTGTGCCCGAGCGCGGCCTTTCGTACAACGGCCGGCGCGCCGGCGACGGAATAATAAGGCCCGAGGCGACAGAGCCGCCCGCCCCCGCGCAGCGCTGGCCGCCCGGCACCTTTTCACCTGCGCACGGATTACAATGAGTGATATGAGCAAGAAACGCCCCGTTCGCAAGGTGCGCGTGGATTTCCGGCAGAACCGGCAGGTCCGGCAGCGTCAGGACGACTGGACGCAGCGGTACCGCACCGACGAGGACAAGGTGGTCAACGCTCAGGCCGGCGAGACGGTCCGCGCCAAGGGCGACCTCTCGCGCAAGCGGACGATCCTCGTCGATGGGAAACGACAGCCCGTCGTCGACGAGTCGCTCTGGAAGCGCGGCCTCGTGACCAAAGTCCACGGCCTGATCTGCTACGTCCGCGACGCCGACGCACGAATCTGGGAATGCACCGTCCGCCGCATCCTGCGGACGCGCTCGATTGCCACGCGGGCCCCGGTCACCGTCGGCGACCAGGTCTGGTTTTCGGACCAAGCCGCCGCGTGGGACGGCCGGCCGGTCGGCGTCGTCGAGCGCGTCGGGACACGCACGTCGCGCCTGTCGCGGCGCGATCGGCGGCAGCGCGAGCAGACCATCGTGGCCAACGCCGACCAGTTGCTGGCCATCGTGAGTATCGCGGAGCCGAAGCTACGCCCGCACCTCGTCGATCGGTACATCGTGGCGGCCCTGAGCGGGCAACTTCGCCCGGTGTTGTGCTTCAACAAGATGGACTTGCTCGCGGCGGACGCGCCCATCGAAGCCGACGACCAACCGCACGTCCGGCTATCCACGCTGGACGTGATCGACGAGTTCCGCACGCTCGGATACGCGTGCTTGTGCACGAGCGCCGTTACCGGCGTCGGCCTGGACGAGCTGCGCGCAGCGCTGAAAGACCGCACTACGGTGCTCTCCGGCCAGAGCGGCGTCGGCAAGAGCACGCTCCTCAACGCGCTCCAGCCCGGCCTCGAGCTGCCCGTGCAGCCGGTCAGCGATGGAAACGAGAAGGGGCGCCACACGACGACGCTGGCCGAGCTGTTCTCGCTCGACTTTGGCGGCTTCGTCGTCGACACCCCCGGCATCCGCGCGTTCGACATGTGGGCCGTCGAGCCCGGCGAGCTCGAGGCCTTCTTCGTCGAATTCATCCCGTACGTCCAGCGCTGCCGCTTCCACGACTGCACGCACCGCAGCGAGGACGGCTGCGCCGTCGCCGCCGCTGTCGAGCGCGGCGAGATCAGCGCGCGCCGGTACTACAGCTACCTCAAGATGTTTGAAGACGCGTAGCGACCGGCCCGGTGGGGAACCATGTCACCGCCGCCGCCCCACCGCCGCCAGCAGCAACCCCAGCGCCAGTGCCGCCGGCTCCGGCGTCACAGCCGACGCGCTGAAGGCGAACTGATAGCCGGTCAGCCCGTTGGTCGTGGTGTACGTCGGCAGCGTGACCGTGAACTGCTCATTCAGCGGCAGCATCCACGTCGTGCCGATCGCCGGCGCCCCCGTGACGTCCTTCGGAACCGCCAGCAGCGTCAGCGTGTACGTGCGTTCCGGGGGCGGATGCGCAAAGCCACTCGGCTGCATGGCGAGCGACATCTGCGGCGCCGCGTAGTGCGGGTCACCCCAGAGGTAGATCGAGTCCCACGTCTTCGACTCATCCGGAGCCATCGGCGCCCGCATGTCGCTCTTGTAGAACCCCGTCGGCCCGGTCCAGCCGCTGACGTATTGCTCGTGGTACACGCCGGTGTAGCCCAGGGCCGGCGTGTCCGGCAGCAGGAAATCGGAGGTCTCGTCGTATCCGTCCGTGGCGCCTGACCAGACGCCTAGCGTGCCCGCGCTTCAGCCGCACGTCTGCCAGTCGAAGTTGAACGCAAACTCCTCGGCCCCCAGGGCGGCCGCCGACAGGCTGCACACCACGACCGCGGACCTCAGCCAGCGCATAGCGACCCTCATCCGCACACCTCGCGCGTTCCGCTCGACCGACGCCCCCCCCAGGGTATTCTAGGCCCGCGTCGAGCCGCACTTCAAGAAAAACGCGTCGACGACCGCCCCCGTGTGGCGTCGCCCCCCCGTGGCCGACGCAGAATGCGGAAGGTCCATCGCCCTGCTACGTCGCCCACGGGGGGACGACGCCACGATGCCGCCGAATGCGTTACGCACCCCAGCCCCGCCGTGATCTCCCGGCAGCCCGCCGTTGTGTCCCGGCGACGGGCCGTAGCCGCACGAGCAACGTCACGATCTGCTTCGGATTGACGCTGATCGTCACGGTATTCCCGCGCGCCGCCAGCTACACGGCCGGCTGCTCGAGCATCTCCGCCCGGTGCGTGCTCTCGACCGTCGCCAGGAGCTCGAACCGTTGCTCGACCGCCTTGTCCCTCGGCTGGTACGACCGGTACTCCGGGTCGCGCTCCATCAGCTCGATGACATGATGCAGCGCATCCACCAGCCGAAACCGGTAGTACTGAAACGGTTCGGACCACTCGCGGTCCCAGTGGCTGCTGGCAGTGTAATAGCCGGTGACGCCCGTGCGGCCGCCGGTTGGGCGATTGGCTGCCTTCGTACGGCTCTACTTCAGCGCCTCCGGATTCAACGCCTTGAGGTCCGGCGCGACGAACAGCCCGTCCTTGCGGATCACCTGGCCGTCGAAGTGAATCTCCCCGCCGCCGTACTCCGGCGTCTGGATCATCACCATGTCCCAGTGGACCTCGCTCTTGTTGCCGTTCGGGGCCTCGTCGTACGAGTTGCCCGGCGTGAAGTGGATGCTGCCGGAGATCTTCTCGTCGAAGAGGATGTCCTTCATCGCCTTGGTGATGTACGGGTTGACGCCGAACGCGAATTCGCCGACGTAGCGGGCGCCTTCGTCGGAATCGAGCACCTCGTTGAGCTTCTTCGTGTTGGTGCTGGTGGCCTCGACGATCTTGCCGTTCTTGAAGACCAGGCGGATGTTCTCGTGCGTCTCGCCGCGGTACATGGTCGGGGCGTTGAAGTGAATGACGCCGTTGACGCTCTCACGCACGGGCGCGGTGAAGACCTCGCCGTCGGGGATGTTGAGCTTGCCGTCGCAGGGGATCGCCGGGATGCCCTTGATGGAGAACGTGAGATCCGTGTCCTGCGGCCCCTTGAGGTGCACCCTGTCGGTCGCTTCCATGCGTTTCTTGAGCGCCTGCATCGCCCGCCCCATCTTCTGGTAATCCAGCGTGCAGACGTCGAAGTAGAAGTTCTCGAAGCCCTCGGTGGACATGCCCGCCAGTTGCGCCATGCTCGGATGCGGCCAGCGCAGCACGACCCAGCGCGTCTTCGGCACGCGCACCTCGTTGTGCACGCGCTTCCAGACGGTCGTCTCGTAGACCTTCTGCTTTTCGGACGGCACGTCGGATAGCTCCGACACGTTGTAGTTGCCGCGCGCGCCGATGTAGCACTGCACGCGCTCCATCTGGTAGCGCTCGACCTCGGCCATCAGGCCCCATTGCGACTCGGTCGCGACCTGCATCAGCGCCCGGTTGATGCGCGTGCTCTTCAGCAGCACGAGCGGGTCCGCCCCCGCCGCCCGCGCCAGCCGCACGCACTCGCTGGTGAACTCCAGCGGGACGTCGATCGCTTCGATCAGGATCTTCTCGCCGGGCTTCACGCCGCACGAGTAATTAACGAGCACGTTCGCGAGCTTTGTGACGCGTGGGTCGGTCATCGCACTTCCTCAAGGCTTCGACAGCACGGCCACCCGCCGGTCCGGCGGCGGGCACGGACCGGCATTATGGACGGAGCCGGGCCGGGGCACCAGTCCGCGCGAATCGGTCGTCCGGCCGGGCGGTAAGGCAGCGGCGTTTACACGGCCAACCCGTCGCGCCACAATGCCGCCCGTCCGATCGGTGGCATCATCTGGGAGTCGCGTGATGGCGGCGTACATCATTGCGTTGGTCGAGGTGACGGATCGCGAGCGCTACGCGGAGTATGTCAAGGCGACCCCCGGAGTCGTCTCCCAGTTCGGCGGCCGCTTCATCGCGCGCGGCGGACGCACGACGACGCTTGAGGGAGCCGAGGAGACGCGCCGCGTAGTTCTCCTCGAATTCCCCTCCTTTGAGCGGGCGCAGGCCTTCTATCACTCGGTAGAATACGCACAAGCCAAGAATCTCAGGAGTGAAGCGGCGACGGCGACGCTGATCTTGATCGAGGGCTGTGCGCCGCCGGCGTAAACCACCGCGGCGGCCGCGGCACTCGGTAGCGTACGCCAGGAATGCAGCTTGCCCCTGCTCCTGGCGGCCCTTCGGCCGGGCTCCCCCGGCCGCTCCCGGCCATTACGCGCGATCCCCCCTGCGCCTGCCCACTTCCACTCGCTGCGGCATCGTCGCAGAAAAAAGGCGACGTGAGGCGCGGGTTCGTGTGGCCCTTCAGAGTCTTCGGTTACGTTGCTCGCCTTCGAGCGTCACCGCCGGAAGGCGTCCTCTCGGAATTCGCTGCCCGTTCAGAGTTCCTGGCCCGACGAAGTACCGCTCGTATTGGTTCTGCGCTCCCACCTTGCCGTTGGCCGTTTCCTCGGCTGCGTGGTTTTCCTTCGCCGGGCTGCGCCGACCTCAGTTAAGTGACCGGTGCGCCCTCTCTTCGGGTCTCGCGTTCCTCCAGAGTCTTGCCCAACGTAACCTAGTCCGCCGGCCGCAGCCGGCCGACTCCTCTCCTGGGCTTTCGTTCCCTTCAGCACTCGCGGGTTCGGCGGTCCACCTGACACGGGCTTGCCAGCCCGCTACGTTCCGCCTTCAGGGTTTGGCTACCCTCTGGGCGGCTTACTCCCGCCGAGCCCCTGCCGGCTTTCTTTCACGCTGGCGGCGCTCCTGGGATTCACCCTTCGGAACTTCCTCCTCCCGAAAGGTATCCGCCGCGTTTCCGCGAGGAAGAACCCACCTACCGTTTCTCCCGTCGGTAATCCCGCCGCCGAAGCGATGGGCCGGCCCAACGGGCCGCGGCTTCTGGGTTTCAGCCCTTCCGGGAGTCCCTGGCGACCGGACGGGGATTAGCTCGCCGACCGCTGGCTGCTCCCTTGGGTTTCGCCCTCCTAGGGGTTTCCGACGCGTGCCTGGCCCGGGTTTTCGCCGGGCTCCTCCCGCGCGCTTGGCATTCGTTTGGCCACGTGGGCCAACTGGCCGGCGCCTCGGAGTATCAATCGACACACGCCGCGCCCGATCGCACCGCCCGGCGAACCGAACGGCCGGACCGAGCCACCCTTACAGGGTTTTTGCACCGGTGCGAGCCCGCGCATTCGAGCGAAATGGGGTCCGGGCTATGTGTTCACCTTGCACCCCGTCGTGCATCGCTGCCGACCCGCCGAGTGCGCTTAGAACCCAACCTCGCTCTACCGGAGTTGTACGGGCGTCGCCTGAGGTGCCGAACATCCGCGACCTCAACGTCGCACGATAACTATACACCACGTTTGCCGCACGGTCAAACCTATGACTTGTTGACACCCTGTCGTTTCGCAGTCGCGCGCCAAACACCTTAACTAAGCCTTTGTGTTTCCACAGCTAGGCGCTAGGCGCTCCGGCGCAAAAAAACGGCGAAGAAAACAGTTATCTTCGCATTGTCCACAGGTTGTCCCCGGAGGCCCCGCCCCCGGCCGTGCGCGCTACAGGCCGGCGTGCGCGCGCTCATACCCGTTTCCACAGCCCTACAGCAGATTCGCAGCCAGTTCGGCCAGCGGGCTGCGCTCCCCCTTCCGCAGCTCCACATGTGCCGCCAGCGGCTCCGACCGGAACCGGTTTATCAGGTACGTGAATCCGTTGCTGTTGCGATCCACGTACGGGTTGTCGATCTGCCACGGATCGCCCGTCAGCACCACCTTCGCCGCCTGCCCCACCCGCGTGATGACCGTCTTAACCTCCAGCGGCGTCAGGTTCTGCGCCTCGTCGATCACCACGAAGCGCTTCGCGATGTTCCGCCCGCGGATGTACGCCAGCGGCTGAATCTCGATCAGTCCCTCCCGCATCAAGCTCGCCGCGTCCGCGTGACCCTTCATCGCCCCGCCGGCGTCCAGCAGAAAATCAACCGTGTCCACGACCGGCTTCATCCACGGCTCCAGCTTCTGCCCGATGTCCCCGGGCAGATACCCCAGGTCGCGCCCCACCGGAATCACCGGCCGACACACGAGCACGCCGCGGTACAGCTTGCGCTTGAACGCAAGGTGCATCGCCGCCGCCACGGCGAGCAGCGTCTTGCCGGTGCCCGCCTTGCCCATCAGCGCGACGAGGCTGATGCGGTCGTCGAGCAGCGCGTCGATCGCGTAATACTGCTCCTTGTTGCGCGGCCGAATACCCCACAGCCCGCCGTCGAGCTCGCGCAACGTGACGAGCTCCTTGCCGTTCACGTCGACGCGGGCGAGCATCGTGCCGTGCTCGCCGTTGGGCGGACGCAGCAATACGTACTCGTTCGGGCGCAGCGCCGGATTGGGAACGGGCAGCCGGCCGTCGCGCCGCAGCGCGTCGAGATGCTCAACGCTGACGGATAACTCGTCGTCTGCCGCCGCGACATCCTGCAAGAGCACGTGATCCGTCTCGTAGTCCGCCGCCCGCAATCCCGCCGCGTCCGCACGGATACGCAGGTTGATGTCCTTGGTAACGATGATGACCGGCGTATCGGGCTCCGCTTGCTTGATCGCCTGCGCGACCCGCAGGATCTCGAGGTCGGCCGGACCGCCGCTGCCGGACAGCACCTGCTCGGGCTCGCAATACACCTTCAGCCGGCCGCCGTTCTGGAGCGGCACGCCGGCGGCGAGGCTTCGTTCTTCGCGTAACTCGTCGAGCAGCCGCACGACGGCGCGGGCGTTGTAGCCGCGGTCGGTCGGTTCCTTCTTGAAGCGGTCCAGCTCGGCGATGACGCCGACGGGGATGATCACGGTGTTGTCGGCGAAGTGGAAGATCGAATAGGGATCGTGGATGAGGATGTTCGCATCCAGGATGTAGTTCTTTCGCATGACGACGAAGTGTAACGCGCAGGGGGCACCTGACAAGGAACCGGCGGCGGCGGGCGCACAGGGGGGGCGCGAAAGGCGGCCAGAACCGGCTATTCCGGCGACAGGCGCGCCTTGGGTCCGTAATCGGAATGTGTTTTGGT
>CAIWOY010000018.1 GCA_903914415.1 uncultured Phycisphaerales bacterium | reverse complement strand
GCCTCCAGGCTCTCGTCGGCGGCGTGGGCGGCATGGACCGCGCCGGGCCGCAGCCAGGGATGGAAGACGTGCTTCGTGCTGGGCTCGCTGACGACCAAGGGGAAATACGGCCACTGGTCGTAGTAGCCGTGAAAGAAGGTCGAGGCTGTCCGGGAATTCCCTGGCTGTGTAAAACGATCTCCAGTGGTTTCGTTCGAGGTTGGCTGGTCGTCAACCCACACTGGAGATCGCAAGGATGGTCGCACGTGCCAGGGAGGGTACGTGTTTGGCGGCCCTCATCGCATTGGCCATTCCGCTCTGTCAGGCCGCCGAACGGCAGTGCCCCAGATCGGGCCCCGGATGTCCGCCCAGCTATCCCGACTGGCTGATGGCGGTGCTCATTATCGTCGGGGTACTCGCCCGACGGAAGACCAAATCCGCCCAATACCGCTATCTGACGCAGCACCGCACCGCCCTGGGCGCGGCCTTGGGGCTGCTCCGTTGGCCGGCACGGGCCACCTTTTTCGAACGCTACCGCCGCGCCCAGCGGTTGCTGGCGGTCGCGGTCAAGCTCCAGGGACGCCGGGCCGTATCCGAGGGACTGGCCGAGGCCGCCACGGTCGCGGTCGACAAAAGCCTCCTGCCGGCCCGCGGCCCGGTGTGGCCCCAACGCGCCCGCCAAGCCGGCCGAACCGTACGCGGCGCCGATCGCGCGGCCACCTGGGGCTACAGCGAACACCACGGCTGGGTCTACGGCTACAGCTACGAAGTGCTCGTGACGGCCACGCCCGGGTCGTTGGTCTTTCTCCTGCTGGCGTCCGTCGGGACCGCCAGCCGCCGCGCGGGCGCCAGCTTTGGCGCCCAGCTCGAGCACCTGCCCGACCAGACCCGCCACGTTCTGGCGGATCGCGGCTATGACAAAAACGAGTACGGCGACCGCCTCGAATACGACGCCCAGGGCCGGCCCACCGGCCGGCACTTCCTGTGTCCGCCCGTCGAGCGACACCGCCCGGCGAGCCGCCGCCTGTACGCCCGCCGCACGCGAACCGTCGAACCCTTCAACGAGTGGTTCAAACACCTCTTCGAGCTGCACGAGCGGGCTTGGCACCGGGGCCTGGACAACAACCACACCCAACTCCTGGCTGCGATCTTCGGCTATCAACTGCTCGTGCGTTTCAATCACCGCTGTCACCGCCGAAACGGACAGGTACAATGGCTACTCGACGGCCTCTAATTCCCGGACAGCCTCGGCGGGGGGCGCCGGCCGCTACATCAGCGGCGTGGTGCTGTCACGCGTCGCCGGTTTGCTTGCGGAGATAGTGATGTTCGACCCCCTGCCACCGCAATTCAGCTTCTCCGAGGCCGAGGAACGCGTGCTCGCGTTCTGGGAAAAGCACGACATCTTCGGCCAGTCCCTGCAAATCCGCCGCGACGCCCCACGCTTCGTCTTCTACGAAGGCCCGCCGACGGCCAACGGCCTCCCGCACCCCGGCCACTGCCTCACCCGCGCCATCAAGGACCTCTTCCCACGCTACCAGACCATGTGCGGCAAGCTCGTCGAACGAAAGGCCGGCTGGGACACCCACGGCCTCCCCGTCGAGGTCGAAGTCTGCAAAGAGCTCGGCATCCACACCAAGGCGGAGATCGAAGCCTACGGCGTGGAGAAGTTCGTCCGCAAGTGCATCGAAAGCGTCTTCCGCTACACGCGCGAATGGGAGCAGATGACCCGCCGCCTCGGCTTCTGGGTCAACCTCGAGGACGCCTACGTCACCTTCCACCAGAGCTACGTCGAGAGCGTCTGGTGGAGCCTCAAGACGCTCTTCGACCGCGGCCTGCTCTACCAGGGCCACAAGGTCGTCTGGTGGTGGGCCCAGGGCGGCACCGCGCTCTCCGCCGGGGAGGTCGGCGAAGGCTATCGCACCGTCAAGGACCCCTCCGTCTACATCCGCTTCCCGCTGCGTCCTGAACCCAACCCGTTCTTCAATAGCCTTACGCAAACAACCAGAGGACGCCGGGCGTCGCTCCTTGTGTGGACGACGACGCCCTGGACGCTGGTTAGCAACCACTTTGCGGCCGTTGGGCCAGACGTCGACTACTCACTGGTGCACGATGAGACCACGGAAGAGTACTACTACATAGCGACCGCGCTCGTGGCAGTCACCGCTGAGAAGCTCAAGCACAAGCTCGTCGAAGTCGCCGCCTGCAAGGGCTCTGACCTCGTCGGCCTGCGCTATACGCCGCCGTTTGATGTGTACTCCGGAAGACGCGATTACGCGGCGACCGACGCGACGGGGCAACGACTAACGTGGGGTTCGGCCGATCGCACGTTTGGTGACGCGTCACTCGGGGAGCAGGCCAAGCTGACACACGGCGGCGTACAGGCCGATGTCCCGTTTGAAGACCTCACGCTTCCGCTGCGAGACAACCCCGCGTTACGACTTCGGCTCGCCTGGCGCGTCCTCCCCGCCAACTTCATCGATCTCGCCACCGGCACAGGTATTGTCCACATCGCGCCGGCCTATGGCGAGGTAGATTTCGAGCTGCTGCAGACCGAACGGCGGCGATTCGCCGGCTTCGAAGCCATCCCGCTCCTCAACGCCGTCGCCCCCGACGGCACCTTCACCGTCGACGCTCCGCCGCCGTATCGCGGCCGCTGGGTCAAGGACTGCGACAAGGAGATCATGCGGGAGCTGAAAGACCGCGGCGTCCTGCTGCACCAGGAGACGATCGAGCACGAATACCCCTTCTGCCCGCGAGCCGAGGACGACCCGCTCATCCAGTACGCCCGCAAGAGCTGGTTCGTCCGCACGAGCCAGTTCAAGGACGAGTTCCTCGCCAACAACGACAAGATCAACTGGCTCCCCGAGCACATCAAGGAAGGCCGCTTCGGCGATTTCCTGCGCAACAATGTCGACTGGGCCCTCTCCCGCGAACGCTACTGGGGCACGCCCCTGCCGATCTGGGTCTGCGAAAAGACCGGCAAGATGGAGGCGATCGGCTCGTACGCGGAACTCCTCGCCAAGCCCGGCGTGCAGGGCACCGAGGTCTGGGAGGCCGCGAAGAAGGGCGACCCCTCGCTGCCGGACCACCTGAAGGTCCACAAGCCGTACATCGACGAGGTCACATACGACAGCCCCTTCGCGCCGGGTGGGGTGGCGCCGGGTGGGGTGGGCGTCTCGCCCGCCAGAATGCGTCGCGTCCCCGAAGTCATCGACTGCTGGTGGGACGCCGGCAGCATGCCGTTCGCCCAGTGGGGCTTCCCGCATACCACGGACAGCGTGCGGACGTTCGTCGAGCGTTTCCCGGCCGACTTCATCAGCGAAGCCATCGACCAGACCCGCGGGTGGTTCTACGGCCTGCTGAGCATCAGTACGTTGCTGTTTCAGAAGGGTGGGGTGGGCGTCTCGCCCGCCACGGCCGTGACAGGGGTCACGCGAGAACTGATTATTCGAAAACGACGCAAACTGCCGCATTGGGAAGCCGGCGGCAGCACTTACTTCGTCACGTTCCGCACAGGCACGAAGCCCAGCGGTGGGGACTTGGTTGAGCTGACACCAGAGGAGCGCACGGTCGCGTTGAATGCCTGCCGTCATTGGGACGGGAAACGAATGCTCCTTCACGCAGTCGTGGTAATGCCAGATCACGTCCACATGCTATTCACGCCAGTCGAGAAAACGGCTGGCGCATGGTGGTCTGTGAGTGAACTGCTGCACGGTATCAAGGGCTTTTCCACCAGGGAAATCAACACACGTCGCGCGCAGACGCACTCGGTCGACTGGTCCGGCACGGTGTGGCAGGACGAACGGTACGACCGGATTATCCGCAACGAGGCGGACTTCGAGGAGAAGTGGAACTACATAATCACGAACCCGCAGCGCAAAGGGATGGATGAAGCATACCAGTGGCTCTGGGTGGAGCCATCTCACTCAGAGGACGGGCAAGATGCCCACCCCACCCTACCGGCAAGGGCCTACCCGCACCCCTACAAAACCTGCATCGTCCTCGGCCACGTCATGGGCGAGGACGCCCTGAAGATGTCCAAGCGCACGAAGAACTACAAGGAGCCGGCGTTCATCTTCGACACTTACGGCGCCGACGCGATGCGCTGGTTCTTCTTCAGCGCCCAAACGCCCTGGACCAGCATCCGCTTCCAGGAAGCCAACATCCGCGACGCCCAGCGCGAGTTCCTCGTCCGCCTCTACAACGTCTTCAGCTTCTTCAACATCTACGCCAACATCGACGGCTTCGAACCCGGCGCGGTAGTGCGAAGTTCCACTTCGCACAGCGCGCAACAGAAGACCGCGGTGGCCGGACAGAGCGAAACTTCATCAGCGGGACGCAGTGTAACCTCGCTAGCGGGACGAAGTGGAACTTCGTCCTACCCCACCGGCTGGCGTCCAGCCCGCGAGCGGTCCGAGCTCGACCGCTGGATCGCCAGCGAGCTGCACCGCACGATCCGCTTCGTCCGCGACTCCATGGACCGCTTCGAGAACTACCCTGCCGCCGGCCGCCTCAAGGATTTCGTCGACGCCCTCTCCAACTGGTACGTCCGCCGCTCCCGCGACCGCTTCTGGCGCCCCTTGACCGCTGGCACCCCCGCCGTAGCGGCCGGCACCTCGCCGACCGTAAAACGGGAGGGCGAGGCTCCTGCCGAGCCGTCCGCCGACCAGGACAAATGGGACGCCTACAACACGCTCTACGAAGTCCTGCTCGCGCTCAGCCAGCTCCTCGCCCCCTTCACCCCCTTTTTCGCGGAGGTGATGTACCAGAACCTCACCGGCGGCCAGGTTCTGAGGGATCAAGGGCATAATGGACCAGGGAATCATCGTGCCGGCGCACTGAACCCTAAACCCCGAATCCTGAACCCTCTTTCCGTCCACCTCTGCGACTACCCCACCGCCGACGAGTCCCTCATCGACGAATCCCTCGTCGCCGAGATGGACCTCGTCCGCGACATCGTCTCCCTCGGCCGCGCCGCCCGCACCGCCGCCAAGCTCAGGGTCCGCCAGCCCCTCGCGCTCGTCGAGATCATCCTTGTCCAGCCCGAGCACACCGCCTGGCTGGAGACCCACCGCGCCCTCATCGCCGAGGAGCTCAACATCAAGCAGGTCGAGTTCACCACCGAGGCCGACCACTACGTCACCTACCAGATCAAGCCCGACTTCAAGGCCCTCGGCCCCAAGTTCGGCCAGCAGGCCCCCAAGATCGCCGCCGCCCTGAAGAAGCTCGACCCCGCCCCCGCCCGCCAGTCCCTGACAACCGCCGGCGAGCTGGTGGTGTACGTCGAGAACGAGGCCGTCCGCCTGACCGCCCAGGAGGTCCAGGTCCGCCTCGAAGCCAAGCCCGGCTGGTCCGCCGCCCAGGGCCGCGCCGGCGTCGTCGTGGTCAAGACCGAGCTGACGCCCGAGCTGCTCGACGAGGGCCTGATCCGCGAGCTCATCCACCACGTGCAGGGCCTCCGCAAAGAGATGAACCTGGCGTACGAGGCCCGCGTCACGCTGCGGATCGAAACCGACGACGTGCTGCGCCAAGTCGTCGAACGCTTCGCCGACACGCTCAAGCATGAGTGCCTGGCCGCCGAAATCGCCTTCGGCCCCCTCACCGGCGACGTGCACGACGCCAAGGTCGGCCCGCACGCGGTCCGACTCGCCGTAACGCCGCGGGCATAATGTTCTGGAGATTCCCGGAGCCGACCTGCCGCCCCAACGGTGTGCCGGCCGAGTTCGTGCCCTCGAGCCGGTGACTCAGCGGCGCGCCGTCGGGTACGCCCGTTCAGTCGTCCTTGCCGGTCTTGGTTTCCGACTTCTGGAAGGCCTCGACGAGCGACTTGAGCGGTGCGGCGGGAATGAGCAACTCGCCGTGCATCGCCTCGGGTTCCAAGTAGAGCGCACAGCCGATCAGGGCGGCCGGCTCGTCGCTGAGCGGAACGGCGGGGAAGGGAACGCCGATCCGGCGCACCATGCCCCCGAAGAGCTTCACGCAGCGCGGCGCATCGACCAACATGCACATTTGCGGGTTCGGCGACAGCTTCGTGAACAGAGTCGCCACGCGCGGGTCCCGCGACAACGACGCGCTTGGCTGCGAGAGCAAACGCAGCATCCGCACCCGGGCCGGCTCCTGCGCCCCCAAAGCGTACGCCACGCCCGGTGCGTACGCGACGATATACACACTCGGCGTCGCGCCATACACCATCTGCAACATGGGCTGCAACCGTGCGTCGTCCGTCTCGAACGTGAAGCGATAGAGGTCGCCCACGACGTCCCCCAGCTTCTCGTCCTCGTGGCGGACGGTCGTCGACGGCAGGCCGCCCCAGGCGTTCATCAGCTCCGGGAACGTCTCGTACAACTCGCGCAGCTCCCGCTGCACCACCGGCCCTTCGGTCGTCAGGTACAGCCCGGAGATCAGCAGCCCGTCCCCCTCCGGCACCGCCTCCACGACCCCGTTGGAGCCGCAGATCTTGCGATGAATCTCGACGCTCCGGTCCAGAGCCGCCTCCAGCTTCTCGGCCCCCAGCCGTTCCTTCATGGCGTCCATCCGCAGAAAGGCCCGCATCAGCCCGGCCTCGACGCTCTCCACGTCGGGAGGCAGCTCCCACTCGTAGGCGAACACGAAGGCGGCCGGGTCCGGCGACAGCCCGCGCAGCAGGTCGCGTTTCGGCTTGCGGACCGCGCGGAGATACCGCGCGACCGTGCCCTCCGGCTTGAATTCCAGACGGTCCTCCAGAAACACGGCCTCACCGTCCACGCGCGCCGTCACCACGTACGTGTTCAGTTCGCCGGCGATCCGCTCGACCTGCTCGAAAATCCACTTCCAGACCTGAATCCCCTCGGCCGCGTTCGGTGTCGCCGCCATCCCCATGTACATGCTCTGTGCCACGACGCCGAGCTGCTGGCGGAGCACGTCGTGCCAGGGCGGCACGTCGATGTACAGCACGGCCTGCCGGCTGGCCAACAGCCCGGCGTACTGCTCCGCGAAACGCCGCGCAATCTTGCCGCTGCTCTCGAGCGCCCGCAGCAGATCGTTCTTCTCGCGCCCGATGATCGCGACGCGGTCCGCGGTGAGCGCGAGATAGCCGCTGTCCCCCACCTCAATAAGCTGGACGCCGGGTACAAGCTCGGCGGGGCTCGTCGTGCTCTTCGGCAGGCCGGCGGCACTGCACGAGCCGATCAGGACCGGCTCGCCGTGCTGCGCCGAAAGCGCCATGACGAACGGGCCCGCCGCCTCGATCGCTTTGGCGCGTTCGCCCAGCGGTCCCTGCAGCACCTCCAGCACGGTCACATCGGCCATGTCCTTGACGCCGATGGCGCGCCCGAAGGCGCTAATCCCCGCGACCGCCTCTTGCAGGCTCGGCACGACCAGCACCAGGTGGGCATCGTCCGGAACGTAACGCAGCACGGCCGCCACCGGCGGGGCGAGCGCGGCCGGCGCGGTCGCCGGCCCCGTAGCGGGCGGCGCGGCCGCTGCCCCGAGCGCCCCGACCAGCGCCGCGGCGAGAATGGCAATCAAGCGGCACATGCGTGCTTCCCCCTGTCTCGCGCGCCGCGGGCGCCAGCGTAGTCCAACCGCCGCGCTCCGGCCGCACCACGCATTTAATCGCCCCCGCCGCGAGAGTCGATCCTGAAAGACAACTTCCGACAAGCCCCCCGCCGTGTGCTATCGGACCCACGCCCACTTCAGACACGCCCGCTTCGTGCCGATGCACGTAGCGGCGACCGCTGCGGCACGCGCCCCGGCGGCGCTCACGAGCGAGCTGCGCCGGTGTCCGAGCAGGCGACGAACACTATCGTCAGTGACGCCGAGATCGAGGCGGCCCTGGTTGACGCACAGGCGGGCGATGTCCCGAACCTGGACGACAACTCCAGCCGCACCGTGGTCCCGGTCCCGATCACCTCGCACCTGCGGCCGATGCCGCGCTCAGCCGAGTCCGAAGGGCAGCACGGCGCGCCGGCCCCAGCGGCCGAGGCGACGGCCGCCGAGCCGGCCGTGGCGGGCCAGGCTGCGCCGCAACCTCGTGAGTCGGCCGCACCTCGTGCGGGCCTCGGAGCACGGGTGTACCGCGCGGCCGATCGCGCGCTCTCGGCCGTGAACCGCCCCTTCGCGTGGCTGGGGCCCGACGGGCGCACCCTGGCCGGCTGGCTCGCGATCACTACCATCGTCGTCTCCGTGCTGGCGATGTTCCTCCTGCCCATCTTCATTCCCCGCCGCAACTTCAGCGCGGAACTCCATCGACAGGCGCAGCACGCGCGGGCTGCAGCGTCGGCTCCGGCGAGCACGGAGTAGGCCGCCGTCAATTCGCGGTCGCATCCAACGCGCCACCACGACGCAACCGTTGCACGACGTGCCACAGCAGGCGGGCCGTCAGCGCGGCCCCCACGAGCCCCGCCTGGATCACCAGAATCTGCCACCCCCGCAACTCCAACAGGACCGCGCACCAGGCGAACAGCACGTAGCGCGGCCACCGTCCGACCAGGTACGCAAGCGCGAAGCGCCTGCGCGAATAGCCGCGCAGCACCGCCAGCCACCGCACGGCGTCGATCGGCAGCGGGATGAACGCAATCAGCGCCAGAAGCTGAAACGGAGCCTTGTCAAACCAACGGATTGCCCAGCCATACACCCGCGTCCGGCGCAAACGCCGCCCCAGACCCCAGTGCAGCAGATACGACAGCAGGTGGTACTCGTTCAAATTCGCCGTGACGGTCGATACGCTTGCCAGGCTCGCAACGATCAGCACGCGCAGCCAGCCCGTCTCCACGACCGCGTGTTGCGGCGACGCGGCCAGCAGGATGATCCACGCGGTCGGCAGCGGCAGGATCGCGTTGCACAGCGACAGATAGAAGCACATCGCCGCCAACATCGACACACGCAGCGCCCAGGCGTCGCCATAGCGGTCGGGCACATAGAGCGCCACCACCAGCCATCCGAAAGTCCAAAGGAAGAAGTAGGCGAACCACGCCCACGTCCCCCGCGGCGCCCGCTCGGGCCCAACCCCCGCCAGCAGCGGCTGCGACGCTGCGCCGGCCACCGGCGGGCCGCTGTCCGCCACGACCGGGGCTTTCGCGTCGCCGTCAGTCAACAAAGCACCCGTCCCGCATGTGCAGCACGCGGTCCGCGTTCACCGTCAGGTGCTCGTTGTGCGTGATCATGACGACTGTCTGGCCGTCCCGCCGGTGCAGGTCCGTCAGCAGGTCCAGCACGGCGCCGGCGTTGGCCGAGTCGAGGTTCCCCGTCGGCTCGTCCGCGAGCAACAGGGCCGGCCGGGCCACGACCGCCCGGGCGATCGCGACGCGCTGCTGTTGGCCGACGGACAGTTGCGCGGGCTTCTTGCGGGCGCAGCCCAGGAGCCCCACGCGCTCCATCAGCGCCGCGACCTCTCCGTCCACCGGGACATGCCGGATGCGCAGCGGCAAGGCCACGTTCTCGCGAACGCTGATCGTCCCCAACAGGTTGAAACGCTGAAACACGAACCCCAGCGCCTCGCGGCGCAAACGCGTGCGCGCCGCGTCGGACAACGTCAGGGTCTCGTGACCGGCGATGCGCACGGACTCGGCCCGCGTCGGCGACAACATCAGCCCGAGGATGTTGAGCAGGGTCGTCTTTCCGCAGCCCGAGGGCCCCATGATGACCACGAACTCGCCGCGCCGGACCCACAGATTCAGCCCGTGCAGGACGGGCTCCACCACCGCGCCGAGGGCGTAGGCGTGATGCAGATTACGGACGTCAATCATCAGTTCGTCGTTCATTCCGTGTTCAACGCCACCGCGGGGTCGAGCCGCGCGGCGCGATAACCGGGGTACAGCGCGCTCAGCGTCCCGCCGACCACGCCCACCAATGCCGCCAACAGGAGTTGACCGTGCGCCAGCTCGACGGTTAGTAGCGGGCGGCTGACCGCGATGAATACCCGGACGCCGTAAGCCAGGCCGATCCCGACCGCGACGCCGCTGAGCGAAATTAGAAGGGCCTGCACAACCGCCAGACGCAGCAGGTCGAGGCGGGTTACGCCGAGCGACTTGAGGATGCCGATCTCGCGCGTCCGCTCGATGACCATCGTGTACATCGTCAACAGGATGAACAGGAAACACGTGGCCAGCGCGACACCGCTCGACGCGTCCATGTACAGGCCGACCGATGCGAAGCTCTCGCGCAGCAGCTTGCCGTAATCGCCCTTCAGCTCGACCCGCGCATCGGTGCCCAGTGCCGCTTGAAACGCATCGACCGCCCGCTCCGCCCGCACGCCCTTCCGCAGCTTGATGAAGTACATGCTCGCGGTCGGCTCGCCCGCGACCGCGATCTCCCGCAGCGTCTGCACGGGGGCGAACACGCGCCCCGCCACGCCCGCTTCGACTACGCCGACGATGCGGAAGACCTGCCCCATGATCTGAATCTCGTCGCCGACGCGGTAGCCGCCGACGCGCTGCAGCCGCTCGTCGATGACCAGCTCCAGCCCGTCGGCCACGTAGGCGTGGTACGCTGGGTCGGACATGTCTTCCGGCGGGCGGGCGCCGGCACGGACGCGCTCGGCGAAGCCGTAGGCGCGGTCGAACAGCTTGCCGGCGACGAGCCGCCGCTGGCCGAGGAACGCCTGCATCTGGGCCGGGTCCACGCCGAAGAGCCGCTGCTGCTGGCCGGCCATTTTCACCTGGCCGAAGAAGACGGGGATGATGGTCTGGGCGAGCGGCCCCTGTGCGTCCGCCTGGCGAGCCAGATGCCGCTCGTGAATCGCGCGAAACGGCGCCCCGTTGGTGAAGATGATGTTGTCCTGCGCCGGCAGGACGACCAGCTCGGCGTCGACGCTCTGAATGCGCTGGTCCACCTCCGCCATCGACCCGCTGGCCAGCCCGCGCGACACCAGCATCAGCATGATGCCGATGCCGACTGCCAGCGCGCTGAGCAGCGTGCGGACCTTGTGGTGCGTCAGGTCGGCCCAGGCCAAGCGCAACATCCGTTAATCCTCACGCCCCAAGCGGCGCGGCCCGCCGTCCCGCGCGTCTCCCACTCTGGAAATCTGCCACCGCCGCCGGCAGGCTCCAAACGTAAACCGCCAGTGCGGCCGCGAGCAGGACGAGGGCGGCCACGCCGACGCTTTTCGCCGGCAGGGCGATTTCCTCGAAGCCCAGCAGCACGGCCGCCGCACTGAGCAGGACCCAGCCGATCAGCAGCGTGCCGCCGAGCACCGCCGGCCCGCCGCGGATCGATTTCCCGATCGGCACCGGCAGCACCTGCGCGAACAGGCCCTGGGCGCCGATCGTGAGCACCTGCGCCTGCACGCCGGCCAGGACCGCGACGCCGGCCACCGCCAGCCACTCCAGCCACTCGGGCCAGACCATTAACCCGCGCAGCGAATCGTTCAGCGCCAGGACCAGCAACGCTCCGAGCCACAACGGCGAGTAGTACGCCCACGGACCCATTCGCACGGCCTCCGTCGCCCGCCCACGGCCAATCCGCGTCCCTTCCAACCCAGATTATTCACGCAAAGACGCCCGGACACAACGCGGCCCGTGGCCCCGACCCAAAACGTCGACCCTCCCGGCGCGCCGCAACCGGCATAGACCGTAGACGCCCGCCGCCCGGCTATGTCGCCGCAGGGTCCCGCGAACGCGTACCGGGCTTGAGTCGGGCGGGGTCGGCGGCCGAGAGAAATGGGCAGGTGGCTGAGTACGGCATGGCGTCGGGGCCGCCAGGAGACTTCCATCGCCATCGCATCGGCACAGGTCGAGCGCGAGCACGTGCTGGCGGCCGCACGACCCAGCGACCCGTACGCGGCGGTCGGCGCGGCCCTATCGTACCTGCGTGATACGCCGCACGACGACGAGATCCGGGCCGTCGCCTTTCAGGCGTTCGATGCGCTGGGCCTGTGGACCGCGGCCATTCGCCTGCTGCAATGCTGCGAGTGCGGTCCGGAGCTGCGTGCGAAACTGAGAACGAGCGGTCGCCCCGGGGCGGAGCGCCTCGCGTGGGGTGCGCTCGACGCGCAATTCCGGGCGAACCTACTCATTTTCGAGGAGCGCACGGGGCTGGGCCGCGAGCTAGAGCAGGTCTGGACCGCGAGCCGCGTCAAGCTGGACTTGGTGCGGGACGCGCGGGGCACGTTTCAGGTGCTCAGCCGGCTGCCCGAGTGCCCCGGCTGGCTCCCCGCGCTGGCGCCGCATCTGGACTGGGCGCCGGAGGAGAACCTGCGCCGGGCGTGGCATCTGACACTGGTGCGTCCGGTGGCACTCTGCGGGCTCGGGCTGGGCTACGCCGCCCGCAGCATGATCGCCGCCTCGCACGACACGCACCTGGGCTACTCCCCCCCCGTGCACGTGGTCGAGCCGTCGCTGTTGGCGTGGGCGGTCGTGCTGCATCTGCATGACTGGCGCGAGATGTGGGCCGAGCGGCGCGTGCATCTCCACGCCGGGAAGAACGCGCTGGCTTCTCTGGCGAGGGCCCTGGCCGATCCCGAGCGGCAGCATCCGCTCGTCTACGGCGGCGGGCCGACCTGGCCAGATACTCCCGCGGACCTGCACGATGAAGTGCGGCGGGTGGTGCGGTGCTCGGAGCAGGAGCGGGCGACCCAGTTGCGCGCCCGGTATGAAACGCTCTGCGGCGAGCTGGCCGGGCGCGACGCAGGCTGGTGGGCACGGCGGTTTGAGAACGCGGGGCAGAGCGATCCGCCGCTGACGGTGCTTGGGATCGTCAGCCGGTTCACGACGGTGCTGCAATACTCGATGCGTGAGCTACTGGCGGCGTTCGAGCGCCTGGGGCACCGCGTGCACCTGCTGACCGAGGCGGACTGCCACGCCAACCTGCCGTCGGTCCGCGTCTTGCAGGAACTGGAACGCGTGCGGCCGGACCTGATTGCGATCATAGATCACTTGCAGTGCGAGCGGGCGACCCTCTTCCCGCCGCAGATTCCGGGGGTGTGTTGGGTGCAGGATCGGCTGCCGCACCTGTTCGACCGGGCGGCCGCGGGCATGATTCAGCCGCTGGAGTTCGTAATCGGGCACAACGTGCCGGAGATGGTCGTCGATTTCGGCTACCCGGCGGACCGCGTAATGCCCTGCGCGATCCCGACCGACCCGCACTCGCTACTGGACGCGGACGAGACCGAGGAGAACCTGGCGCCTTACCGCTGCGACGTCATGTACGCGACGCACGCCCCCGCGCACCGGACGCCGGAGGAGGCGCACGCGGCGTTACGCGCAAACTGCGACCCGGGCGCCGCGGGGCTCGTGGACGGCGTGTGTGCAGCGATCGAGTCGCGGCTGCGCCACGCTTGGCCGCGGGCCAGCTATAGCGTCGAGGCCGAGTTCGAGCGGCAGGAGCGCAAGAGCGGCCTGACTTTTCGATCCAAACAGGACCGGGCCGGGCTGGTGTTCAACCTGCGCAGCATCCTGGATCAGTGTCTGCGGCAGGAAGCGATCCGGGCCGCGATCCGCTGGGCCGAGGTCACGGGGGGGCGTTTTCACCTGTACGGGCGCGGCTGGGAGCGATTCCCGGAGTTCGCGCCGTACCACCGCGGCGCCCTCGAGCCGGGGCGGCCGCTCGGCCGGGCGTTTCGGGCGGCGAAGATCAGCCTGCACGCGGGCGTGAACTCGGCTCTGCACCAGCGCGTGCTGGACGGCTTGTGCGCAGGGGGCTTCGTGCTGTTGCCGGGGTGCACGACGGAGTCGTATGCGGACGTAATCGAGGCCGTCTACCGGTGGGTGGTTCGGAACCGGCCGGCGCTGCCGGTCACCGTGCGGCCGGCGGACCTGGAGGGGCCGCTGGCGAGCCGCTTCCGCGAGATGCTGGCCGCCGAGCATGACGCGCCGCCGCCCGGAATCGCGGTGACGGCCAAGTGGATGATCCACGCGCGGAGCGTGTGGGACTTGCAGGGGCAGCACATGGCGAGCCGGCTGTGGCCGTGCTATGAGCGCGTCGTATTCCGCGATGCGGGCGAGCTGACGGAGCGCATCGAGCACTTCGTGCGCAACGATGAGGAACGGCGCGGGCTGGCGGCACAAATGCGGGCGGCCGTCGTGCAGCATTTCACGTACGACCGCGTCGCCGCGCGGGTGCTGGCGTTCATGCAGAATAGCCTGGCCGAAAAACACGGCGGGTTGGCGGTCAGTCGCTAGCGAATCGCGTCGGCGAGCTCGTGGGTGGGTCGCTGTGTGGTGAGGATCTGCCGCGCCAGCGACTGCGCCCGCTCTATGGCGTGGTCCATGTCGTAGTAGCAGTATTCGCCGAGCCGGCCACAGATCAGGACGTTGGGCTCGCGATCGGCCAAAGCCCGGTAGCGCTCGTACAGCCGCCGGTTCGGCTCGTCCGGGAACGGGTACTCATAATCGTCCGGATCGGTCGGCGTGCACGGGGATTCCGTGGTCAGGAGCGTGCCGGGGATGCGGTCCGCCTCAGCAGGGGGCAGCATGTGCTTCCACTCGATCGTGCGAATGTGCGGAACGCCGGCCGACGGCTCGTTGACCTGCCCACACGGCTGCAGACGCCCCGTGTTGGGCAGGTACGTCGTCGTGCGGCGTTGTCCGCGATACGCTAGGCGGCCCAGCGCATCATCGAAGTACGCGTCGATCGGGCCGGTGAAGAGGAGCATTTCGCGCCAGCGGAACTCGTCGCGGCGGCGCAGGAAGTCGCAGTTCAGGCGCACCGGGATGCCGACGAGCATGCGTTCGATCATGGCGCTGTAGCCCCGGGACGGGAGGCCCTGGAAACGCCGGTCGGGCGTGAGGCGCGGGTCGTCGTCCGCACGCACGTCAAAACGCCGGCACAGATCGGTGGCGAGCGCGCGGGCGGGCCGGCCCCACTGCTTCTCCGTGTAGCCGCGGACGAAATCCTCGTAGATCGCGCGCGGCATGAGCGCCAGAGCGGCTTCCTCGAAGTTCGTCGGCGCGCCGCGGAACTCCGGCGACCAGCTTGCGCCGACGGTTCGGCGGATGTAGCTGGCGGCCACCGGCCAGTTTTCGCAGCAGCCGCGGACGCGCGACTGGACGATGGCCTCGAAGGGGCGGAAGGTGGCGAAACGGTTTACGAAGGCCCAGGTCGGCGGGGACGACGTGCGAAAGTAGTGCGGCCCGTACCGGCTCATGCGGATGCCGCAGGGGTGCGGGGCGTCGGCGACGTTTCCGCCGAGGAAGGGGCGGCGTTCGAGGACGAGCACGGAGCGGCCGTTGTCGGCGAGGGTTCGCGCGATAGTTGCGCCAGTGAGGCCGCTGCCGACAATGAGGAACTCGGGGGGCATAGAAGACCGCGGGTCGCAGGGGGCGACCGAGGCCGCGCGGCGGGTCGCCCGCGCTCCTATCGGGGGGTTGCGGCGGCGGCTGAAGATGGCGGGCGGACGCGTCGATGGGGTGAACATGCCAACCAGCGCGCCGGAGGTGTCGGTGATCGTCCCGTGCTACAACGCGGCGGAGACGCTGCCGGCGACGCTCGCCAGCATCCAAGCGCAGACCCACCGCACTTGGGAAGCCGTGTGCGTGGATGATGCGTCAACCGACGAAACGCCGGTGGTCCTGGCAGCCGCGGCGGCGGCGGATTCGCGAATCCGGGTTGTCCCCGTGCCGCACGGCGGCGTGGCGGCGGCGCGGAACGCGGGCGTGGCGCTGGCGCAGGCGCCACATCTGCTATTCCTCGATGCGGACGATGTGCTGCGTCCGGCGGCGCTGGCGACCCTGCTGCGCGCGGCGCAGCGCGCCGGGCCTCTGGCGCTGGCCGCGGGGGGATACGAGCTGCTGGATCAAGCGGGGCGGACGCTAAACATCTACCACTTCCCAACGCCCGGGGCGTGCGATCTGGATGCGCTGCTGCGGGGCAATCAGCTTCCGCCGACGACGCTCGTGCCGCGGGCGGTGCTGGGCGCGGCGCCCTTCGACGCGGCGCTGCCGACCTGCGAGGACTGGGATTTGTGGCTACGGCTAGCGCACGAAGGCGTCGGGTGCGCGACCGTGCCACGCGTCGTTTACGGGTTTCGGCTGCGGCATGGGAGCCTCACGCACGCCGCGGCACGGCTGTACCGGGCGGGCCGGATGGTGTTGGACAAGTGGGGGCCGCACGCGCGGGCGCGCGACGAATTGCCCGGGCACTACCGCCGCCTGGCGTGGACTTGCGGGGCGATGGCGGCAGCGAGCGGTACGCCGGATGCCGTCCTGACATACTTGCGCGATCTGCCGCCTGTGGCGGTCACGCCGGAGTACGAGCAGGAAGTCGCGCACGCTATTCACGCGGCCTTTCAGTTTGTGCGTGGCGCGCAGGGACAGACCTGGTGCGCGCATCGCGCGGAGTGGCTGGAGGAGGCGCGGGCGTGGCTGACGGGTACGCCGCTGGCGGCTTCGGCAGACGCGATTGTCGCGCGGGCGCCCACGTTTCCGCTGGACACGGTCGGGCGGTGTGCGGCGGTGAACGAGTTTCTGGCGCGGTACCCGCGGACGCAGCGGCTGGTCGTGTATGGTCTGGGGCTCAACGGACTGGTGTTGCTGGAAATGCTGCGCAGGAATGGCGGGAGGGGCCGGCCGAAGCTCCGGGTCGCCGACGATTTCGCAGCGCTGGAGGTACTCGCGGCATTCGGGTTACCGACCGACGATCCGCGGCGCTGGGGGCACTGGCCCCGCGGAACACGCGTCGTCATTACGCCGAACGACCACGCGGCCATGCGCACGGCGCTGCAGTTGGCGGGCGGACGGGAGGGGGTCGATTTCCTTGTGTTGACGCACGAAGCGGGGCTGCTGGAGCACGCCGGGGCCGAGGCGGCGCGCCGATGAAACCGTGGCCGATCACGATTTCTCTGCCCACGGGGCTGACCATCGGCGGGGTGACGACGTGGGCGATGCAGTGGGCGCGCAAACTGGCAGAGACGGGGCGCGAAGCTCGTCTTGTCGTCCATGAGCCGTTCGAGGAGCACGAGGAGCTCACGCCGGACGCGGCCGGGCTGCCGCCGGCCGTACGGGTGGTGCGCGCGCCGAACCTGAAAGACCCGCTGGCGTGGCAGAGCAACGTCGAGCTGTACCGCGGGCAACTGCCGACGATTCTCGTGCCGAACGTGTTGGCGGAGAGCTATGCGCTGGCGGCGGTGCTGGCCGCGGTCTTTCCCGAGCGGCTGCGCGTGGTCGGCTGGTGCCACTCGGACAACCCGTACGATTACACCTACCTGTCCTACTACGAGCCGATCATCCAGCGCTACGCTGCCGTCAGCCAGCGCTGCCTCGGCCAGCTCCGGTCGCGCCTGCCGACCCGCGCGGCCCAGATGGACCACCTGCCGTATGGCGTGCACGTGCCGCCGGAGACGCCGCGCCTGGCGCTCCGCGATCGTCCGGTGCGGCTGGTGTACGCCGGCCGCATGGAGCAATTCAACAAGCGCGTATTTGACCTGGTGACGTTGGGAACGCTGCTGGATCGCCGGGGCATCTGGTTCGAGTTGCGGTTGGTGGGCGACGGGCCGCAGGTCGCGGAGCTGCGGGAACGGATCGCCGCCGCGACCGCACAGCTCGCGAATCGCGCCAACACGATTCGCTGGGAGCCGCCAGTGCCGCACGAGGCGATGCCCGCGGTCTGGTCCTGGGCGGACGCGTCGCTGCTGGCCTCGGGGTACGAGGGGTTCAGCATCTCGATGATCGAGTCGATGGCGTGCGGATGCATCCCGGTGGTCAGCCGCGTGCAAAGCGGCGTCGCGGACATCGTCTGCGAGCGGCGCAACGGCCTGACGTTCCCGGTCGACGATCTCGAAACGGCGGCGGACTGCGTTCAGTGGCTGGCGCAACGCCCCGCGGAGCTGTCGGCCATGTCGCGCGCGGCCCGACAGTCGGCCGACGAGACCAGCGGCTACGAACGTTTCGCGGCCCGGGCGCTGGCGATCGTGGACGAGGCGGCGCGCGGCCCCGCGCGGGCCTGGCCGTCCAGCCGGCCGGCGCACATGAACACGGCGGGCGCGCCGGCCGGCGCCGCCGCAGACCACGATGCGGCCGAGCGCCTGCGCCGCGTGCTGCAGGCGGTGGCCGAGGCGGACGCGGGGCCGGTAGCGATCTACGGCGCCGGCAACCACACGCGGGCGCTCGGCGCGGTGCTGGCCGAGTCGCCGGTGGAGATCGTGGCGATCCTCGACGACGACCGCAGTCTGATCGGGCGGCGACTGTGGGGGTGGCCCATCGTGGCCTCACCGGACGCGTCCGCGACCGGTGCCCGCGCCGTCGTCATCAGCTCCTGGATGCACGAAGCGGCGATCTGGGAGCGACGCCGGAGGTTCGAGCAGCACGGCCTGCGCGTGTTTCGGCTGTACGGCGATGCAGACGGCTCAGGGGAAGCTGTGTCCGAGCGCCAAGCGCTCGCCCCAGCTCGCGTCGAAGCGGAGGTGGAAGCCGCTGATAAACCCCTCGCGGAAGCAGCGGCGTTTGACCGGCTGTAGCAGCCGCAAGAGCGTCGTACGCATTGCCGGCCAAGCAGCGATTTGCGCCACCGGCCGGGCGGCCCAACTCTCGAACTCGGCGGCGGCGGCCGCGTGATCGCCGCGGTCAAGCTCCAGCCAGGCGGCGAACCTGTCGCGCAGCGCCTCCGCGTCGCGCGTGCGGAAGATCGCCTCGAAGCAGTCGGGGTTGACCGCCGCCAGGCACGCCGCCATGCGGCCGAGGCACGCCTCGCGGCGGCAGTAATCCGGCCACGTCATGCGGTGATCGTGTGTGTTGAGCGCCGAGGCTTGGTAGAAGACGCCGGGGTAACCGCTCTGCTCGACGCGATAGGCGAGCTCGAGGTCTTCGTAGCCGTAGGGACGGAGCCGCTCGTCGTAGCCGCCGACGCGGTCGAAGAGCGTGCGCGGCACCGAGGTGTTGCAGCCGAACGCGTGACGGAAGCCGTACGTCCGGCCGGGCTGCATCTGGTCGTAGAAGAACAGCAGGGACGTGTCGCGCGCGAGGGCGTCGAACACGGTCGGGGCGGGCCATTCGCAGAAGCGCGTCAGCCCGACGACCAGGCCCGGTCGGCCGCGCTCGCGGTGCGCTGCGACGTGCTGGGCCACCCAATCGGGCTGCGGGTACGTGTCGTCATTGGCGACGATGAGCAACTCACCGGCCGAGGCGGCCACGGCCGCGTTGCGGGCGGCGCCGATGCCGCAGCGGGGCAGGGGCAAGAACTGCGTGCGCGCGGGCGCGTCGAGTGCGGCGTAATCGTCGGCGGCATTCGCGCCGTCGATGGCGACGATAGTCTCGAAGGCGACGTTCGCGGGCAGGCGCTGTTGCGCGAGCGCCGCCAGGCAGTTCCGCAACTTGGTGGGGCGCCCACAGGTCGGGATGATTACGGAGACGTTCGTGATGTGCGTCGGTCTGCTCACAGTTCCACGTCACGGTGCGGGGTTTGTAATGCGGTTGGCGACCGTGTGCATTATCGGACAGCGGACACATGGCCTTGAGCGTCGCCAGCGGGCGGCGGTCTGGGGGATGAGCCCGGCCGGCGACGGGTCCGATAGGTAGAGCGGGATCGTTACGCGCCTTCACGAAACGCTGCGCATGAGCACACACACCGCCCGCAAGATCGTGGACGCTGCAGCGCTGTCGCAGTCGCTCGGTGCGCTGCGGACGGCGGGCAAGACCGTCGTCCAATGTCACGGGTGCTTCGACATCGTGCACCCGGGACACATCCGCTACCTGCAATTCGCACGCGGGCTCGGCGACGTGCTGGTGGTGTCGCTGACCGGCGACGGCTCGGTGGGCAAGGGGCCGGACCGGCCTTACATCCCGCAGGATTTGCGGGCGGAGAACCTCGCCGCCCTGGAGTGCGTCGATTGGGTCGTGGTCGACACGCATCCAACCGCCTGCGAACTGCTCGACACGCTGCGGCCGGACGTATACGTCAAGGGCCGCGAGTACGCGTCCGCCACGGACGAGCGCTTCCGCCGCGAGTGCGAGATCGTGGCCCGCTACGGCGGTCGCGTCGTATTCCACAGCGGCGACGTGGTGTTCAGCTCGACGCGGCTGTTGGAAGCGACGCGCGGCGACGAGGCGTTGGACGAACAGCGGCTGCGGTCGTACTGCGAGCGGCACCACATCGACTTGCGTGCTGCCAGCGCGACCGCGGAGGCCTTCGCGGGCTTGCGCGTGGTCGTCGTGGGGGACCTCATGTGGGAACGATACGTCCTGTGCGACGCGTCGGGGGCGGACGACGGAGCACCGATCCTCTCGTTGCAGCGCCTGGGCGCGACGGACCATTGGGGCGGCGTCGCGGCGGTCGCCGCGCAGCTCCGGGCACTGGGTGCCCGGCCGTGCGTGCTGAGCGCGGTCGGTCGCGACGAAACTTCGTCGCGGCTGGTCGCCGGACTGACCGAGCTGGGCATTGACGGGCGCTATCTGCCGGTGCGGCCCAGCCTGGTCGAGCATAGCACGTTCGTCGCGGACGAGAGCAAGGTGGTGCGGCTGACCGAAGGCGGGACCGCACCGCTGGACAGCCGCGCGGAGGAACAGGCGGTCGGCGCGCTCCGCGAGCTGCTGGTCGGCGCGTCGCTGCTGATCTGGTGCGACTACGGCTATGGGATGGTGCAGCCGAAGCTGATGCGGGCCGGGGCGTGCCTGGCCCGGCAGCAGGGTGTGCCGGTCGCCGGCTACGCGACGGGGCAGGGCGGGAACCTGACCGGGCTGGTCGAGACGGACATGCTCCATACGACGGAGCGCCGGCTGCGCGAGGCGATGCACGACATGGGGTCGAGCCTGCCCGCGGTGGCGTACACGCTGCTGAACGCGACGCACGGCCAAACCCTGCTCGTATCGCTGCGCAAGCGCGGGCTGGTCGGGTTCCGGCGGCCGGACGGGGACGGTGCGGCCAGCCTCCACGAGCGGCTGACGAGCGAGTTCGTGCCGTGCCTGGCGCCGAACTTCGTCGACTCGCTCCAGGCCGAGGAGACCAAGCTCGCGGTCGCGGCGCTGACGCTGGCGGCGGGCGGAACGCTGCCGGTGGCGGCGTACCTGGCCAGCGCGGCCGAGAGCCTTGCGGTCACGCGCGTGGGCGGGGCCGTCGCGCAGGCGCACGAATTGCAGGCGTGGCTGGCGAGGCGCGCGGAGTTGCGGCCGCGCAGCCCGTTCTTCCCCGACGAAGCTGCGCTCGGCGACATCGCGGCGCTCGCACCGCCGCTGGACGCCGCCGCGACGGCCTTCGTTCCCGGCGGGCAGGCGCTATGAGCGGTCCGAAGAGCACCGACGTCACGCTTTACATCCCCGCGCGGAACTGCGCGCGGACGCTGCCGGCCGCGATTGCCGGCGTGCAGGCTCAGGTTGCTGAGCCGGCCGAGATCATGCTGGTGGCCGACGCGCGCTCGGACGACGACACACTGCGCATCGCGCGGGCGTCGGGCCTGCGCGTGATCGAGCAGCGGGAGGGCCGGCTGGGATACGCCCGCAACCTCGCGCTGACGCATTGCCGGACGCCGTGGCTGGCTTCGTGCGATGCGGATGTGACGCTCGAACCCGATTGGCTGGAGCGGCTGCTGGAGCGGGCTGAGGCGCACATCGCGGCGCTGAGCGGCTGCACGCTCGAGCGCCTGTTCACCGACGCCGACCGCTGGCGCGCGGTGAATATGCCGCACAACTGGGGCCCGCTGCCGCTCGACAACCCGTTCATGCTGATCAGCGAGATGCTGGCGCGGGCCGAGGCGCTGCGGGCTGTCGGCGGATACCTGCCCGACCTGGCCTACGGCGAGGATTCCGATCTGTGTCAGCGGTTGCGGCACGCCGGGTTCACGCTGCGCTATGAGCCGGGGGCCGTGGCGCACCACGATCGCCGGGACAGCGTCGAGAGCGTGCTCGACCTGCGGTGGGTGTACTCGTTTCACCGTCAGCGGCCGCGGTTCGAGAGCCTGCCCGGGCTGGCGGAGAAGCTGGGGGTCAACCGGACCTACTGCGTGCAAAGCCTGTCGCAGACGCTGCACAGCCCGCACGCGGACACGCTCGCGCTCAGCGTAATGCTGTGGTTCCACCACGCGCGCCGCGATCTGCTGGCCGCACTGGCACGCTGGCCGCTGGTGACGGCCGCAGCCCGCAACACGTGTGTCGCGGAGCTTTGGGGCGCTCTCGACGCGGCGTTAGTCGGGCCGTGGTCGCCGCTGCGGGCGCCTTTGCTCGGCTGCCTACCGGACATCGCGGCACACAACGCGCAGGACTGCGGCTTAGCGGCGACGCCGGGCTTTCGGGCCTACCTGGCCAGCGCTGCGCAAGCCACACGCGACTTCCTGGCGGAGATTCCGGACGAGCTGGTGCCGGCGATCCTGGATTCCGCCGTTCGAATGGCCGGCGAGACACCGTCGGCGCCGTTCGAGCGGCCGCGACTCGTGGTTCAGGAGGAGGATCGCCGGCGGCTGGCGCAGCAAGTCCGGCGGCCGGCGTGGAAATGGAGCGAGCTCCGCGCGACGCTCCGCAAGGTGAGCTGCGAAGCAGGAGACGATGCGTTCGCCCTGAAGCTGAGCGGCGAAGTAAGCGACGACATGCTCGCACTGACCGACGGACCCACGCTACCAGGCGAGGTGCCTGCGGGCAGCGTGGCAGCCGGCGCGCGAACTGTCGTCCTGGTGCCGCATGGTGAGGCGCCTGCGGCCGGCGTGGCGGCCGGCGCGCGAACCGTTGTCTTGGTGCCGCACCTGGAGGCCGGCACCGAGCCCGCGGCGCAGGTCGCGGGGGCGCTGGCGCGGGCCGAGTGGGTGGTCATCGGGTACCAGAATCCGCAGGTGCTGGTGGCCGCGGTCCCGATCCTGACGCCGCGCGATCTGGCCTGTATTTGCGCCGCCGCCGGCTCTGAAATCCGACACTTCTACACCGAGGCGGGCCGCACGCTCCTCGTGGCCCGTCGCACGTCCGTCTCGCGGCGTCATCATCCCCCAGCGCAGGCTGTGCCCGCAACCCAATGTGGCCTCGGCCCCCTGTGCCGTAGCGTCGGCCCCCCGTGGCCGACGTAGAATACGAGAAAACACGGCCTTCGTGAGCGATCCTCGCCCCGAAGGAGCTTGTGAACTTTTCGGCGAAGGCCAGGTTTCGACCGCGTTTTCACGGCAGAAATGCAGGTTTCTCATGGCTCCGGTCGATTAATTCTCAAACTCGAAGGGGCCAGGTCGCTAGGCGAGGTCGACCCCGAAGCGCAGGACCTCCTCGCCGGTAGCAACGTCCCACAGGCGTGCGGTCCAATCATACGACGCCGTCAGCACCTGCCGACCGTCTGCCGAGAAGCTAACGACGGTGATCGAGTCCTCGTGGCCTTTGAAGCACCTCAGCTGGCGAGCTGCCAGTGCGTCCCACAGGCGCGCCATTCCATCGGACGACCCGGTGAGGACGAGCCGGCCGTCGGGCGAGAACGCTACTTGGGTCACTGCCTCTTCGTGTTCCTCCAAGCGGCACAATTCGGTGCCGCCCGTAGCATCCCAGAGGCGAGCCGACCTGTCGGTTGAGCCGGTGAGAACATGGCGGCCGTCGGCCGAGCAGGCAACCGCCCATACCGCGCCACGGTGACCTTCGAAGCGCCGGACCTCGCTGCCGGTCTCAGCATCCCACGATCCCACGACAGCGTTCTGTGATCCGGTAAACAGGAAACGACCGTCTGGAGAAAAGGTGGCGGCCGTTACTTCGGCGGCCTCTCGCAATTGCGAGACTTGGCGTCCCGTGCGAGTCTCCCACACGCACACGCCCGATGAGTGTCCGATGGTCAGTACTCGTTCACCATCGGGCGAGAATGCGCCGGCCCAGAACCGAGACCCGGTCTCTGCCTTGAAGTGCTGGAGTTGTTCCCACGTCGCGGCGTCGCGAAGGCGAGCGTGGTCATCCGAAAACTCGAGGACTTGTCGACCATCGGCCGAGAAGGCAAAGTGGACATCCGGAATCTCGAACATTCGTCGACCATTGGCCGACCAGGCATGGCGGAAGAAATGCCTGCCGAGACCTCCAGATCGGCGAAGCTCATTACCCATTACAGCGTCCCACATCAGGACAGTGCCGTCCCTGGAGGCGGTCAACACATGGCGGCCATCGGGCATGAACATTGCCGATACAATGGGGGCGGTGTGGCCTCGGAGTTTCCGAAGCAGCCGTTGGGCTTCCGCGCCTGTCCGCACATTCCAAATGCGCACGGGGCCGTCGCCGTAACCAGCCGCGGCGTATCGACCGTCGGCCGAGAGCGCGAGGACGCATGTGTCCGTTTCGAAACAGCTCACTTCTCGGCCCGTTTTCGTATCCCACAAGCGGACGGTACGCCCGTCGGCAACTGCCACGCGGTGACCATCTCGGGCAAATGCGGCTGCTTGTACCCAGCTCGAATGCACCTCGATTGTGCGGGCCTCGCGACCCGCTCCTACGTCCCACAGGCGGACAGCGCCGCGCGAAAAATCCGGTACGTAACAGCTGGCCAGGGCGTACCGGCCGTTGGGCGAAAGCGCCACCACCACTTGCCACGCTTCTTTTTGGAAGCGCAGGATACTCGCACCCTTCGACGTATCCCAAAGCCAGGGGCCTTGTCCGTCGATTCCGATCAGTACGGGTCCGCCGCTGGGCGAAAATGCCACCCCCCACACGTCCCCCTGGGCCGCGAAGCGCTTCAAGATCCGACCCGTTGCCACATCCCAGACCCATGCCGCCCCATCGTCGCATCCTGTGAGCAGCTGGCGCCCATCCGGTGAAAAGGCGACCGCTTGCACCGACTCTTCGTGACCTTCAAATCGGCGGGGCCTCTGACTGGTCATCGGGTTCCACAGTTGCAGGCCGCCGTCGTTCAGCCCGAGGGCGACGCTCTGGCCATCGGGCGAGAAAGCCACTGCTCACACTGGCCCGTCGAACCGAGCCTTCTCACGCCGGTTGGCCAGGTCCCAAAAACGCGCCGTGCGGTCCTCTGCGGCGGTGACCAAGTGCTTGCCGTCCGGGGAGAAGGCCATACAGGAAATGCTGTTGCCGTGACCTTTCAGCAAACCGCGTGCAGGAGCTGCGATCTGCATGTACCGAAGCATCTCAGAGGCGGCAGGGAAACGGCGGTTCGCGGGGCGGCAAGCTCGCGTGTATAGGCCGTCCCAATCGGTCGCGCCGATCAGCTCCAATCGGGCCTCGCTGGGTCGTTCCGGCCCACAGGGCAATCGGCCAGTCAGCAACTCGAAGAGCAAAACGCCCACTGAGTAGACGTCGGCAGAGGGCGTTGGCGCTTCGCCGGCGCGGATTTCGGGAGCCATGTACGCCAACGTGCCGCCGATGCCGTGGGAGCGCTCAGCCTCAAGTGAGGCGCTTTGGAGCATCGAGGCCAAAGCGTCGGGTCTGTCGCTCACCGTGCTCAGCCCGAAATCCGTGATGAGCGCGCGCCCTGAGCCGTCGAGCAACACGTTGCTCGGCTTGATGTCGCCGTGTACGACCCGCTGTTGGTGCGCTGCCGCCAGCCCGCTGAGAATGTCCACGAGCAGCGCTTGCACGCGCGTCGGGGGAACGCCATCAGGATGGGCTGCGACCAGGGCGGCGAGATTGCCGCCGGCGTGGTACGGCATCACGATATACGGTACGTCGGCGAAGCGTGTGTCGCTGTCTAGGATCGGTACGACGTTCGGGTGGGCGATGTCCGGCAAGCGGCCTTCGCGGCATAACTGCCGACGAAAGGTAGGGTCGACCGCGATCTTAACGGCGACGATCCTGCCCGGCCGTTCGTGATGGACTGCCTTCCATACCTCGCCGGATGCGCCCGTGCCCACGCGCTCCTTGAGAATATAGTTCCCTATCCGGGAATCTTCACGGAGGGGTGAATCGTGGACAATTTCCGGTGGCATGTCCGAACCCTCGCAAGGTCGTCATGATAGCCGCGCGAGCAGTGAGCGGCGAGACGCTCAGGGCAGAGTTCCTCCCGGGTTGGCGGCGGCGAGTTTCTCGTCGATCGCTGGCGCGCCACTCCGCCAATTGTCTCGTACGAGCTTGAGCCAGTGACTGATCCTCGTGGCGCGCAGCTAATTCCAGTCGCTCTCGGCCGTAGCGGATTGGATTCCAATCAGTTGCGTGGGGGCCGTCGGGAGCGACGCCCCGTCCAGGGCTTGGCAAACGCGCCAAATGCCGGCGCCGCTCATCCCGTGGGGGTCAACGGCAGACCTGAGGTAGCGTGCGAATAGATCGCGCCCTACGTCAGCAGGCCGCTCCGTCTTCGGCCACTGGTTTGGGGCGAGAGGGCGGAGGCCCAGGAGCTGAGACTGGACGGTTAGCTCGCGCCTTTGAGCGTTGCGATGGAGGCCTGAGATGGTGTTCCCGCAGATAGCCCATAGCTCGGAACCGTCCGCAGCAGGGTTCAGTTCGACCTTGTCTAATGGTAGGGCATTCGCCCGAGGGCAGGATTCGAGCCTTGCTGCAGCCACGTCGATGCCGGCGGAAGACGGCCGGCAAACGTCTCGCACGCGGACCGCTTCCTTGTCGTTGCCCGAGCCCCAGCGGAAGGACACGGAGGGGTGGCGCGGGTTATCGAACAGATGACCCGCCGTAGCGACATATACGGCGTCATGAATCTGGACGAGGATGGCAGACCCTAGAAAATGCGGTCCGTCGTCGTCGATGGTCACCATGCACCGGTAACTCGCCATATAGGTGCCGATGTCGTTAACGGCCTGCGATTCCTGGACGGTGAACGTGGGCGGGTCCGCCATTCTATGGACTCCTTTTCCGGAGGCGTTTCTTGTGCGGCACGTCGATGTGAGGCGGTCCGGTCGATGGGCGCGATTCCCGCGGCGTGCCTCATCGCGCGTCCTGGTTCATTGGGCGACCGTGTCCTCAATTATACCACGCGCCTGTCCGGGCGGGGCGGGGGGCCGTGGGAACGTGGGGACGGGCCGACGCAGGGGCTTGGGGGCGTGCGGAAACAGAATGCGACTCCCGGGGGTCGGGGTGCGACAGAGGATTCTCGCACCAGCCTGGCGGTCGTCCACGTCGGCATGGGTTGACGGCTGATAGCTGAAAGCTGATAGCTTCTTCTCTTTCTCCGCCACCCGCCGCCAAACTCCGCCAGCCGCCAACACCTTCGCCGCTTCGCCTTGCTTCTCTCCATTCCTGAGTAATACTATCAGTGCTCACGCAGTGCCAGAGCCTGCCTTGACGGCCCGCTCGGCGGTGTGGCACCGGCCCCCAGCCGGTGAACTGTGCACCCCACACCCGCTGACCCGGTTCGAGACACGTGCCCGGGCGCGTTCGCCCCGTGGGGCTGGTCGCGTTTCTCTGCGGCCGGCCCACCCGCTGGGTCGCCTCTTCGGAGCCCAGCACACGCTTGCGGACGGAGGACGCCCGACGCACCGGCGATCGCCTGGCCGCGGCTGCCTGTGAAGTCCCGGG
>CAIWOY010000017.1 GCA_903914415.1 uncultured Phycisphaerales bacterium | reverse complement strand
GTTTCGCGAGCGTCCCGTCTTTTACAAGTGAATAGTCGTTGTCCGCGACGCGGTCTCGTTCGGCCTAGCAAGCCGCGATTGACCCGGATGGGTGACTTGCCGCGCTCGCCTGATGACAACCGTTGCCCGCCCCACAACGGCGCCGGCGTCGCTCACGCCGGCCAAACCCGGCATACCGCGCCCACTCTGCGTCTTGCCATCCCCATGTTGCCCGCGCTGTCCGCGACGCGATTCGTTCGGCCCACGTTGGCCGACGATTGGCCATTGCCTGGTGACACGTCGTCGTCGCCTGCACAACGCCGCACACCATGAGGACCGGGGACACCAAAACACATTGCGATTACGGACCCGCTCACGGACCCGAACCACGCTTGTCCGAAGCGCGCTTGCCGCCGAAAAAGCCGGTTCTGGCCGCCCTTCGCGCCCCCGCTGCGCGCCCCGCACCCTTTCCCGGGCCGCCACGCCCTGGCTTCGTACGCCACGGTGGCCTTCGCCACACCAGGCCACCCGCTGCCTCCACAAAGAGTAGTCACACCCGCCTCTCCTCAGCGCCACACGAGCGTTCGCCCGCCACGTGGCAGCGGGTACAATCGAGGTTGAGCGCCCGGATGTCGACGAGGGACCCTTGTGCCGGGCACGGCCCGCGAGCCCATGTGCAACGGTATGTCCGCAACCACACAGGCAGGTGCGTCGCACGATGGGACGGTCGCGCCCCAGGTGCTGCACTTTGACCGCGTTCAGCCGGACCGCGAGGAGATCACGCGGCTGACGCACTTGCAGCCGGGGCGCGAGGCGCATCGGCGGTGGTTCGAGCTGCTGGACAAGCTGCTGGCGGAGTTTCCGCGGCTGATGCGGCCACGGGCCGTGTATCGCATCGACGAGGTGACGGCGCTGGAGGCGCGGCGGATCGTGCTCAAGTCGGGGGCGGTGTTCGACGGGGCTGTCAGCTCGTTCCTGGAGTACTCGACGCTGCTGGTCACCTACGTGGTCACGATCGGCTCGGCGCTGGAGCGGCTGGCGCGCGGCTGGCTGCGCTCGGGCCGGGTCATGCAGGGCACGATTGCGGACGCGATCGCGTCGGAGGCGGTCGAGGCGGTGAGTCAGCGGCTGTACGACGAGCTGCTTGAGTGGGCGCACGGCCGCGGCCTGGAGCTGACGCCGCCGTACAGCCCGGGGTATTGCGGCATGACGGTGCGGCAGCAGATTCCGTTGTTCGCGAGCCTGCCGACGGAGCGGATCAACGTGCGGCTGACGGCGAGTTGCCTGATGCTGCCGATCAAGTCCATCTCGGGCCTGATCGGGATCGGGCCGGCGGATCGGATTGCGCCGCGCGGCGATCCGTGCGAGGCGTGCGATCATCCGGATTGCGTGCAGCGGCGTGCGGTGTGCGATCGGAGGCGTTTCGCGCTTATGAACGAAGAGGGCGGGTGCCCCGCTCCGCACGAATCCGATTCGCCTCGGCCCAGGCCTTCGGATGCTCCGCCAGGAAGCGCGTGAGGCTGGTGGGGGTCACGCCGAAGTAGGCCGCGGCGTCGCGCGTGCTGCCGCCGTAGGTGAAGATCACGTCGAGCACGAGGCCGAGGACGTGGTAGATGGCGGGGTTGTGGGGGTTCACGTGCAGGCGGCCCTCGGAGATCTGCACGGTCGGGGGCCAGGCCGGCTTCTCGGCTAGCGGGGCGCGTGTGTAGACGGCGAGGGCCTCGCGCAGCCGTCGCAGGGCGTGGAGGCGGTTTTCCTGTTGCGAGCGGCGTTCGGTGCCGGTGACGGTGATGCCGCTGGGGCGGTGGTTCAGGCGGACGGCGGTCGAGACCTTGTTGCGATGCTGGCCGCCCGGGCCGCCGGTGCGATGGTAGTGAATCTCGCACTCGGCGAGAAGGCGGGCGTCGTCGTAATCGAGGCGGCGGCGCAGGTCGCGGCCGGCGGAGTCCGCATTCGGGACGGGCGGGCGGTCATCGGTGGGTCGGGTCATCACTGCAAGGTCTCCGCAGAATGCGTCTCGCGAACCGGCGAATCGTATGATACCGGATGCCCGCCTGCGTATGGCTCTGCGCCCCCAGCGCTAGACGAACGCCGCTGCCGAAACACCAGGTTGGCGAAGTGCGTGTTTCCATCAATTGGAGCGAAACCACTCCCCATGGGCTCGTTGGGCTCATAACCTGGAAGGGGGGCTGTGCCCGCAAATCGGAGCCGCCCGCAAGGCTCGAAAGTCCGGCGCTGCCGGCGAGGCGTCACGGCTCGCCGGTGAACGCGGGCTGAAAGAGGGCGAAGTCGGCGAGGTCGACGTCGCCGTCCAGGCCGAAATCGAAGACCTGACACTGTGGAGCACCGGAGCTGACAGCGGGGCCGGACATGCAGCCCGACCAATACGCGAAATCGCCGAGATTCACGTTTCCCTCCCCGGTGTAGTCGCCGTCGGGCCACGGTTCCACGAAGTCCAGCTTCAACCCGTCGCCGTAGACGCGGAAGCCCCAACCGGCGCTGGGTCGGCCGCTGACCAGCTCCTCCGAGACGTTGACCGACGCATTGGCGACGTTCTGCCCCGCGTTGAACCAGTAGCGACCGAGCGAAATCCACTTGTCGTAGTTCGGAGGCTCGGGCGCACCGCTCGCGATCTGGTCGGTCAGCAGCACGGTGTCCCCTTGGTGGTGGCGGACCGTGTACTTCGCGTCGTAGCAGTTCGCGCCGTTGGCCCAGGTGACGAAGACTTCGTACCGACCCGGTACCACGACGTTCGGTACGAACGTCGCGTTGTCGGTGCCGAGATTGGGCAGCTCGTAGTTGATGAAGCGGCTGCCGCTCCCCGTCAGCCCGGGGGCGGCGCTCTTGATGACGCTATTCGCCCAGGCCCCGTCCTCAATGTAAGCCGGCGGTGGGGTCAGTGCGCCGGAGCCGTCGCGGCTCTCGACCACGATGTCAGCCGGCACCGGCGAACTGCACAGAAGCTCTACGTCATCGACGTAGACCGTGAACGGCCCGGCCGTGTCCACCAGCGTAAACGCCAGGTGTTCGAGCGTGCCCTTGTTGGTGAAGGAACTGAGCACGCCATCGCCGGTCATGGCGTGGATCGGATCACGGAACGGATCGAAGACAAAGGTCTGCCAGACGCCGGGCATCGGCTCCACCAGCACACCCTGGGGGGCACCGTTGACATCGCTGGCGGCGCCGAGCCACTCGATGGGGCCGGCGGTCCCGCCATCTGCGCCGACGTCGGCCGTGGTTGCCGTTTCGCGAATACCGACGGCCAGCCGAAAGCGACCGGCATCGACCCGCAGGCGGACGCGAACTCGATGATCCAGCCTCACGGTGGGATTGGGAATGTACGCGCCCTGGTAGGTGGTCAGCCGCATCCAGCGTTGCGGATCGGTGTCGATGAATCGCCACTCGACCTTGTAGCACCCGGTTCCGCTGAACGCCGGCACCTCATTGGTCACTTCGGCCAGGTTCGGCTGGGAGTCGAGGTCGTTCACCGTCGAGCCGCTATAGCGCGGACTCTGAAACAGCACGTGCGTCCCGTTGGCGTAGCCCTCGAAGTTGGCGAGCGTGAAGGGCTCGCAGGGCGGCGGAACGCTGACCAGTACTTGCCAGCTCTCCTCGTCGCTACCGGCCGAGTTCTCCGCGCGCACCGCGAAGTCGATGGGCTGGCCCACGTCGCCTTCGGAGGCGGCCCATCCGCTCACGCAGCCCCGGGCGGAAACGGTGGCCCCTGGCGGGCCCGTGAGGAGCGTCCAGGACTGCGCGGTTCCCTGCGCGAGGCTGAGCTGGCACAGGTACTCTTGCCCGACGAGTAATTCAGCCGGATCGGGCGTGACCTCGTTGATGACCGGCGGGAGCGGCGTATCGAACGCCAGGTCCAGCCGAGCAATGTCACCCGCCAGAACGCGCGCCTGTCCGTTGTCCGGAAGATAGCCCAAGTTCTCGGTCGTGACGGCGTAGTCGGTCCCGCCCGCGGTGGCCGGAATCAACGTCACGACATAGTAGCCGTTGCCATCGGTCTGCACGGCGGGAAGCCCGGCGACGGTAACCGTGGCGTCGTCGACCGGATCGCCGGTGATACCGTCGGTAATCCGGCCCCAGAGGGTCCCCTCGTCGGTGGCGGCAGTTCGCCAGGGCATGCCGGGCGTCAAGGCCGGCTCGGCGAACAGGTTTTCGGCGACATAGGGATACCATGACCAGTCCGCTTCCGATGTCCCGTCCAGATCGTTATCGGCGGTGGCGCCGTAGGCGAAGTTGATCGTCCCGTCGCTACCCTGGTCCTGGGCGTATTGCATCTGGACGACGCTGTTGGCCATGGAGTTCACATAGAGGCACTGGCCGATGTAGGCGTGTCGGTCGTAGCGCCATCCAATCGCGGCATTGACCCAGCCGCGGTAGGTGTCGTGCTCCGAAGCCACGTGCTCCCTCAGGTAGATCATGGGGCATGCGCCGTCGAGCCAGCCGAGGCGCATCCACATCTCCCAGTTTTGGAATAGAGCGTATGCACTGGAGTTCGCGAAGCTCGTCGGCACGGAGCCCCAGCCGGCCACCGCCGCCGTGTAGCTCACCGGCTGGGCTGGGCTGGTCTTGATGGCAGCGATTTCGGCCCGGGTGCGACGCACCAGCTCGTCGATCGTGCGACGGCGGAAGTTGTCCCAGGCCACGTCGCCGTTTGCCATCGGCGTGTCGGACCGGCCGGTGGTTGCGTGGAAACGGGCCAGTCCGGAACCGCTGCACGAGTTGTTGGCCGGATACCCCGCGTCCTGGCTGAGGTGGCGGATGAAGTCCCAGTGGATGCCATCGATCTCGTAGTTGCTCACGAGCTCGCGCACGATGCTGATCAGGTACTCCTGTACGTCGGGCGAACCGGGATCCAGGTGATAGAAGCCGCCGATTGGTGCCGGCCCGGTGCCCATGTTGGCAATGGGTACGCACAGCCACTCGGGGTGGCTCGACAGCAGCGCATTGCCGACCGGCGGCCAGGCCTGACACACCAGGTACGGGATCAGCCGGCCGTGCACTTTGAGACCGTTGGCGTGCGCCCGCTGAATCAGATGGGCCAGCGGATCCACCTCTGGCGGATAGGCGGTGGCTTTGGGCAGGATGCTTGAGTTCCAGAGGGCGCCGTTCAGGCTGGCGGCTGTGTCCTGCTTGTACAGGATCAGGGCATTGATGACATTGTAGTTGCCCTGCATGGCGCGCGAGACCATGTCATCGATTTCGTGCAGGTTGCCGAGCCCCTCGTGGCCGGTGGATGCCCAGAAGGCGCGAAACTGGGGTACGGCCTGCGGGCCGGTGCTGAACCTGACCGCGTCCGCCGCGACGTTCGTGCCCGCTTGCGCGCTGCTGCTGAGCGTCACCCTGCCGCTCGTCCCCGCGGCGAAGTCGTACGTTCCGAGCACGACCCACTGCACTTCCTTCTCGGCCTGGTTGACGTAAACCTCGTCAATCCCGCCCGCGTGCTCGACTGTGTAACATGCGTTGTTCGGTCGGTCGTTGCCGGTGGCTGGGATCCATGCCGCCACTTGGTATTGGCCGGCTGCGGGCAGGTCGGGCCGCCACTCGACCGCGCCCGCGGGGTCGCTCGTGTTCTGCCCCACATAGTCCGCACGGCACTGGCCAGGAGCGGCCAGGGTTCTCCAGGCGGAGCCATCGAGAATGGCAAAGCCGGGACCGGAATTGTCAACAACGACCGTCGCGGCCGATAAAGGCGAAGTGGCCAGCCAGCCGACTGCCGCCGTGACGAGCGTGCTCAAAGTCATGCGATGTAGCGTGATGACCATGTGGGCCCATTTGAACCGGTATTTTCCAGATGACTTCGCCCGGTTCCGTGGCCGGGCCGTGTAAGGCCATTGTACAGTCCCAAGCCCCTTTCGCGTCTGGGGTTCTCACGCCTTCCCTGGGCATCGGGAGCGAAACGGGCCCGCCGAGGCCCTTGCTGGCGGGAGAAGAGGCTTCCGACAGCCCCAGGAACGCCTCGTTTCCCCCGCCGGGCGCAGAGAATCCGTCCGGCTTGTCCGAACAGGAGCGGCTTTGAGCGGTCTGCGGGCTCATCCGGGAGGCACCACGCCGACTTCGGGGCGACGCAGCCGCTGGATGCGCTCCAGGACGGCGGCGAACAGTTTGCGGGGAATCGCGACCTCGGCCATCTGGAAGATCGCGTAGCGGGCGTGCGCGACGACTTTGGCACCGATCTTGGCCAGCTTCTCCCGCAGCGTGGCTATCGTCCAGTGCTTCACCGCCCTGGGCAGCGCCGGCCGCCGCAGGGCGTGCACGCGGTTTTCCTGCCGCGAGGGGCGTTCGGTCCCCGTGGCGGTGATGCCGCTGGGGCGGTCGGCCGGTCATCCGCGGGTCGGCTCATCGCTGTCAGGGCTCCGTCGAGTGCGCCGGTTACGCTGGCGGACCGTATAATGCCACGCGGGATGGACCAGCCGGATGACACGGCGGGGTTCACGCAATGAGGTGGATCACGAGCCGCCTACGCCAAACAACGCCGGCCGAGACGCGCTGGGCCTTCACGCTGATCGAGCTGCTGGTGGTGGTGGCGATCATCTCGCTGCTGATGTCGATCATGCTGCCGTCGATGTCGCGGGCCCGGCAGCAGGCCAAGAGCACCGTGTGCCTGACGCGGCTGAGCGAGTTCATGAAGGCCCTGGTCCAGTACTCCAGCGACAACCAATACCTGCTGCCGCCGCTGCAATACGCCACGCGCGACCCCAACGGGCCGCCGTACCACGGCTGGGCCGAGTGCCTGTACGTGTACCTCTACCGGGACCAGGACTTCAGCCGCGAGGAGAACTACCCCGTCCAGCGGAACCGCGACGGGCGCTTCGAGCTGTGGACCTGCAAGGAGGCCCTGCCGCTCGCCAACAGCACCGGGCACTACCGCGCCTACGAGGTGAGCTGGCGGAAGCTGTCGCTCGACCACATCAAGCCGCGCCTGCCGCTGATCACCGACGCCAATCCGCAGGTGCGCGACCCGAATGACCTTCTCGTCAGCTACATTCCTCAGGAGCACGTCGCCGGGCTCCAGGATGAAGCGTACATCGACGAGCGGCATTACGGCGGAGCCAATTACTGCTTCAGCGACGGCCACGCAATCCGCAGCACCAACTTGAAGCAGCAGCTCGCGGAAGACTGGGACCTCGACCCGAATACCCCGAACCAATGACGCACCCGCTGATCTACCTCGACAACAACGCCACGACGCGCCCGGATGACCGCGTCGTCGCGTCCATGCTCCCGCTGCTGACCGAGCGCTACGGCAACCCGTCCAGCGCGCACTTCTTCGGCGCCCAGGTCGCGGCCGAGATCGAGCAGGCCCGGCGGCACGTCGCCGCCCTGCTCGGCGCCCGCGACGGCGAGCTCGTCTTCACCAGCGGCGGCACGGAAGCCGACAACGCCGCCCTCCGCGGCGTCCTGGCCGCCCAGCCCGGCAAGCGGCACCTGGTCATCTCCACCGTCGAGCACCACGCGATCTTCGAGACCGCCGACCAACTTGAGCACGAAGGCACCGCGGTGACGCGCGTCGGCGTCGATCACGACGGCCGCCTCGATCTCGACGCCCTCCGCCGCGCGCTGCGCGACGACACCGCCCTAGTCTCGATCATGCTTGCCAACAACGAGACCGGCGTGCTGGGGCCGCTGTGCGAAGTGTGCGAAATCGCCCGGGCGCGCGGCGTACCAGTCCACACCGACGCGGTCAACGCCCTCGGCAAAACGCCGGTGCGCGTGGACGAGTTGGGCGTGAACCTGCTGTCGCTCAGCAGCCACAAGATCTACGGACCCAAGGGCGTCGGCGCCTTGTACATTCGCACCGGCACGCCCTTCCAAAAGTGGCAGATCGGCGGCGCCCAGGAGCGGAATCGCCGGGGCGGGACGTTGAACGCACCTGGAATCGTCGGCCTCGGCATGGCGTGTCGCATCCTGCACGAGCAGGACCCCGCAGTGAACGAGCGCATCCGCATCCTGCGCGACCGCCTGGAGGCCGAATTGACCCAACGGGTGCCGCGCGTCCGCCTTATCGCCCGCGGCACGCCGCGTCTGCCGAACACAACCTGTGCGTGCTTCGAAGGACTCGTCGGTGCCTCCATCGTGATGCTGCTGAGCGACCTGAACATCTGCGTCTCCGGCGGAGCGGCGTGTGCGGCGGGGGCCGTTGAGCCATCGCACGTCCTGAAAGCCATGCACGTCGAGCCGCACGTCGCGGCCGGCCAGATTCGCGTCTCGCTCGGACGGAACAACACGGACGCGGATGTCGACCGGCTGCTCGAAGCCCTGCCGTCTGTTCTAGAACAGGCCGACCCCAGCCCGCCGGCCTGACACGTCGCTATAATCGCGACGCCGTGGAACCGCCGCGCTTCTATTGCCCCGTGTTCGCCCCCGGCCTCGTCACGCTCGACGCCGGCGAGTCGCGACACGCGCGGCGTAGCCTGCGCCTGCGGCCGGGGGACGACGTGGTGCTTTTTGACGGGTGCGGGCGGATCGCGACTGGAACGCTCGCGGGTTCCGCCGATGTACCCGCCTCCGGCGCGCCCGCGCGCTCGCGGCGCGGCGACAACGCAGTGCGCGTCGCCGTCACGGACCTGCGCGAATGCGCTCGACCGGCTTGCTCGCTGACCCTGCTCGTGGCCGCCTGCAAGGGTCCGCGCCTCGATTGGCTGGTCGAGAAGTGCACCGAGCTGGGCGTGTCGCGTCTGGTCCTCACCCGATTCGAGCATTCGGTCGTCCACCCCGGGCCGCAGCACATCGCCCGCCTCCGCCGGACCACCATCGAGGCGTGCAAGCAGTGCGGCCGCGCCTGGCTGCCGGTCATCGACGGCGGTATCGCCCTGGCCGACGCACTGGCGCGAGTTTCCGGCTCGACGCTCCTCGTCGCGCATCCCGACGCGGACGCCGCCCCGCTTGGGCCCTGGATTGCCGCGCACCAGGCGCAACCAGGCAACCTGGCTGTGGTGATCGGCCCCGAAGGGGGGTTGTCGTCCGCCGAGCTGGCCGCACTACAGTCCGCCGGCGGCCAACTCGTCCGGCTCGCCCAGCACACGCTGCGCATTGAGACCGCCGCGCTGGCGGTGGCCGCCGTCTGGGCGGCCAGCGCCGAAATCGCCTGAGCAGCAGAATTGCAGCCCGTGCCCCTCCCCCCGAACCCTCCGCTACAGCCACTCCGCGATCGGTCGGACGCGCTGCGCGAACTCGCGGACAGCCATGCACACCGTCCCCCACTTCGGACTCCGCATCCGGGCGTTCGTCTGATAATCATCCAACCCCACCGCCGCAAAAACGTAGCGCGCCGCGCGAAAACCGTGCACGACCTCCGGCGGCGGCTCACCCTCGGCGTCCAGGCGGTACGCAAATACCAGCAGGCCCCCGAAGCCGTGCCCGAAGACCTCCTGCCACTGGTGCAGCCCGTCGAGGTCGGCCTGGGTGACCCAGTTCTCCCACGCTGGCCGCCGGCTGCCCGCCCGCGTCGCCCACCGGCGGCCCTTGATATCGACCAGCCAGTTCGTCCCCCGGCTCGAATAGACGATGAAGTCGAAGCTCTTCAGCTTCGCGTCGCGGAACGCCGCCCGCTTGGCCTCATCGACGGCGACGTACGGAATCTGGTGCGTTTGCAGGTAATCCTCGAACGCCACCTCGTAGTCGATGTGCGACTTCAAGCCTGCGCTCCCCGACCGGGCACCTCTAGGGCGCTGCCCAGCTTAAGCGACGGATGGGCCACTTGGCCAGCGCCGCACGCCCAGCCCCGCCGCTCTTTTTCGAGCCACTACTAACCTTCGGCCCCGCCCGGGTATCATATACAAAGAGGAGCGCGCGTATGAACCGCCTGCTGCGAAAGCTGCTGATCCTGCCCTTCGTGCTCTCGGCCGTCGTCATCGACTTCGACGGCTGCTGGCGCCCCATCACCGCCGCCCTGAGCGAGATCGGCATCGACGTCTCGACCCACGGCGACAACATCGACATCGGGCTCGGCAACTTCGGCCACGACCACGAAGACGATTGACGACGCGTCAGCGCACGAACCCGGAGCCGCGGGCTTCAGCCCGCGCGGTATCGCGTCAACACGTAGGGTCCGCTGTGCGGACCGCTGGGCCGAGATTCCTATCTCGGCCCCTGACCCGCCGGACTCCTGTCCGGCACCTCTGGCGCCCGCTCACCGCTTCCCCGGCCCGACGAACTCCACCCCCGCGCGAACCCCCCCTCCCTCTCAGGGAGGGGCCGGGGGAGGGTCGGCTTCTCCGGCCCCGACAAACTCCACCGCCCCCGCCACCTCAAAATACATGCTCTCCTGCCGCAGCTCCCGGCACAGCCGCGCGACCTCCCGCCGCAGCTCGTCGACGCGCCCGCGCGGCACGGCCACCCAGATCTCAAGCGACTCGTCCTCCGCCCGCGCCCCGTCCGCCATCCGACACGCCCCGCTCACCCGCCCCGCGACCGTGTACCCGCCATACATGTCGAACAGCCGGTCCGTGATCCCCGCCAGCGGGACCGCCAAGGGCGTCGTCGTCCACTGCCACGGCAATGCGGCGAACGTCACGGGGCACGTCGTGCTCGTGAGTTGGCTGCCCGCGGCGGGCTACCACGTCCTCATGTTCGATTACCGCGGGTACGGCAAGTCGGAAGGCCGGGTCACCCGCGCGGGAACGATCCTCGACGCGCACGCAGCGCTCGATTACGCCCGCACGCGGCCCGAGGCCGCCGGCCTGCCCGTGTTCCTGTACGGGCAGTCGCTCGGCGGGGCGGTCGCGATCGTCGTGGCCGCCGACCGGCCCGAGGTCGCCGCGGTCGTCGCCGAATCAACGTTCAGCAGCCATCGCGGCATCGCGGCGCGGCACGTGCGGCGGCTGGTGCACTTCGACTGGCTGGCGCGGCTCCTGGCGACGATCTCGATCTCCGGCGGCTACGATCCGATCGACGTGGTCGCCCGCCTTTCGCCGCGGCCGTTGTTCGTGATCGCGGCCGAGCACGACCAGATCTGCTTTCCGGAGCTGGCGCGCGAACTGTATGACGCCGCGCGCGAGCCGAAGTCCTTCTGGCTGGCGCCGGGCGCTGAGCATTTGGCGATCCTCGAAGAACACCCCCGCGAACTGGCCGACCGCATTACGCAGTTCTTCGACCAGGCCGCCGGTCGCCAGGCCCGCGACTGACGACGCGGCGGGCAGCCGACGGGCCGGTGGCCCAGCAAGGTGTACCGAATTACTCTGGCGGAACGTGCTCGCGGCCTATCCGAACCCGCCCCGCGAGAGCCTGTGAACCTTTTCCTCTTTGGTAGGGCTCCTCAGGGTTTTTCAGGTTTCTGTGTGGCCGGTGCGGACCCGGCGCGGGCGGGAAGTGGGATCAGCGGAAGTTTTGGCTCCGGCCGGCGGGGGTTGATACACGGACGGCCGCCGTTGCGACGCGCCTGAGCGGTCGCCGGGCTCAGGTCAGGAGGACTTGGGCGAAGTGCAGGACGTTGTACGCCAACGCGGCCCACAGCGCCACGCAGCGGCAGCGCGCCAACCCGCGCACACGGAAGGCGGCGAGGCCACGGAACGTCTTCAGGTCCGCGTTCACCGTTTCGCAGGTCCGGGCGCGCTGGGCGTAGACGCCGCGCCCGGCCGCACTGCACATCCGCGCCCGCCAGGCGGCCACTCCCGGCGGGTCGGCGGCCCGCCGCAAACACGTCCGCGGCGGCCGGCCCCCCGGCAGGATCGGGGCGTAAATCGCGACCCCGTCCTGCTCGGCCTGCTCAATCACGCTTCCGCATCCGGGGAGCATCGGCCGGCGCGGCGGCGCAGGGTGTCATGCGCGAGCGGATCAGCTTCGTGGACGCCTTGTGGCACCTGTGCCGGCCACTAGTGGCCACGGCGCCGCCGAATTTGTGGGCCAATCCGCTGCGTCCCGGCCGTTACGAGCCCCGCATCCTCAAACGCCGCCCGCCGGAACACTCCCCGATCACCCAACCTCGCGCCAAACTACGCCAAGGCCTGCGGAGACCGAAAGATGCGGCTCAAGTTAATGCCATTCGTGACTATCCCACTCTTTCCGCCACTCTTTCTGGCGTTCTGGACGTGCTTCGGCGCGGCGCGTCGGCCCCAACGGGCTCAATCGCCCGGCGTCTGCCGGCCCGCATGGGCCGGATGGAGTTTTCGATACGCACAAGTTGCCCCCGCTGGCCGCCCGCTGCCCTACCGCATATAGTTCGCGTCGGGCGTGCGTCTCAGCAGTTCCTGGGCCGGAGCGTGGCATGAATCGAACCGACCCAACCCGGCTACGCACCGGCAGCATAGCGGCGGCCCTCCCACGTCGGTCCGCCGGCTGCGGGAGCTGGGCGGCGTGGTTGCCGCGCGGGATCGCGCTGGCCGTCGGCGTGCTCGTGTGGCTGATCTTCCGCCCGGCCCTGATGTCTCCCGATTCGTTGCAGCAGTACGGTCAGGCGCTCCGTGGACAATTCAGCACGTGGCACCCGCCTATCATGGCCATCCTGCTGCGGCTCGTGCTGCAGTGCGGCGGGACCATCGGCGCGCTCATGTTCGCGCAATGCCTGGCTGGCGTGTTCGGTGTGCGCGCCCTGGCGGCAGCGTTCCTGCGTTCGCTGTCGGACGGGCGTCGGTCAGTTCTCGCCACCGAGTGGCTGGCGCTGCTCATCACCCTGCTCCTGTGCGTCCCCGTCACACCGCTGATCTTCTACCTGATGACTTTCTGGAAAGATGCGTGGCTGGCGATTCTGCTGCTGTGGGTGGGGGCGCTGTCGTTGTCGGTGCTGGACAACAGAGTAGTACACACGCAGCGCGGCGCTGCTGCCAAGACCATCCTACTGTCGCTACTAATGGCCTTCGCAACCCTCACGCGACATAATGCCATCGTCTTGCTTCCGGTGTTCATGTTGATCGGCTTGAGGATTGCCCTGCGGCACCGCCTGCGCTGGCCGGCGGCGTGGGGGTTGCTGCCGCTGGCGCTCACGGCGGGCGGGCCGGTCCTGATGAAAACGACGTTTCCGGTGCATCAATCCTACCTGGGCAACCATGTCAAGGTGATGGACCTCCTCGGACTGCTGATGCTGGACCCGTCGCTGCGCGCCGAGCTTCCGTACACCAGCGCCCACTTGCCGGATAACGCCTACCAGCGCTACTACCACTTCGGCTACCTCGGCGAGGTGATCGACCACACGCCGCCGGTGTTGAACCCCGGCCTCTTGGAGCCGACCTACAACGAAGATCTGGACCGCGAGTACTGGCAGGCGGTGCGGAGGCATCCAGGTCTGATCGCCGCCGTCAAATGGCGGGCTTTCCAGGCGTTGCTCGGATATCCGCAAGTACACTACTTGATCCAAGCCCACCTGGACAAGAACGCTTATGGGTTGGAACTGAATCCGACGTTTGAGTCGTGGCGGAAATGGTTGTTGGCTGTGGTGGGCACCGTGATCATCGCGCCTCGCGTGCGGTGGATCTCGACCGTACATCTCGTGTGGCTATCCCTGGGCCTCGGTGGTTTCGCCGCGGGCCTGGTGGTCTGGTTCGTGAAACGCTGGCGGGGCGCACGCGCGGGAGCACCGCCGGCCGCGGTGCGGTCCGACGCAATCGCGAATCATCTCCTGTTACTCGCCTTGCCGTTGGCGTACTACTTCAGCCATCTGCTGGCGGTCGGGAGCTGGGATTTCCGGTTCATGTATCCGGCAACGCTGTTCCTACAGGTGTTTGTGTCGGCCGCGGCGATCGAGCGGGCGTTCGGTGTGGCGTGGGGATTGTTAGGGACAGTGGGGCTGTTGAAAAAGGGGCGTCGATCCGGAGCTGGCCCACTCCGGGGTATCTGAAAGGCACTCTTGCAGCGTCCCTGGTTCGTTTCTTCCGGTGTTTCAACAATCCCACGGTTTCCTATTCCCGCCGCCCTTCTGCGGCCCCGCGCGCTCGGCCGCCCCGCCCCCGCGCTCGGCCGCGCAGCCGCCCAGCGCTAAACCGAGCCCCGCCGCCAGGAGCAGCGAACACGTCGTCCGAATACCTATCTGCCGCGTCCGCATGACGCGGTTCATCGTACCGCGCCGCGGCGTACGGCGGGCGGTATCGTCGGGGTCACGTCACGGGGCATGGCGGACTCGTTGGCACTCTTGGCACACTTGCCGGGCGGCGTGCGCGGTTCGGAGGGGTGTGACCACGCTTTGTGGCGGACGGTAAGATAAGCGGGCAGAGTACGTTGCGGTTTCGAGATGGGTTGGTTTGGCAAGGAGGCCAAGCATGAGCGCGGAATCGAGCGAGCGGGAGTTTGCGGTCTGGGCCGAGTCGC
>CAIWOY010000016.1 GCA_903914415.1 uncultured Phycisphaerales bacterium | reverse complement strand
TGGCGAGGATATACGCGCGTGCGCGCTCCCGGCGCAAGGGCTAGGCTGCAAAAATCTCAGACAATCTTGCAGACGGGTGAAGTGTTACTAAAAAACGAGATCGCGAATGAGGACGCCGCTATCGGTACGGCTTTGTTCGGCGGCAAAATCGAGATGCGGGTAGAGGAGCGACGCCATTAGCTGTGCCGCCAGTTCCTCGTACCGCTTGTCGGCGCGGTCGGATGTACCTGTGGGCAGTTTCTTGAGCTCGGCCAGTTTCCTTGTCGCGGAGTCGACGGGGAGTTGTCGTAACAAAGGGTCGTTGCGGCAGTCGGCTTGGGTCCGTTCCTTCGCGGCAACGTAGACCTGCACGGCATCGTAGTTCTGGCGATTGAAGTTGAGGACCTGCGGTCGCTCCGGGCGGGCATCTGGCGATTTGAGGATAACGCTTGAATAGTAAGTCGCAACGTAGTCGTCGTAGTTGATCCACGTGTTCTTCCGCAGCCAGCGCTTGGGAACAAGAAGGATGGGGCGTTGATCCACGGGATTGACCGGCACTGACACGCGTTCGTCGCTGAACAGGTGACGCTTGACATCATAGACGTGCGGCACCAACCCGTCAGCGGTCGGAATCCCGAGGCGGGAGCACTGGTCGATCGTGTAGTCGATCAAGAACGACTTCAGAAGCGTGCAGGCGATGTCGCTAATGCGGTCGGTGGCGACCTGGTCGACGTACAGCTGGATTTCCTCAAAGTGAACGAAGCCATGCTGCGCGAGTTGCGGTATGGTCCGGAAAAGCGCGAGTACCTGCGCTGCTGTGTCAGCCCCGATGCGGAGGCCGCGGCGGTGGGCGGAAAACCCCAGTCCCACCTCGTCACATTCGGATGCGGCAATCAGAAAGTCTGAGGCTTTGGCGAGGTCGCCCTTATTGGCGAGATAGCCGAGATAGTTGAACGAGTTGCTAAGTGTGCCGTAGAGGGCATTCTCTTGAAGGGAGGGTGATTTCCAGAGCAGGAAAGGGTCGACATAGAGAGGAATGTCCTCGTCCAGGAAGGGAATGGCGAAGTCGGCGTTCTCTTGCGTAAGGTCGATGCCGAAGTGGTCCGTCAGGCGTGGTCTGATGAGTGCCATACCAATTGTCCCGGGATTACTCGGCCCCGCCCCGCATCGGCGGGCCCGTCATCTCGACGTCGGGCACGCGGTCTGACGTCCGTCCCGTCCGGCCACCTGATCGCCGCGGCGACCTTTTCGGCGAGCCTCGGCGGGGCGGGCGGATACCAAGCATAGCCGAGCGCGGCGGCGTGTCCAGGCGGGTTGCGGGGGTCGCGGGGTGGTTGGGGCGGGCACGGCGGGCAGGAAGGCGGCGTTTTGCGGGGCAAGCCGGATGGTGGGCCGTGCCCATCGTACGAGTTTGCGCAACCGTCAGGCACAGAGGCCCGACGCTACTCGCCGCCGGGGGCGGCGGGGCCGCGGATTTCGACTTCCTTCACGCAGTCGATGAGGGTGCCGTCGACCCATTTGATCGCGGCGACGACTTTTTCGCCGAACTGCGGCGGGGTGGGGGGGCCGCCGCACATCTGGTCGACTTCTTTCTTGATCTCGCGGATGGGGCGGACGGGGAGCTTGGAGCCGGCGTCCTTGAGGGCCTGCATAAGGTCTTCGCGGCGGGGGTTGATCGCGATGCCGCGCTCGGTGACGATCACGTCGATCAGCTCGCCGGGGCCGCAGAGCGTCGTGACCTTTTCGACGATGACGGGAATGCGGTCGCGGACGCTCGGGATCGGCAGGATCACGCAGGGGCTGGCGAGGCAATTCTGCCAGCCGCCGATGCCGTGGAGCAGCCGGCCGTCGGAGTGCGTGACGACGTTGGCGTTGAAGTCCACGTCGACCTCGGTCGCGCCGAGGACGGCGGCGTCGACGAACGTGGCGAAGTGCCCCTTGCCGTGCCAGTTGTAGCTGGTGAACGGGCTGGTCATCACGTGGTGCGGGTTGTCGCGCATGGACGTGACGCCGTGGAGGTCGAAGGTCTGGCCGTCGAGGATGTAGTCGGTGAGGCCGTCGTTGAGCATCTCGACGAGGTATTTGGTGCTGCCGCCGCGGATGAAGCGGGCCTTGATGCCCTTTGCGCGCATGTAGTCGCGGAGGTAGATGGCGAAGCCGAGGGCGGTGCCGCCGGCGCCGGCCTGGAAGCTGAAGCCGTCGCGCAGGATGCCGGCGTCGCGGACGAACTGGGCGGCCATTTCGGCGATCATGAGGCGGTCGGGGCTCTTGGTGAGCTCGGTGGTGCCGGAGACGATCTTGCTCGGATCGCCGATGACGTCGAGCACGACGACCTGGTCCACGTTGTTGCCCTGGATTTGCCAGGGGACGCAGGGGAACGGCACGAGGTTGTCGGTGACCATGATCGTGTGGTCGGCGTAGAGCGAATCGACGAGGCCGAAGCCGAGGCCGCCGCAGGCCGACGGGCCGTTCACGCCGTTGGCGTTGCCGAAGGGGTCGCTGGTTGGGGCGGCGAGGACGGCGATGTCGATGTGGATTTCGCC
>CAIWOY010000015.1 GCA_903914415.1 uncultured Phycisphaerales bacterium | reverse complement strand
GCGCGCCGGCGGGTTTCCGGCGCTCGCCGCGGCCAAGGGTCATCCCGGGCGTAACGGTCCGGTGGGCGTATTCCGCTCGGACGACGCGGGCGTGACCTGGACGCAACTCGCCGGCGGCCTGCCGAACCAGGCGGCCACCGATCTAGCGCTGGACCCCACGAACCCGAGTACGCTGTACGCTGGCATCGGCCACCCCTTCGGCGCGCCCGAAAACGGAATCTACAAGTCCACCGACGGCGGCGACACTTGGACCCTGCTCCGCGGCGGCCTGCCCTGGACCCCGAGCTACAATATCACCGGGCGCATCAGCGTCGCCGTGGCCCCGAGTGATCCCAACCGCTTGTACGCCCTCCTCGCGCGCCGTTGCGACGCGACGGGCGGGGGTGCCTCGACCCAGGGGGGCTACCGCAGCACCAACGGCGGTGCGAACTGGAGCGCGATGGGGCTGAACAACATTCAGGCGACCTACGGCTGGTATCTCTCTTTCGTCACGGTTCAGCCCACCGACCCGAACGTCGTCTTCATGGGGGGGCTCAGCCTGAACCGCGCGACGGATGGGCTTATATTCAGTGACGTGACCCCGCCGCACGTCGACCAGCATGGCGTCGACTGGGACGCGGCCGGGCGGCTCGTGGTGGGCGACGACGGCGGGGTGCATCGGACCGACGATCTCGGCAACAGTTGGACTTCGCTCAACGATGGTCTGGGCGTGATTCAGTTCTACGCCGGCCTGTCCACGCACCCGAGCGACGACAGCTTCGTCCTCGGCGGAATGCAAGACAACGGCTCTGGCCACCGGCGGCCCGGTTCGTCCGTGTGGACGCAGGTTTTTGACGGCGACGGCGGTTGGACCCAACTCGACCAGACCAACCCGCTGCGGTTCTTCGTCGAGTACCAGGGCAGCGGCACCCTGTATCGCTCGCAGGACGGCGGTGCGTCGCTCAACTTCTGCGGGTCGGGCATCAACGCCAGCGACCGCAACTGCTTCGAGGCGCCCTACCTCATCGATCCGACCAACTCCGCCAGGATGCTGTACGCGACCCACCGGCTCTATCGGAGCACCGACGGCGGGTCGGGCTGGTCCGCGTTGAGCGGGGACCTGACCGGCGGCGGCAGCGCGGCGATCCGGTCCGTGGCGTTCGCCGCGTCCGACCCCAACATCGTCTATGCGGCGACGAACGACGGCCGCATCCTGCGCTCGGGCGACGGCGGCGCGAACTTTGCACTCATCGCCAGCGATGTGCCCGGCTGGCCGCGGACTACGCGCGAGCTGTTCGTCCATCCAACCGACCCCAACACCGTGTACCTCGCGGTGGCGTATTTCGGCGTAGCCAAGATCCGGCGGACGACGGACGGCGGACAGACCTGGACGGCGCTGGACGCGACGTTGCCCGATGTGCCGGTCAACACGATCGCGGTGGACGTGCGTCCGCGGCGGCCGGTGATTTACGCCGGGGCGGACAACGGCCTGTATCGCTCGATCGACGGCGGGAGCACGTGGCAGCGCTACGGTGCGGGGCTGCCGAACGCGGCGGTGATCGACCTGCGGCTGGAGCCGGCGCGGAACCGCCTGGTGATCGGCACGCAGGGCCGCGGGGCGTGGAGCGTCCCGATCGGCATCCCGGGCGACTGCAATTGCGACGGCGTCGCGAACGCCGCGGACATCGACGCCTTCGTGGCGGCGCTCGGGCAGAATCCGCAGCCGTGGACGCCGGCGTACGCCGGTGGGCGCGCCGGGGCGGCGGCGCCGTGCGCCGTCTTGAACGCCGATGTCAACGGCGACGGGCAGGTCACGTTCGCGGACATCGATCCGTTCGTGGACGTGCTGGTCCATTAGCAGTCCGTTGAAAAAGCAGCGTTGGCCCCCCGTGGCCGACGTAGAAGGCCGAAAAACACGGGTTTTGCGCGGTCGATCTCGACGCAAATGGACTCTCTCAACGGACCGTTAGCGCGGGCCGGACGTGGCGCCGGCGGCAGGTGCGCTCCTGGCCGCGCGAATCGCGCCAAGGCGCAAGAGCGATGGTGCGGAGCAAGGGCTGGCGGCGCATCAAGTGGTCCGTTCGCCTCGGCCTGCTGGCGCTGGTGGTTGGATACCTGAAGTTCGTGGGACTCGACAGCAAGTTCTACTACCCCGACGACGAGGTCTACGCGGATCCGGCGCAGCTCGGCCTGCGCTGCGAGGATGTCACCTTTCGCACGCGCGACGGCGTCAACCTGCACGGGTGGTTCCTGCCCGCCCACGGCGTCGCCAAGGGGGTCGTCGTCCACTGCCACGGCAATGCGGCGAACGTCACGGGGCACGTCGTGCTCGTGAGTTGGCTGCCCGCGGCGGGCTATCACGTCCTCATGTTCGATTACCGGGGGTACGGCAAGTCGGAAGACCGCGTCACCCGCGCGGGAACGATCCTCGACGCGCACGCCGCGCTCGATTACGCCCGCGCGCGGCCCGAGGCCGCCGGCCTGCCCGTGTTCCTGTACGGGCAGTCGCTCGGCGGGGCGGTCGCGATCGTCGTGGCCGCCGACCGGCCCGAGGTCGCCGCGGTCGTCGCCGAATCAACG
>CAIWOY010000014.1 GCA_903914415.1 uncultured Phycisphaerales bacterium | reverse complement strand
TTGGGGAGCGGGTGTGGCCGCAATGCGGGCATGGGCCTGGCGGTCGCCCACGGGCTGGTCGCCGAGATGCACGGGGCGATCCGGGTCTCAAACGTCCCCGGCAGCGGCGCCCGCTTCGACATCGTCCTGCCGATCAACCCGTCGCCCTGACGAAAACACCTTCATGCCACGTGCACGCAAGATCGCACGCTCGAAATCCACGGCGCAAGCGGAGTCCGGCGTACCGCTGCAGCGCTGGCGGCGCGCCGCGCTGCCGCTCCTGGTGCTGGTGACGACGCTGGCCGTCTTTTCGCCCGCACTGCGCAACGAATTCGTGAACTGGGACGACGACCGGAACCTGCTGAAGAACGAGCACTTTCGCGGGCTGGGCGGGCCGCAGCTCCGGTGGATGTTCACCGCGTACTGGGTCGGGCACTATCACCCGCTGACGTGGCTCAGCTTTGCGGTCGACTACGAAATCTGGGGGCTCGACGCGCGCGGCGCGCTGGGGTTCCACCTCACGAACGTCATTCTGCACGCGCTGAACGCCGTGCTGCTTTACTGGCTGGCCGCGCGGCTCCTTGCGCTGACGAACCCGGCGGCCAGCGCGCGACATCCCACGGCTGTGCGCCTCGCCGCCGCGCTGGCGGCGCTGCTGTTTTCCGTGCATCCGCTCCGCGCCGAATCCGTGGCCTGGGTGACGGAGCGCCGGGACGTGCTGTCGGTCTTCTTTCTGCTGGCCTGCGTGCTGGCGTACCTGCGGTTCGCCCTGGGCCAGCGCGGGCGCTGGCGCTGGTACGCGCTCGCCCTCGCCTTGCTGCTGCTGTCGCTGCTCTGCAAGGCGTGGGGCATGACGCTGCCGGCGGTCCTGCTCGTCCTCGACTGGTATCCGCTGCGGCGTTTTCGGGCGCGCGGGCGCATCCGCGTGCTCGCGGAGAAGATCCCATTCGTGGCGCTGGCGGCTTGGGCGGGTCTCGAGGCGCTCCGGGCCCAAAGCTCGGCCCTCGACACGATGAAAACGCTGGCCCAGTACGGCTGGCTGCCGCGCATCGCCCAGGCGTTCTACGGGATCGTGTTCTACCTTTGGAAAACGCTGTGGCCGACGGGACTGATCCCGATTTACGAGGTCCCGCTCAAGCTGAACCCCTTCGAGGCGCGCTTCGTCGCCTCCGCGGCCGTCGGGCTGGCCATCACGGGATTGGCCGTGGCCCTGCGTCGCCGCTGGCCCGCCGGACTGGCGCTGTGGGCGTGCTACGGGATCGTCGTATCGCCCGTGCTGGGTCTGACGCAGGCGGGGCCGCAACTCGTCGCAGATCGGTACTCGTACGTGTCGTGCATGACCTGGGCCGTGCTCGCGGGGGCTGGCCTGCTGTATGTCATCGACCGCCACGCGCTCGGGCGCAGCCGCTATCGCAGCGTGCCGCTCGCCACCGCATGTGCGGGGCTGATCCTCGTCCTGGCCGGGCTCACCTGGCGTCAGACGCAGGTCTGGCGAAGCTCAGAAACACTGTGGGCGTACACGCTGGCTGTCGCCCCGGACTCCTACAATGCGCGCACGAACATGGGGGCGGCCTTGCAGCAGCGCGGCGACCACGAAGGCGCCGCCCGGTGCTACCGTGACGCCCTGGCGATCAACCCCGACGGCCCCGACGCGCTGAGCTGTCTCGCCGGCTTCCTGACCGATTCCGGTCGTCCCGAAGAAGCGCTCCCGTACCTGCAGCGCGGCCTGAAATCGAGTCCCCAACACGGTGCGCTGCTCACGAACCTTGCGATCACCCTCCAGCACCTCAAGCAGTACGAGGCGGCGGCGGCCATCTACCGGCAGCGGCTCGCGAGTGACCCCTCGGCCGTTCAGGAGGCAAGCCTGTGCACGGGGCTCGGGGCGACGTTGATGGAGCTGGGGCGGGATTCCGAGGGCGTGGAGTATCTGCGGCGGGCCGTGGCCCTGGCGCCGCGCGACGTCCTATTCCATTACAACCTCGCGCAAGCTCTACGCCGTACGGGCGACCTCGACGGAGCGCTACAAGGCTTCGAGGCCGCAATACGCCTCGCACGCGCTGAAATCGGCACCAATTCGAGCACGTCGGCGGCTGCGCGCTGCGTCGACGCAGTGCTTGGCGCGGTCCAGGTTCACGCGGCGCGGGGCGATTGGACGAAGGCGCGCGCGTGCCTGCGCGAAGCGCTGGCGACCAGCCCGAATGATCCCCGTCTTCTGGCTGCCTGGCAGCGTGTCCAGCAGCCAGCCGGCCCCGTAGACCGAGCACTGGGACCCCCGTTGGCCAACGCCGCGCACGCTCGCGGCGCTCAGAAGAATCGCCGCGCGGCCAGGTGGACGACGTAGAACGCCACTGCGATGAGCGCCATGCCGACCACGATGCTGACGAAGGTCCGGACCGTGGCCCAGGGCATCTCGCCCGCAGTGCGCACGCGCGTCGCGCGATAGACCGCCGCGACGCACGCGACCAGCGGCAGCAGCATCCAGAGCCGCGCACCCGCCGGCAGGTGCAGCGGATGGACGAGCCACGTCGCGATGGTCAGGGCGCCTGTCAGCCCGGTCACGTCCCGCCCTCCCGCTGCGCGGCCAGCAGCTCGCGGTGATAGGTAGGCAGCCCGCCCGTCTGGGCGCGGGAGATCGCGTCGAGAATCGCGAGCAGATTCAGCAGACCGGCGGTGGCGAGGTAAATCTGGGCGACGTCGGACTCGGGGTAAAAGGACATGTATTTCGCCCGGGCGTCGATGTAGCGCCCGTACTCGTCGCGAAACGCCTGCTCGGGCGGCGCGCGCAGCCTCACTTCCTGCAAGACCCGCTGTTCGAGCGACTGGCTGACGACGTACGCGGGGATGGTGTAGCCGCCCACCCCGACCTCGGCCAGACACAGCCACGGGTTCGTGCGCGGGTTGGCGGAATCCAGCAGTCCGCCGAGAGCCATGCCCACGCCGTAGGGGAGGGTGATGGCGGCGAAGAAGACGAGCGCCAGCCCGCGGTGCCCGAGCCACAGATGCCCGGCGCCCGGCAGGATCCAGGTCAACAGGCCCGCCCCGATTGCCCTCGCGGTCTTATCGCCCTCGCGTGCCACCGTCACACCGGCCTTTCGTCACTCCGCCAACGGGCACGCCCCGTCCGGACTACAGCATTGCCCGCAGGCCGGGGACCCGCCGCGGGGGGCCGACCGCTTCGCTGGCGCGCCGTGCGCCGAAAACACGCTCGGCCGCCGGGCGACCTTGCGCTGGCCGCACTTGGGGCACCGGACGCGTTCCTCGTCGCCCGCGGAGCGGATCAGCTCTTCGAACGTCGCGTGACACGCGGGACATTCGTATTCATAGATGGGCACGCGGCATACTCCTGGCTCGCGGACGGATGGAAGTATAGGAGGGTGGGCGCTGACCCGCAACGCGGGGGGCGTCCGGAGGCGGGTCTCTATCGAATCCCGGCGGCCGGCGGCAGAATACCGCCCTGTGGAGCGACCCCGGCATCCAACTTCGGACGCCCTAGAGACCCTGCGACGATTCCTCGCGGACTTGAGCGCGGGCTATCAACGCCTGCGCGACGCGTCGGGGCTTGCGGGGCGCGCTGGAACCGCGTCGGCGGACCCGCTCGAATCGCTGCTCCTCGCCGAGGCGGCGCTGCGCTACGCGGACTGGCCCTTGACAGGCCGCGGGTCTTTGAAGGGCTGGCCCGAGGGAGCGACGGCACGTCCCCGGCAGGTCGCGGTGATCGGGCCGACGCAGACCGGCAAGAGCACGCTCGTGAATCTGCTCCTGGGCCGCGCGGTGGCCGAGGTCAGCCCGCTCGCGGGCTTCACGGTGCACGCCGCGGGATTCTGGCTCGCTGCGCCCGATGAGGATGAGTCCTGGGCAGACAAGCTGCTGCCCGGTTGGCAACGGTGCGCGCCCGATCAACTCTCACGCGGGGCTTTGCAGACGTACGCTTTGGCGAAAGTCGAGCCGGCTTGCCAGCTTGACCCGGATGCGGGCTTGTTCGCGCGCCGCGGCTGCGTGGTGTGGGATACCCCGGATTTTGACTCGCTGGCGGCCCGGGGGTATGTGCACGCCGTGCTTGAAGTCGTCGCCCTGGCGGACCTGTACCTGCTCGTGCTGAGCAAGGAGAAGTACTCGGATCTGTCGGTGTGGCATCTGCTGGACCTGCTGGCGCCGCTGGCCCGCCCGCTGGTCGTCTGTCTGAACAAGGTGCCGCCGGAGGCCGAGGAGGTCATCGTCCGCTCATTGCGTGCGCGATTGAGCGAGCGCGGCCGGAGTTGGGGTGACGTTCCGATCGTCGCGCTGCCCTATGACCCCGCGTTGGCCGCGGGCGGGCGAGTCGACCGGACCACGCTGGCCAAGCCGTTACGCGAGATCACACAGGCCTGTGACGCCGGCGTTGCGGCGCCGACGAGTGGTACGAACGACGGAGCGCGGGCGGCGGGCGTTCGTGCGCTCCTGCGGCGGCACTGGGACGCCTGGCTGGCGCCGGTGCGCGCCGAGCAGGCGGCCCGCGCGCAGTGGCAGCAGATGGTGTCGCAGGCCGCGACGGAGTTCCTGGAGGCCTACCGGCGTGATTACCTCGATCATCCCAGGCGGTACGATAGCTTCCGCCAGGCGGCGGTCGGATTGCTCAACCTGCTGGAGATTCCGCGGATCGGGGGCGTCATCGCGCGGGCGCGGCGGCTCGTCACGTGGCCGGCGCGCCAGTTGCTAGCCGCCGGGCGCGAATGGTGGAACGAACGCCGGTTCGCCAGCGGCTCGGCGCGGGCGGTCCACAGCCTGGGCGTCGAGGCGACCGTCCTGGTCGATACATTTAATGCCTTGCAGGTCGGGCTCCAGCGCGACCTGGCGCGGCGTTGCACGCCCAGCGAGCCTGGGTTCGCTGTGTGGCAGGCACTCGCCCGCCAACTCCAGCGCGACGAGGACCGCGTGCGGCAGGCGTTCGAGGCGGCCCTGCGGACGCACCAC
>CAIWOY010000013.1 GCA_903914415.1 uncultured Phycisphaerales bacterium | reverse complement strand
CCTACGCGGGGCAGACGCGCCCGAGCACGTGTCTCGAACCGGGTCAGCGGGTGTGGAGTGCACGGTTCACCGGCTGGGGGCCGGTGCCACACCGCCGAGCGGGCCGTCAAGGCAGGCTCTGGCACTGCGTGAGCACTGGTAGTATTACTCAGGAATGGAGGAAAGCAAGGCGAGGCGGCGATGGTGTTGGCCGCTGGCGGAGTTTGGCGGCGGGTGGGAGAATTGGGAATTGGGAATTAAGAATTACGAATGGAAGACGGGGCTGAAGGGCGGGGCGGGCTATTGGGGGCGGGCGCGGAGGAGCCGGCGAGGCCGGCGGCAGCACGCGCTACTTGTGGAACCCGGCCGCGGTGGAAGCGGCGTGCCGCTACGTCGATTACGAGCAGGGCGTGGACCTCTGACCCGGCCATCACTGGCCGGGCTCGGTTCCATCGCCCGCCCGCGCGCCCCACGGTCATGCGGCTCGCAAAGGACCGACCCCGCCCGATAATCCCCTTGCATTTCCACGCCGCAAACCGATATGCTCGGGGGATAGCTCGGGTCCCTGACCCGACGCCTGTATGTCCAATTTGCCGATGGGGCCCGGCCCGCCGGGGTGAGAAGCACGGGGGCCGGCCCGGGAACGATGATGTTTCCCGTCACGTGCGCCCGCAGCACGTCCCTCAGGCTGCGGAGGGCACGTTAAGCGGGACAACCGGTAGAAAGGGGCAGTGGTCATGAGAACAGCGTACGTTGCGTTTGTTTCAGCGTGGGCAGTGGCGGCGTTTTGCGCCACGGCCGCGGCCGACAACCACACGCCAGCCGTCAGCAACGTCACCGCCAGCCAGCGGACGGACGGGTCGAAGCTCGTGGACATCCGCTACGACCTCGCGGACGAAGACGGCGATGCCTGTACCGTAACGGTCCAGGCCAGCAACGACGGCGGCACGACGTGGACGGTGCCCATCACGGCGGCGAGCGGGGCCGTCGGCGCGGGCATCACGCCGGGTGTCAACAAGCTCATCGTCTGGAACTCCGCGACGGACCTGCCGGAGGCGTTCGGCAGCGCTTACAAGGTCCGCGTCTGTGCGGATGATGGACATGTCTCCGTCCCCAGCGGGTCGTTCCAGATGGGTGACCCGTGGAACGAGGGCTGGTCCGACGAGTGGCCGGTCCACACCGTCTACCTCAGCCCGTACTACATCGACACGTATGAGGTCACCAACCAGCAGTACGCCGCCGGGCTGAACTGGGCCAAGGACCAGGGCAACCTCATCACGGTCGAAAGCGGCGTGGTCTACAAGTGTAACAGCGGGACCAGTTACCCGTACTGCTCGACAACCTCCGCTCCCACGGGCGACCCGCACTACGGAGAGTACAGCCGGATTACCTGGAACGGCAACACGTTCGGCGTGGTGACGGGCAAGGAGTACCATCCGATGGTGTTGGTGAGCTGGTACGGCTCGGTCGCGTACTGCAACTGGCGCAGCGCGATGCAGGGCAAGCCGCTCTGCTACGACCTCTGGACCTGGGCCTGCAACTTCGGCGTGAACGGCTATCGCCTGCCGACGGAGGCGGAGTGGGAGAAGGCCGCCGGCTGGGACCCGGCCCAGCAGCGCCACTTCCGCTTCGGCGAGCACACCGACGGCTGCGGGTCCAACTGCCTGGACGGGCATCGAGCGAACTATTCGTTCAGCGGCGATCCCTTCGAAACGGGCGCCTATCCCTGGACGACACCAGCCGGCTACTACGACGGTACGACGCACGCCAGTTACACGACGCAGAACGCCCAGAGCTACTACGGGTGCTACGACATGAGTGGCAACGTGTGGGAGTGGTGCCATGACTGGTACTCGGGCACGTACTACTCGAGCTCGCCTTCGTCGAACCCCATTGGGCCGGGCTCCGGCATGTGGCGCGTTCTGCGCGGCGGCGGTTGGACCAGCGACCCGGACTACTGCCGGTCCGCGAAACGCTACCCCCTCACGGCCGGCCGCCGCGACCTCGTCCTCGGGTTTCGTTGTGCGGTGGGGACTCCGTCGCTCCGCGACACCGCCTGCGCCGACTCGCCGACGTTCACGATCGACAACGGGGGGCACTGCGCCGGCGACATGAACTGCGACGGGAGCGTCACCTTTGCCGACATCGACCTCTTCGTCGAAGCCCTCGCCGGCCAGTCCGCCTGGAACCAGCACCATCCGGGCTGCCCGTGGCTGAACGCGGACTGCAACCACAGCGGCACGGTCAACTTCGCCGACATCGACCCGTTCGTCGCCCGCATCGGCACGACGTGCCCGTAGGAACGATCTGACGGCGCATGCGCGCCCGCGCTTAGAGCGCCTATCAAAACCCGGGCGTTTCGACCCTCCCCCAGCCCCGCCCTAAGAGGGAGGGGGGTTCTGTTAGGCACACTTAGCCGAAGTACGCCACCGCGCGGCGGAAGAGCGCGAGGCCGTCGCCCTCCGGCCGCGGCGACAGCGACGTCCAGCAGGGGTGCTGCGTCCAGTCGACGAAGCGTTCGGGATGCGGCATCAGGCCCAGCACGCGGCCTGTCTCGTCGCACAGGCCGGCAATGTCGCCGACGCTTCCATTGGGGTTGTGCGGCTGGCCGTGCAGATCTGGCTGGCCAGCGGCCGGCGCCGCGTAGACCAGCGCCCGATGACCAGCGCGGACTGCCGCCTGGTACTCCGTCTCCGCCGCGAAAAGAACGCGGCCCTCGCCGTGTGCAATCGGCAGCTCGTACGTGCGGCCCGATTCGAGGAATGCGCAGCGCTCGGTTTCGGCCCGCAGGTAGATCCAACGGTCCTGAAACCCGGGCGGCTCGTTCGGTGCGATCGTGCAGGTTCGCGGCCCAACCGTGCGGCGCGCCGGCAGCAGCCCGACTTGAACCAGCACCTGGAACCCGTTGCAGATACCCAGCACGAGCCGGCCGGCGTCAACGAAGGCGCGGAGGTGTTCAATCAGGTGCCGTTGCACCTGGGCCGCCAGGATGCGCCCGGCCGCGATGTCGTCCCCGTAGCTGAAGCCGCCGGGAATCGTCAGGACCTGGAATTCGTCGAGCAGGCGGGGCTGCTCGATCAGCCGGCGGATGTGGAGGCGCGCGACGCGTGCCCCGGCGCGCTCCCAGGCGTGCTGCGTTTCAAGGTCGCAGTTCGTGCCCGCCGCCCGCAAGACGAGTACACGCACCTCGGCCACCACGTACCGCCCTGCCTTTCCGGCGGCAGTTATCCGCCGCTTGATTCACGCGGCCGGTAACACGAGAATTTAGCGTATCGTTGGCAGGTTGTCTGCGTGGAGTGAAGAATGAAGGGGCTCGTCTTCGCAATCCTGATGCTGGGGGTGGCGTTGGCGCCGGGCCAGCCGGCTGAACCGCCGCGCGAGCCCACGGCGCTGGAGCGCGCGACACAGCAGCTCCTGCGGCTCATGCGGGACAAGGACAGCTCGCAGGTCGCGCACACGGCGATCCTGGATCTCCCGCGCGTGTACGCGCGCAACGGCTGGACCAGCGAGCCGGACCAGTTCTCGCTGGACCTGATTCGCGAGGCGGATGCGCTGCCGCCGTGGCAGTTCGAGCAACAGTTCAACTTGCTCAGCGGGCGGCTGGCGGACCGCTATCTGCTGGACGAACGGCAGCAGGGCGTGCTGCACGATCTGCTGGAACGCGAGGCCAACACGTTCATCGGCCAGCACGCCGGCCAACTCATCCCGATCGTCGTGGAAGCGCTCCAGACGCGGTTGGCCGGCGAGCCCTACACGCCCGAGCAGGTCGCACGCTGGACGGAGGCCACGACGCCGGTGGTGGCAGACGCGCGCCAGCGGTTACAGGCGGCCAGCGCGGAGCTCATGGGCGTGCTCGACCCGCAGCAACGCGAGCTCGTCCAGACCGACGTGGACGCCGCCAACCGCCGCATCGACCGCGTGCAGGAATTGCGTGAAACCTGGCGCCGCGGCGAATGGGACCCCGCCGACTGGGGGCTTGAAGAGGATCCCATCCAGCGCGAGGCCGAGTTGCCTGACCGCACGCCGCAGAGGCGGCAAGGTCAAGCCGGGCAGCGCAGTGACGCGTCCGCACCAGAGAACTGCACCGTAGCCGGCACCGAGGGACGCAGATCGCCGCGTCCGACCACGAGCTCGGCGGAGGACGGCGACCCGTGGGCGCGCTACGTCCGCGACTTCATCCGGCGGTACGGGCTGGACGAGGCCCAGCAGCAACGGGCATGGATCATCTTCCGCAGCGCGCGCGAACGCCGGGACTTTCACGAGCAGCGTTACGGGCAGAGGATCGCGCAGTGCCGGCACGAGTTGGCCGCGTCCGGCGGCGAATCGCTGCAGCGCAGGCTGGGCGAGCTGCAGAAGACGGAGGCTACGATGCGCGAAATGATCTTCGAAGAGATGAAACGCCGTCTGGAGCGCCTGCCGACGCGCGCCCAGCGGCGGACTGCCGCGGAAAGCGAAGAGCAGAAGACGATCGAGCCGCCCGTTCGCACTGAGTTGAGCGGACCGTAATCCCCCGGGGGGGCCCGCGTCGGGGCGGGCGACGCAGGGCCTTTCAATTCTCGGCCGTGTGCGCGTGTGGTAGTGCGAAGTTGAACTTCGCACTACCCACCTGTGCGACGAGGGCCGGCGCTGCGGCAGAACTGAAAGGCCCTGGCAGGCGACATTGAACTCTTGCGGAAACCGCCCGCGGGACGCTACAATCTTGCCTGTGAGGGTGGGCCGAGCGGCTCCGCCACGCCTCGGTAGCTCAGTTGGTAGAGCAGCTGACTCTTAATCAGCGGGTCCCAGGTTCGAGCCCTGGCCGGGGCATGTAAGTACAGCGGGCAGCGCCAAGCGCTGCCCGCTGTGTTTGCGGCGTGCCCAGCGCGGCAGCCTTCGAGTTGGTCAACGTCGCCGGCGTAGGCGCGGCAGCATGCCCGCAGCCGGTAGCCCGAGCGACCCGGGCCTCAAGACGCCTGGACCGGTGGCGGTGAACTGTCGGGTCAGGGTGGCGTTAAGCGCGCCCAGCCAAAGCCGCGCGCACCGTCGAGGAGGGACGTGAAGCAGTCGATGTCTCCGAACGTGACGCGTCCGTCCCCAGTGCAGTCCGCGTTGAGCCACCGACAATCCGGATAGACGGCTTTGTACGCAGACTCCCCAGACAGGGCGAGCACGAAGGGGTTGATGTCCGCAAAGGTCACAAGGCCGTCGCAGTTCATGTCGCCCATGACGTGCACCGGGCGGCCATCGCAGGAGCACCCCAAGTCCCCGACCAGGAGTGCATAATCGGCGGCGGTGACGCAGCCGTCCTTGTCGAGATCCGCGTCCGCATTGAACTGCGGCCCGCCCGTGCACGACCCGAGCGCCAGACTCATGGCCGCGATATCGCGGCCGTCGGTCCGGCCGTCGCGCGTCACGTCGCCCACGCAACTGTTGAGCCAGATCGCGACGTCGAGCGTACCGCGGGTACCGCTCTTGTCCGGCAGCCCGCTCCACCCGAACCCCGCCACGATCTCCGGCAGCGTGTTGCCGAGCAGATCGCCCACCGCCAGGTTCCGGGGCCGGAGGATCTCGTTGTACGCGTCGTTCTCAAAGCCGAGCGTGTTGATGGGCGTCGGCGTCACGAGCTGCCAGGTCGCCCCGTTGTTGCTCGACAGCGTGATCTCGATCTGGTTGCTATCCTGGGCGGTGCCCAGCTTCTGCTTGGTCACGAGGTCGAGCGTGCCGTCGCCGTTCACGTCGGCCACTACCGCGGTCATCCCGCGGTTGGGCGAGAGACCGGCGTAGCCCGTGACCTGCGCCTGGAGCGAGAAGGTCATCCCCGTGCTCGCGCGCCGCCAATACTGCATCGTGGTGCCGTTGATGTCCGTCAGGATGACGCCGGGGAGCGCAGCCGGAGTCGGGCGGACATCCACCACGTCCGAGCACACGATGCTGGGGTACTCGTTGCGCACCGAGAAGCGGCGGGTCGTCGTATTCAGGGCGTACCAGAAAGTCAGGATGGGGCTGGTTTCGAGGGAGCCGCCGGTGCAACCGGTGAAACAAAGGTCCGCGCGGCCGTCGCCGTCCAAGTCGGCCACCGCGAGGCCGCGGGTATACGTGGTGTACACAGCGCCCTGGATGCCCTGCCAATCGGCGCGCGCAATCTGGTCGATGGTGCCCGTCGTCCGCCAGAAGTGGAGGAACCGTCCGCCGATCTGCAACGTTGGGTCGGCCAGATAGACCAACTCGACGCGGCCGTTGCCGTCAAAATCCCCCGCGAGCAACTCCGGCGGCGTATCGAAGTTCCCCGCCGAGTTAAAGCCAAACGGGAACTTCAAATGCGGGGCAAACTGGCGCTGGCCAAGGTTCTCGACGAACCACAACTCGTCGCCGAAGAACGGTGCTACGACCAAGTCCAGGTCACCGTCGCCATCAAAGTCGCCGACGCCGATCTCCCCGGTGCCGATCCTGAACACCGAGTATGGTTCGTTGTTGTAGTCAGGGATATAGAGGTTAATGTCGGCCCCGCGGGTGAAGGTCGCCCCGTCGTTGAAATAGATCGTCAGGAAACGCTGGTTGTTGCCGATGTCGTCGTTGTCGGTCGCGTACCAGGCAACCGCGATGTCCTTGCGGCCGTCGCCGTCGAAGTCGGCGACCGCGATGTCGGAAATCGTGGCGGTGTCGATCGTCGGCCCCGGCTCGGCGACGTGCAAGACGATCGGGTCAGGCCGGTATAACACGCCTGAAGGGGGTGGGCTCGCCAACGCCGTCGCAGGCGACGACACCCCAGGCGGCGCCGCACCGGCGCACGTGACAAGCAAGTACACCGAGATCGCCAGCGGGCAGACACACGTGCGCGCACTCATCACAACTGCCCTCGCGTCAGCGCGCCCGCCCACATCAGCCCAACCCGCAGCGCGCTTCTACCTCTCCGGAAACTTGGCCGGCCGCCATGATCCGCCTGCCGGCCTCCCACCGCTGTGACGTACCCACCGACGCCCATTGTGCGGTGCGGCCCGACGGAAACAACAGCCCCCACCGCTCCTACTAACAAAGCGGGGGGCGAATTCACGCCCCCCAGCTACTGGGTACATTTCAAGATCACAACTCGTGCGTCAACGGCGACGCCGCAACAGGGTTACAACCCCGAGCGCCGCGAGTCCCAGCGCACCAGGTTCGGGCAAATTCAACCACATGGACGTGTTCACATCCGCCGTATCCAGATGCGTCAGCATAAACGCCGTCTGCGTACTGATCTCGCCAACCGGCACTCCCAGGCTGGTATAGCCGTCCGGCGGCACGGTGTTGCCCAAGTTTCCGACGGCCCCGCTGCCTGGCGGAACCGAAGACGCCTGCAACGCATTCACCGAATAGCCAAACGGCGCTGTGCCGTTGTACCACGCCTTGTAGATGGCCTCGCCCGTCGGCACGCCTTGCATGAGCACGTGGCTGTCACCGCTCGCGGCGGTATCCACGCACGTAAACCCCCAACTCATGGTGGCCTCCGCAAACGGCGCCGGGATCGGATCGAAGGAGATGACGCCAGGCGTAACCGTGAAAGTCGTGTCGGTGTTGCCCGCGGTGACCGAGAAACCCACCGACATACCGGCATACGACGCCGGGTCATCCCACAACTGCACCTGCAGAGCGGTAAGCCAAGCGACGTGCTGGTTACCGGTTGTCTTGAGATCCACCCAGTACGCGGAGAAGGTGTATCCGAGCCCCGCTGTATAGATGAACGCACTGAGCGGCCTTGTGAACGTGGCCGTCCCGGTCCCATTAGCCGCCACCACTTGGATCGCGGGTTCGTCGATGTTCGCGATGGCCACGGTGGTCAGCAGGAGCAACACGCCGAGGGCGGCGGTGGCTCGCATTGCACGGCTGTCCATCCCATCCTCACTTTCCGGGCCAGCGCGCCGCCGGTCGAATGGGCTGACGAGCGCGCCAACGCCCGAATCTCGGTTCGCCCGATTCTAGCGGCGCCGCAGCGCCAGCCCACACAGCAGCACCAACAGCCCTGCGGGCTCCGGCGTAATAACGAACGTCGATGAACCGCTGACCAGATCGAGGGCCGTCACGCGGAAGTTGAGCTGCGAACTCATGCTGCTCACCGGCATTCCGATCGCGATCGGATCGACTCCTGTCGTGTCCGATTGCGAATGAGTGCCGTTCAGGGGCGCTATGACCGGTCCGGCTAGAATGTCCCTCCAGAGCGACCCGGTCCCACTGCCGTACGGCGCCGGCGGCAGGCCGTTCACGTAAGACTCCGAGGTACCGATCAGCGGCGACACCCGCGACAGCGTCGCGCCATTGTGATTCCGGTCGGTGACGTTGACACCGACCGAGGACTGGCCGAACGGATTCGCGATCGTGGGGAACGTCACGTGCGACGACGTGAGCTGAAAGATCGTGTCCGTCGTGCCCGCCGTCAACGCGAAGTTGAGGTGAACTTCCGGATCATTGTGGTACTCGAGCGTCGTCGCGGGCTGGCCGGTATGTCCTGGATCGTTAGGATCGTACGCGTGCAGCGTCCCGAGCAGGGTCTCGCCGGACATGATGCTGACGTCAGCGATGAGTTGATAGTAGTGGACGCCGCCTTCGTAGTGACCGGTGAAACTCGACGCGTTCAGCGCGCAGAACCCGAGGCACGCTCCCGCTTCGTTACAGACGGACACCTCCAGCAGACACTCACCCATGTCAGCCGATGCCATCGGAATCACAGCTAGCAGAACAAACAGTGCGCTCGCCACGCAACGTTTCATTGAACTCCTCCTCATGTGAAAGCGGAGTGCCTTTCCTTCCAGACTCCTACAGGCTGCCTCTTCGGCAACCCTCCTTACCGTTCCTTTTACGCCCTTTAGCGGCAGAAGTCAAGCGCATTAATAGAGCGATAACAGTTTTACCTCCCGCCAGACCCCGCCCCGGTGATCGGCCGAGCCAATCGGCGAACTTCATCGCCCAGGCGTTACAGTTTGGAAACGCCGGCGACCGATCGGCCCATTCGACGGCTCGGAGCGCCCCGTAGTTATCAGACCTCGTGCATCCCCAGCCCGCGCGCACGACCCCGCGCCGTCACCGCACGATGTCGCCCACGTCCCGGTAGGCTGCGAGCCAACCGACCAACCCGGCTCGGCTACGATTCGAGACGCTCGAAGTGCCGCGACCCGACCCACAGGCTGATGGCGGCCACCCCGCAGCCCAGCAGCAGCGCGCTGGCTATCACCCACCCCGCGAATGGAATCTCGATCGGCCGCAGCCCGGTTTCGTGCGCGCCGCGCACGCCCAGCACGGCCAGCGCAGCCAACTCCGCCGCCACAAACAACATGCTGGCGATCAGGTTGAAGGTCCCGCCGAAGCCGGAGGCGATCCGCGCCGGGTTGCACTGACCAAGCACGGGGAAACGCGCCCCCACCCCGACCGCCAGGCCCGAGAGTCCGATGCAGATGCCGGCACACACCGCGTTTTGCAAACGCGCCCACTCCGGAGAAAGGTCGAGCGCATGCACGGCGAGCGACATGACGACCACCGCCGCCAGGCCCGTGACCGTCAGCGAGAAAACGAACTTCACCAGCAGCGTGGCGACCCGCGGCGCCGGCAGCAGGCCGAGCAGCCAGAGCTGCTGCGTTTCCAGCGACAGCAGCGGAAAAACGAAACGGCTCGTGAACGTGGCGAGGATCAGGCTCACGGCCAGCAGGTTCAGAAACGCCAGCAACGCGCGCATCCCCGGGTTCTCCAGGTCCACCGGCAGACGCTTGAGGTTGAGCGCGTAGATCACGAGCAGCCCCAACAAGATCACCATCTGCGTCCACTGCGTGGCGTCGCGCACGAGCCCCCGCACGTCCTTCAGCATCAGAACGCGCAGCTTCCGCGGCAGATAGAAGAACAGCGTGGCGCAGATCGCCGCCGTAAACCAGCCGTTGCGAATCAGTGAGCGCGCGCGGCCCCGATGGGCGCGGTTGTACGCTTCGGCCCATGTCCGCCCGAGGACGTTGATCGTCAGCCACGCCAGGAACACGCCGTTGGCCACCACCGCCGCCAGGTATAGGGCGCTCTCGCCGGCCCGCCGCTGCATCGCGGCGACGATCCCCTTGGCCGACCAGGTGCTCGGCAGCAGCGGCTGCTTGGCGAGGCTCAATTGCCCATACAGCTTGCGCAACCATACGTCGGAGACCTCGGCGCCGCGCAGCAGGGTCCAGCCGTAAGCCGCCGCCGCGACCAGCAACAGCACGCCGCACCAGACCACGATGGCCAGCGGCCGGCGTGGAACCCACATGGCGACGACCCAGGCGACCAGCAGACCGAGGGTGGAAGGGATGATGACGAAGCCCAGGAAATGCCCGACGAAGAGCGGATAGTAGTACCACTGCACGTCGGTCGTGCGCGACATCGCGAGCATCAGCGGCACGCCGAGCAGCAGGAAGGACCAGCTCGAGAGCAGCAGCCCTTCGAGCCACTTCAGGCACACGGCGGGTCGGGTGGGCACGGGGAGCGTAAGCAGGTACTCTGCTTCGTCTTGGCCAAACAGGCTGCCGAAGGCCAGGATCGCGTTCGAGAAGGCGAGCATCACGGCCAGGACGAGGAAAAAGTGGATGAACACGTGCTGGTTGGCGACAACCGCGACGAGCTCCCAGCGGCCGATTTGCCGCAGCACGAGCGTCAGCACCTCGTATAATCCCGCCCAGATGATGAACATGAGCACCAGGACGGCCAGCGCGCGCAGCGGGGCCTCGCGCAACTGCTGGTCGAGCAGGTTGCGAAGCTGCACGCCGCGGAAGCGGGCCAGGGTCCAGAAAGGAAACCGGCCCGGCGGCGCCGCGCCGGTCGCGAAGCCACCGTCCATGTCCGTTAGTGTAGCCCGAGGGGGCTGCGGCGGCGAAAGGGCCTGCGGTCGGGATGAGGACGAACCTGGCCGCTCGCCATGGCGCGCTGCGCGACCAGAGATTTGCCCTTAGGCACACCTAAACGCCGCCTTGCTTATCGGCCGCACCGGACGGCTTGAAACAGGACTGCCAAGATGCTATATTTAGAGTAGCTGCCCAGGAGGCCAAGTGTATGCTCACGCTGACCCGCAAGACGGAGTACGCGATGATCGCCGTGTGCCATCTGGCCCACGCCGGACACAAAGTCGTCAGTGCGCGGGACATCGCCGAGGCGCATGGCGTGCCCTTGCCGCTCTTGATGAACGTGCTCAAGCGGCTGAACCGGACGGGGCACGTGCATTCGGTGCGGGGCGCCAAAGGCGGGTACGTGCTCGCGGTGCCGCCGGAGCAGTTCACGCTCGACGGGCTCATCGAAGCAATCGAGGGTCCGGTGCACTTGGTGCGCTGCACGAACCCCGCAAAGAACGCGCGGCGTTGCACACTGACGGGGCCCTGCCCGGTGCGCGGGTCGGTACGAAAGGTGCACGATCGTCTGCGGGACTTCCTGGGGGCGGTGACGATTGCTGACCTGGCGTTCGGCGACCGGCCCGACGCGGGCGAGACCCCAAAGGTGATCGCATAATGCAGGTGTATCTCGACAACAACGCGACGACGCCGCTCGACCCGCAGGTGCTGGCCGCGATGATGCCGTACTTCACCGAGAAGTTCGGCAACGCGGCCTCGCGGAGCCACCGCTTCGGCTGGGAGGCCGAGCAGGCGGTCGAAACCGCCCGGCAGCAGGTCGCGGAGCTGATCGGCGCCGACGCGAAGGAGATCATCTGGACCAGCGGCGCGACCGAGAGCAACAACATCGCCGTCAAGGGCGTCGCCGCCATGTACGCGGACAAGGGCAAGCACGTCATCACGCAGGTCACCGAGCACAAGGCGGTGATCGACCCGTGCAAGTATCTCGAGCAGCACGGCTTCCGCGTGACGTTCCTGCCCGTCGACCGCCTCGGCTGTATCGACCTTCAACAATTGAAGGACGCGCTCAAGGACGACACGATCCTCGTCTCCATCATGCACGGCAACAACGAGATCGGCACGCTCCAGCCGCTCCGCGAGATCGGGCGGATTTGCAAGGAGCGCGGCGTCCTGTTCCACACGGACTGCTGCCAGACGTTCGGCAAGCTGCCGATTCACGTGGAGGAGATGGGCATCGACCTGCTCTCGGCCAGCGGGCACAAGATTCACGGCCCCAAGGGCGTCGGCGTGCTCTACGTCCGCCGCAAGCGGCCGCGCGTACGCTGCGCGCCAGTGCTGCACGGCGGCGGGCACGAGCGCGGGATGCGCTCGGGCACGCTGAACGTGCCGGGCATTGTGGGCATGGGCGCGGCGGCCGAGCTGTGCCGGCTCCACCTGGACACCGAGCCCGCCCGCGTGGCCGCCCTCCGCGACCGGCTCAAAGACGGAATCCTGTCACAGCTCGACGAGGTGTTCCTGAACGGCCACCCGACCGAGCGGACGCCCTCAAACCTGAACCTCTCCTTCGCCTACGTCGAAGGCGAGAGCATGATGATGGGCATGGATGACATCGCAGTTTCGAGCGGGTCGGCGTGCACCAGCGCCTCGCTGGAGCCCAGCTACGTGCTCAAAGCGCTCGGCGTCGGCGATGAGTTGGCGCACAGCAGCATCCGCTTCTCGCTGGGGCGTTTCAACACGCAAGAGGAGATCGACTATACGATCGGGCGGGTCGTCGGCGCCGTCCGCCGCCTGCGCGAGTTGAGCCCGCTCTACGAAATGGCCAAGGAAGGCGTGGACCTGCAGACGGTCCGTTGGGCGGGGCAATGACCCGGCCTGGGACCGTGACTGACGCAGGCGATTCGCCTGCACGGAGTTGAATGCATGGCGTATGGCGAGAAGATCATCGACCACTACCAGCACCCGCGCAACGTCGGCGCGCTCGACCGCAACAGCCCCAACGTCGGCACGGGCATCGTCGGCGCGCCGGAGTGCGGCGACGTGATGAAACTCCAGATCATGGTCGACGAGCACGACAACATCGTGGATGCGAAGTTCAAGACGTTCGGCTGCGGGTCGGCGATCGCGTCCAGCTCGCTGGCGACCGAGTGGATCAAGGGGCGGAACCTGGACGACGCGCTGCAGATCAAGAACACCGACATTGTGAGGGAGCTCGCCCTGCCGCCGGTGAAGATCCACTGCAGCGTACTGGCGGAAGACGCCGTGAAGGCCGCGATCGCGGACCTGAAGGCCAAGCGCACCCGGCCGAGCGCGAATGCCGCGGTGGAGGTCGCGATCACGGCGAAGTAGCCGGATCAGACGATACAGCGAAAGGGATGACACGCATGAGCGCAGCCTCTGACGCAACGACGAACGCCGGAACGCGACCGCAGGCTCGCACGCGGGCCGTGCCGCCCGCCGAGGGCGAAGGCGTCCGCCTGACGGAGCTGGCGGCCCAGCGCGTCCGCGAGTACATCGCGAAAATGGGCGGCGCGGACACGATGTACCTGTTCTTCGGCGTCAAGGGCGGCGGGTGCAGCGGGCTGACCTACGTGCTCGATCTGCGGGACGAGCAGAGCGCCCCGGTCGCCGAGACCGACGAAGTCTTCGAGTCGCACGGCATCCTGATCGTGTGCGATTTCAAGAGCTACGAGGTCGGCAACCTCAGCGGCACGACGATCGACTTCCAGGAAGGCCTGATGGGCAAGGGCTTCACGTTCCAGAACCCGAACGCGAAGCACAGTTGCGGCTGCGGAGCAAGCTATTCGGCCTGAGGGCGGCGCGTGCGCCGCCCAGGCACCAAGGTCGTCAAGAGCAGAGGACTGAGAGCGAAGGGTCCGACGGGCAAAGGGCCACAGGGTTTCAGGGCCGCGTGCGCGGCCGTACACTTGAATCCGCAGGCCCGAGGCCTTTTGGGCCCTTTCGCCAAGTAAGGACGCGACCGTGTCATCGACCGAAGCAGAACGACAGCGCCAGGGAGCGCCATCCAAGTGCGCCGCGTGCCAGGGGCCGATGGACTCGCCGCTGTTCTGCGATCACTGCCGCAGCCTGTACCCGGCAGAGGGACTGAACCACTTCGAGCTCTTCGGCTTCGCACCCGCATACGATCTCGACCCGGCGGCGCTGCGACAGAAGTACCTGCAAGTGTCTCGCGGCGTGCACCCGGATTATCACGGCACGGGCGACTCGTCGCTCAGCCTGCATCTCAGCGCCCAGCTCAACGAGGCGCACCGCGTCCTCCTCGACCCCGTGCTGCGGGCAGAATACCTGCTGGAGCTGGTCGGCGGGAAGTCCGCCAAGGAAGACAAAAACGTCCCGCCCGAGGTGCTGGGCACGGCATTGCTGCTGCGGGAAGAGATTCAGGAAGCCAAGGCCGCCGGCGACGCAGCGGCCCTCGAAAGCTGCGGCACGCGCGCTCGCACGGTGTACGACCGCACCCTGGCGACGATCGCGGACCTGGCCCGGCGGTTGCCCGGCGACGAAGGCGCCCGCGCGCAACTCCGGACGGCGTTGAACTCGATCAAGTACTACCAGAAGCTCCTGGCGGAGTCATAGACGCCGATGGACAACGGCGAACCCATCGTCGGCATCGACCTCGGGACGACGTTTTCCCTCGTCGCGTATGCGGATGCGGCGGGGCCGCACATCGTGCGCGACGAGCACGGCGACGGGCGGCTACCGTCGGTCATCGGCGTGACGCCGGGCGCGGGCGACCGGCCGCCGCGGATGACGATCGGCTGGGCTGCGCGCGAGCACGCCGTCGAGAACGCGGGGGCGACGGTCTACTCGGTGAAACGGCTGATCGGCAAGGGGGTCGCGGACGTCAGCGAGGACCTGCCGTACCTGAGCTACGACGTCGCCGCCGGCCCGCGCGACACAGTCCAGATCGAGCTTGCCGGCCGCCGGTATACGCCCGAGGAAATCTCGGCGTTGATCCTGCGCGAGTTGCGGGACCGGGCGGAGCGGCACCTCGGCACGCCGGTGCGGAAGGCGGTCATCACGGTGCCTGCCTACTTCGACGATGCGCAGCGCCAAGCCACGCGCGACGCCGGTCAGGCCGCCGGTCTGGAGGTCGTCCGGATCATCAACGAGCCGACCGCCGCCGCGCTCGCCTATGGCATCGGTCTGCGCCAGGAAGCCGCAAAACCCGAGCCGCGGGGACATTTCGCCCTGCCGATGGCGCGGTGCACGACCGAAAGCACCGGCGCGGCCGACGAAGCGGGGCAGACCGTCGCCGTCTACGACCTCGGCGGCGGCACGTTCGACATCTCCGTCCTGCGACTCGAGGAGGGCGTCTCGCAGGTGCTGAGCACCGCCGGCGACACGCACCTCGGCGGCGACGACTTCGACCGCGCGATCATCAACCTCATCAGCCACGAAATCCACGAGCACTTCGGCGTCTCGGTCAGCGCGCCGGCCACGAAGCAGGCGCTCCGCACGCTGGCCGAGAACACGAAGATCCGGCTCACCGACCACGACCAGGCCGAGTTCGAGCTGGACCTGGGACGCGACCGCGTGTACCGGCGGGTCATCGCGCGCGCGGAGTTCGAGGGGCTGGTGGCACCGCTCGTCGAGCGCACGATCGCGCTCTGCGAGCACGCGCTGAAGGACGCCAAGTTGCGGCCCGCGGACATTCAGCAGGCGATTCTCGTCGGCGGCTGCTCGCGCATCCCGCTGGTCCGCAAACGCGTCGGCGAGCTGTTCGGCCGGCCGCCGTACACGGCGCTGAACCCCGACGAGGTGGTAGCGCTCGGGGCCGCGCTCCAGGCCGCGATCCTCAGCGGGCGGCGGACGGACATGCTCCTGCTCGACGTCATTCCACTGTCGCTCGGCATCGAGACGATGGGGGGCGCGATGGGCAAGCTCATCCTCCGCAACACAACCATCCCCTGCCGCGCGACCGAGATGTTCACGACCTTCGTCGACGGCCAGACCGCCATCCAGCTCAACGTGCTCCAGGGGGAACGCGAGCTGGCCCGGGACTGCCGGCTGCTCGGACAGTTCGAGCTGCGCGGCCTGCCGCCGATGCCCGCCGGCATGCCCAAGGTCGAGGTCGAGTTCCTGATCGACGCAAACGGCATTCTGAACGTCGCGGCCAAGGAGCGGCGCAGCGGCCAGGCCGCGAGCATTCAGATCTTGCCGAACCACGGTCTGACGCGGGACGAAGTGGACCGCATCACGCGCGACAGCCTCCAGTTCGCTCGGACGGACATGGCTGCTCATCGGCGGATCGACCTGCTCAACCAGGTCGAGTTCGACACGCAGAAGACGGTCCAGATGCTCGCGAAGGTCGGCCACTTGCTCGACGATGCCGACCGCGCGCGGATCGGGCACGACATCGCGGCGCTCCGGCAGTTCGCCCAGGAGACGACCGATTTGGACGAGCTCTATCGCCGGCTGACCGCGTTCGGCCACAGCACCCTGCGCCTGGCGGAGCTGGGCATACGCGAAGCGCTCAAGGCGGACGCGGGCCAGCCAGGTGATAAAGTGACAAGGTGATAAAGTGATAACGCGTACCGGAGTGGCCCCTGCGGCCCGTCAGCCCCTTGTCACCTTATCACCTTTTCACCTTAGTGCGCCTAACAGAACCCCCCTCCCTCTTAGGGAGGGGCTGGGGGAGGGT
>CAIWOY010000012.1 GCA_903914415.1 uncultured Phycisphaerales bacterium | reverse complement strand
GCCAAGACACGCTTCCGTAGATCCAACGAATACGTCGGCATCGCAACACCTCCTTGTGTTGCGACTCTCTATAAGTTCGTGCGCGCTCCCGGCGCAAGGGGAAAAGTGAAATTGCTCTAGAAGTCCATCATGGCATCCTGGTCAGTGGATGGAGCGCTGGCGGTCGCCTGCGGCGTCGAGTCGCGGCCGCGTCGACGGCGCGGCGGCTGGGGCGCGGTGGCATGCGCGGGTGGGGCGGCCGTGTCGGTGTCGCGGCGTGCGGAGCCGGTTCGGGCTGTGCGTCGCGCGCCTCCGACGAGCCCCGTGAGTTGCCCGAGCGAGGCCTGGAGCGTTTCAGCCTGGGCGTTGAGTTGCTCGGCGGCCGAGGCGGACTCTTCGGCGCTCGCCGCGTTATGTTGGACGGCCTGACCCATCTGCGCAACGGCGAGGTTGATCTGCTCGACGCCCTGCGTCTGTTCGCTGGACGCCTGCGTGATGCCGTGCAGCAGCTCGGCCACTTGCGAAACGTCGCCGGCGATGCCGTGCAGGACCCGGCCCGCAGTTTCCGTGACTGTGCCGCCGTCCTTGGCGCGCGTGACCGAGTCTTCGATCAGGCCGGCCGTGTCCTTGGCCGCGCCCGCGCAACGTTGGGCCAGGTTGCGGACCTCTTCGGCCACGACGGCAAAGCCTTTGCCGTGCTCGCCGGCGCGGGCCGCTTCCACCGCGGCATTCAGGGCCAGCAGGTTCGTCTGGAAGGCGATCTCCTCGATGACCTTGATGATCCGGCTGATCTTGCCCGCGGACTCGTTGATGGCGGTCATGGCGGTGTTGAGTTGCGTCATCGTCTGCGTTCCCTCGGTGGCCTTCCGGCGGGCATGACCGGCCCGCTCGTTGGCTTTCTGGGCGTTGTCGGCGTTGGCCCGGGTCTGCGCCGCCATTTCTTCGAGTGCGCTGCTCGTTTCCTCGAGCGAGGAGGCTTGCTGACTGTTGCTCTCCGCGAGTTTCTGAGAACTAGTGGACACGACCTGCGCGACATCGACAACCTGCGCGGCCGCCTCGGTCACGCCGGCGATGACTCGCTGGATTGGCTTCGTCAGACGGCGCGTCACCAGGACGGCCGCTAGCGCGGCGACGAACAGTGCGGCCGCGCCCACGCCGGCGCACCAGCCAGCGACGCTCGTGCGGGCACGTGCAGCCACTTGCGCGACGTCCCGGACGGCGGCTTGGCCTTCGGTGTCCATCTGATTAACGGCTTGGCCGAACTCTTCCGTGTAGGCACCCACGCCGATGGCCCAGTCCCACGGCTCGAAGTACGTCAACTTCACGATTTTCTCGCGGGGGGCCGGATCCCCCGCGTTCTTCCACTGGTAACGAATCTCGCCGACCTCGCCCGGTTTGAGCGCCAGCGCTTTCTCACACACCTCGTGAATGATGAAACGCCCGTCGGCGTCCTTTGTGTCCCAGATGTTCTCGCCGTCGCGCTGGCCGTTCTTGGAGATCACGTATTGCCCGCGGGTCTTGCCCTTGGCGTTGAGGACGTAAACGTAGCCCGTCTGCCCGACCTTGATCGACATGATCGCCTTGCGCAGCGACGCGGCGCTCTCCATCGGCACGCCGGCGTAGAGCATCCCGATCACCTCGCCGGCGGCATTCTTCAGCGGCTCATACGCGGCGATGTACCAGGCGTTCACGACCAGCGCGCGACCGACATAGGTCCGCCCCTGCAGAACGTCGGCGATGACCGGGTTCTCGCGCCCGTCGACGTCGCGCGCCGCGATGTACGTCCCGACGGCTCGTTTGCCCTCGGAATTGCGCACGTTCGTGCACACGCGCAGCATGTCCCCCGCGCCGTTCATCCGTTGAAAGAGCGTGCAGGTCGCCCCAGACAGGTCGCGAACGCGATCCACGATCGGGGCCGGGGTCTCGGGATCGACGATCGGTTGCAGCGGCGTGGTGCCGAGCGCCAGCGCCGGCAGCTCGACGTTGGCGACCTCGCCGGTATCCTGCCGGGTGGCGCGCCAGGAGCGCTTCTCCGCGGTCAATGTCGGCGTGCCGGCCTGGGCGACCAGGTCGCGCGCGATGCTCAGGTCGGACTTCAGATTCTGCTCCAGTAGTTCCTGCTGGGCCGCGCAGAGCGTGCGCACCGCCTCCGCCTGCGCGCTGAGCGTGGCGGCGCCCTGCTCGGCGAGAGCTTCTCGGGCGTGCGTACCGATCCGCCCAAACGCGACTTGGGTCGCGTCCAGCGCCCGCCGAAAGCCATCTTGCGAGCGCCAGAGGGCGAGGGCGGTGATGGCCGCGACCGGCACCAGCACCAGCGTCAGCTTCGCGATCAGGATTTGCCTGCCGAGTGTCATGTGTTACGTGCTCCAGTTCCGGCATGGCGGCGATAAACGAGGTGGAGCGTGTGGGCCGCCCGAATGGGCTGCGTGCGCCCCCGGGGTGCGGTCAGCGGCGCGCTAGGCGCGATGTTGTCCATGCCTGCCTGTCGCATCGTCTCAGACAGCCAAGGACTTTGGGCAAAGCTTGCAGTGCGATGGCTTGCCGGGGACCCGATCCGATAAGACATGCGGTCGCAGTCCGGGAGACCGTCGCCCGGAAAGGACGTCCGACTCGTCGGCAGTCGGTAATCGCGTGCTGCTTTACGACGGCCGCAGGGCAAGGCCACGCGACCGCCAGCGACTTACGCAGCGGAATCACACGACTTGAAGAAACCCGGCAGACAGTGGGCCAGCGCCCGTGTTGACCACGGACGTCGGCCCACTGTGCCACCGATCGTGCGACTCTGTTTAGGAGTCGCCGCTGGTTCCGGCGCCGTATTCGGGCGGCTCGGTCACCGTCTGGGCGCTGGCCGCCGCGACCGCGGCGCTGTTCAGCTCGACGACGCTCAGCACCTGATCGATGTCGAGCAGGATCTTGACGGCGTCGCCGACTTTGCCGAGCCCGAGGATGAACGAGGTATCGACGGCGACGCCGAGCATCGGGGCTTGGTCAATGTCGTCGGCGGCGATGTCCAGCACCTCGGAGACGGTGTCGACCAGGATGCCGATCTCCTGGCCCACGTCGACCACGATGATGCACGTTTGATCCGTGTACTCGGCGACCGGCAGACCGAATCTCATGCGCAGGTCGATGGCCGGCAGCACCTTGCCCCGCAGGTTGATGACGCCCTTCATATAGGGCGGCATCTGGGGCACGGCGGTGATGTTCATCAGACCGTTGATCTCGCGCACCTTAAGAATCTCAACGCCATATTCCTCACCGGCCAGCTTGAAGGTGAGGTACTTCCCGCCTTGCTGGCGGACGTCGGAGCGGACCGGGCCGCCGGTGGCCGACGTCTGTCTGTCCATCGTTGTGGTTGCCATACCGTTGCTCCTTTTCAGACCAGCGCGGCTGCTCGGGTTGGAAGGCCGCGGGGCGGACGCCGAGTGGGGTGCTCGGCGTCCGCGACGAACAAAAGACGGACCGTTGGTACTAGAAGTCCTTCAGGCTGTCGCTCTGGGGGGCGCCCGCCGCGTCGTGCGCCGTGGTTGTCCCGTGGAGGGCGTGGGCGGCGTGGGCGGCTTTCGCCAGCTTGGTGCGCTTGGGCGGATGGGCGAACTCCCCATGGTGCGGCTCGGTGGTGAGGGGCGGTTTCTGCCCCGCTCTGGCCCGACCGCTGGAGGAGGTTCCGAGTCTGGCATCGTTGCCGCGGACCAGCGTGACCAGTTCTTCGACAAAGCCCTTCGTGGCCGCCGCTTGGGCGGTGAGCTCCTCGGCGGCGGACGCCGATTCTTCGGCGCCCGACGCATTCTGCTGCGTCACCTTGTCCATCTGCGAGACGGCGGTGTTGACCTGGTCGACGCCCTGGGCCTGCTCTTCCGAGGCTCTGGAAATGCCGTTGATCAACTCCGTGACCTTGGCCACGCCGCCGACGATCGTCTGAATCGCCGTCTTGCCCTCGCGGGACTTGGTGACGGATTCCTCGATCAGGCCGGTGGTCTCCTTGGCGGCGCCGGCGGCCCGCTGCGCCAGGTTGCGGACCTCTTCGGCCACGACTGCGAAGCCCTTGCCGTGCTCGCCGGCGCGGGCCGCCTCGACGGCGGCGTTGAGGGCCAGGAGGTTGGTCTGGAAGGCGATCTCCTCGATCACCTTGATGATCTTGCTGATCTTGTCGCTGGCCTCGTTGATGCCGATCATGGTCTTCTCGCCGTCGCTGGCGGCCTTGTGGGCCTGGGCGGCGAGGTCGTTGGCTTCCTTGCTGTTGGTGGCATTCGTACGGGCCATGGCGGCCATCTGCTCGAGCGCGCTGCTGGTCTCTTCGAGGGCCGAGGCCTGCTCGCTGGCGCCCTCGGCAAGCTGCTGCGAAGCCGAAGAGACTTGCCCGGCGGCGTCGTTGACCTGCGACACGCCATCGGCCATCGAATCGATGATGCGGTTGAAGGTCGTGGCGGTCTCTTCCAGCTCCGCCGTGCTGCAGCTCTTGAGGCCCTTGAACGTGTTCTTGAGCGGCTTCGCGATCGAGCGGGTGATGGCGAACGCGGCCACGCAGCCGATCAGCGCGCCGGCCAGCAGCGCACCGATGATGATCAGCTTGGAGCTGCTGACGATGCCGGTTACGCTGGCGCTGCGCTCATCGGACTGCTTCCAGGCGTCGTTTTCCGCCGTCTGCGCCGTGGTGATCACGGTGTCGCCGATCTCCTTCATCTTGGGCAGGATTTCCTTGTGCAGCTTGTTGTCGTTCTCGACCCACGACTTGGCCGCGGACAGGTATTCGCCGGTGGCTTTCTCGGCGCGCTCGATGCGCTGCTGATCGTCGGCCGTCAGCGACACCTTGCGGAGGTCGCCGTACAGGCTCGTCAGCTTCGTGATGTGGTCGTTCAGCCCGGTCCAGCACTTCTGGTCCTGGTTGATGATGTAGCCCTTCTCGTTGAGCCGCGTCGTGAGGGCCTCGCCGGCGATGTCGGCGACGATGAAGACGCCGTCGGCGACCTTGTTGATGCGGCCCTCCTTGGCGGTGAGGTACTCCGCGGCGGCCGTGCCGACCGTCTGGCCATCGGTGTCCATCGTGACGGCGCCGGTCTTCATCTGCTTGTCATTCTCGACCCAGGACTTGGCGGCCGCGGCGTATTCCTGCGTCGCTTTCTCCGCGCGGTCGATGCGTTCCAGATCGTCCTTGGTGGACGACAGGGGGCGCAGATCCTTGTAGTACTGGTTCAACTCGTCGAGGAACTGGTTCATCTCGGTCCAGGTCTTCTCGTCCTGGCGCAACATGTAGTCGCGCTCGCGCAGGCGGATCCGGTAGGCACACTGATCGATGTTCGCCACCTTGAAGACGCCCTGGGCAACTTTCTCTACCTGGGGTCCCTTAGCCGCCAGGTACTCCTCGGCCGCCTTGCTGACGACGTCGCCGTCCTGAGTGAGCTTCTTCGATAGTTCAGTGAGTTGCGCGCTGTTCGCGTCACGCTTCTGCTCCGCCGCCCAGTCTTTGAACGACTTGAGGTAATTCTGCGTGCCGGTGCGGGCGGCGGCGATCTGTTTCTGCTCCTCCGCCGTAGGGTTCATCTTGTCGAGCTGGTCGTACAGGTTGAGCAACTCTGCGATGGAGTCCTCGACCTTCTTTGCGAGGGCCTCGTCGGCGGCGGCCATATAGGTCCGCGCGAACAGACGTGTCATGTAGGCTCGCGTCGCGATCCTGTTGACGATCGCCAACTCGTCCTTCGCCGCGTTGTACTCCTTCTGCTTGTTATCCAGGTAGGCCCGCGCTTCTTCGCTGACCGTCTTGCCCTTCGCCTGCAGCGTGTCGGCGTCGGCGGCGGTCGTCTTCTGCGTCTGCACCCAGGCCTTGGCCGCCTCAAAGTACTCCTGGGTGGCCTTGCGGGCGTCGGCAATCTGCTTCTGCTCGGCGGCGTCCGGATGCAGCTTCTCCAACTGGTCGTAGCACTTCAGCAACTCGGCGATGTTCTTCTCGATGACGTCGAAATACTTCTGCTCTTTGTAGAGCATGTAGCCCTTTTCGTTCATCCGCGTCTCGAGCGCCAATGCGTTGATGCGGTTGACGACCGTCAGCGCGTCCTTCCCCTCGAGGTATTCCGTCTTCTTGCTGGCCATGTATGCGCCGGCTTCGCTGCCGACCAGCTCGCCCTTGGCGTCCATGGTCGCCGCCCCCGTTTCGTTCTTCTTTAGCGCCGCGACCCCGTCCTCAAAGAGCTGGCCGTACTGACCGGCGATACCCCGGACGTCCTTGGACTTGGTCGCCAGCGCGCTGTCGTTGAACTGCTCGGCGACCTTGTCCACGTTGTCCAGGCTCGAATTCACGGCGGCCAGCTTTTGCTTGGCGGCCTGGTGGATCTCATCCTTCTGCTCCAACAGGTATTTCTTCTCCTGGAGGATGCTCTCGAACGCGCTCCGTTCCACACCGGTCGAGTGCTTCACAGCGGGCAGGCTGTGCGCGCTGAGCGCGACCACGTTGGAATCCACGCGGCTGAACATGACGTAGCCTGTCACTCCGAGCACGACGGCGACGCCCACCACAACTCCGAAACCCAGGGCCAGCTTCGTGGCCAGCGGTAGACCCTTCAACATGAGTGTTCTCCGGTAAGTGTCCTTAAGAGCTCCGTTGTCATTGGCTGGGCGGGCACGCCGATGTGCCCGCTCGGTCAGCCGTTTGCTTGGATGCAGACGTCATGCGCCATGCGCCATGCGCGGTGTTGGGTTCGGTTGCTGTCGTCGCCCTTTTCCTTTGGGGTCGGCTCATTGCGGGCGGCACGCGGGTGGTCCGCACCCGCGCTGGGCTACGTCTGCGCCCGGGCATCGAGCGGTTGGTTATCGTCCCCAGACCGCTACGCGCGGTCCCGGAGCGCGGGCGTCAGCGCGCTACGATGCGGGTTTTCCATGCCTGCGTATCCCATCGTCCAGGCGCGGCAGGCCCTTTATTCAGGGCTGCCCGCGACAAGGCAAAAAAAGAAGCGGGGACTCTTCTACATGCACCAGACGCTCGTGGCACCCCTTACTCCCCTGCGCCAAGAAGGTTCCTGCCGCTCTTTCGCGCGACGGCTCGAGGTGCGCCCGGGCCGCGGCGGGGGCGGATGCCGAAAGGCCGGGTGCAGCGTCGGCGGCTAAGTTTCGCGGAATCCGCCGGTTACTTTGGGCCGTGTCTCGCGGGCGGCCTCGCGGTCCGGGCCGCAGGCGACCGAGCGGGGGTCGCCCCCGTTCCGGGGCCAGCCCGGAAACGCAACGACCGGATCACGTCGGCTCGAAAGATGGTCTGGCGCGACCAGCGCACCGCCTGGGTGTGCCGCAAGACTGTGGCGGTCGGCGCGCCGCCCCGCGGTACGAGGCGGGACCCGGCCAGCAGAGCCCTAAACGCCAGCGCGGGGTTGCCGCAGGGCGTTGCGTTT
>CAIWOY010000011.1 GCA_903914415.1 uncultured Phycisphaerales bacterium | reverse complement strand
CGACGTCGTAGGCCAAGTGCACGTAGCACGTGCCGCGCTCGACCTGAAGCGGCGGGGCGCCGCGCGCCTGCTTCGACGCGGAATCGTCAACCGGCATACGATCGGAAACGGACATGGCGATCCTTCGCCGGCCCCGCCGAATGGCTGCGGGCTACGGTCCGGGGTACTCGTTCATGTTCCAGTCGCGACTGGGCTGGAAAATCCGCACCAACTGGTCCATCTCGGGACAAGCCTGGGCAAGGTGCCCGTTGAACAACGAGAGCTCGCGTACCGCCGACTCGCGTGGCTCGCCGCGGACGACCATGCGCCAGATCGCGGCGGCAGCGCCGGCGCGGTCCGCCCCGGCGCTGCAGTGGATCAGGATCGGGCCGTCCGCGGCCTTGAACGTGTCGTACAACTGGAGCAGATTCGCACGCGACGGAAGGCGATGGGCGCTGAGCGGGATGTCCACCAGCTTCAGCTTCAGCTCTTCGGCCGTCGCACGTTCGCGCTGGTACCACACGGCGACGGCATTCTCGCCGCGGAGGTTGATGACTGTGCGAATGCCGTATTGCTGAACGACCAGCCGCAGCGTCGATGGGTCGAGTTGGGCCGAGCGATAGGCCTGGCCGTTCTGGATGATGCGGAAGTTGTCGGTGGCCGTGAGCGGCGCATAGTCGTCGGCCTCGCCGAGGCCGCAGCCGGGGATCAGCAATCCAGCGGTGAGCGGCAGCCACAATACGCGCGCACAGGACATACTTCGGCCTTCCATCGGAGCCGACTTCGGCCCCGACGATCAGATGGTACGCAGATTCCCCGCGCTTGACCACGGTTCGAGCCGCAACAGGCCGCGTTGCACGGCAGAGGCCGCCGGCGGTTAGCCGACGAGCGTGCGCACGTTCACGCGGAGGGCTTTGGCGATGCGTTTGAGCGTGCGGACCGTTGTCCGGTCGGGGTTGCGCTCGATGCGCGAGATTTGCGACTGCGGCAGGCCGAGCTTCCTGGCGAGCTGCGTCTGCGTGAGGCCTTTGGCCTTGCGGGCGGCGGCCAGCTTGCTGCCGGCGAGCTGGAGCTTGTAGTCGTCGAAGTCGATCCACTCGGCGTGGGGGTCTTCGAGCCTGGCGACGGCCTCGCGCACCATGTCGGCCTTGACGAGTTCCTCGTATTCCTCCACGGGCAGCAGGACGTAGGTCGCGCGGTCCTGCAGCGTCACGTACGCATGGGATAGGCCCTCGTGTTGCGGGCGCTGCTGCGTTACGTGCCCCCGTCGTGGCCGCTTGACCCTGGTCCCGGTCGTCTCGGTCTCAAGAGTCGGCATTCCAGCACCTTGATGCGCGCTCGCGCGATGTCGTACTCGATGATCGCGATCCAACGCTCGGCGGCTCCGAATCGGAAGAAGCGGAGCATGTACGGTCCTCGCCGCGGATCATGCGATGCTTCGGAGTTCCGGATGGGCGCCCGGCGGACATCTTCCAGCCGTGCGGAGAAGGACTCACGCTCCGCGGGCGTCAAACGGTCCTGAAGGCAGTTCCATACCGCCTGGTGCAGTTCCACCTTGATGCGCATACGCGCCTCCTGCCGGTGTTCCCGGCATGTCATCAAGGTGGAACACTTCTTCTTTCTACCTCCGGCAGAGCTCGAGTGCAGCCGATGCGCTCGGTGCCCTTACATGGCGCCCCCACGTGTGTTCCACGTTTCTTGTCGTGGACTCGGGGGCTGAGTCCATCGAATTATGTCACTAATAGTGTATATCATTTTCGCGATATGTCAAGCCCCCGGCGCAGAATACTTGCTGCACCGGGGGCCTGTTTGACGGCTCGATGAAGCCGTGCGCTCCCACGTCGGCCACGGGGGGCCGGCGGTACCGTCTACGTCGGCCACGGGGGGCCGGCGCTACAATCGGCTCCTTCTAAGACTTCGGCAGCGCGTCCTTTACGCCGGGGATGTCGGCGGCGCCGCTGGGGACGCCGACGCTCGAGCCCTTAAAGTCGTCACCGATGGGCTGAGCTGGACCGCCGAGATGCTGGGCCAGGAACAGCTCCGCGATGGCGTTGAACGCGAGGCGGTTCTCCGGCCGCGCGAAGCCGTGACCCTCATCGGGGAACAGCACATACGTCACCGGGATCTTCTTGGCCTGCATCGCCTTGACGATCTGGTCCGACTCGTCCTGCTTCACGCGCGGGTCGTTCGCGCCTTGCCCGATCAGCAGCGGCTCGGCGATCTTGTCCACGCGCGTGATGGGCGAGCGCTCCATCAGGAACTTCTTGCCGTCCTCGGTCTGATGGTTACCGATCCGGGCGACGAACATGTCCAGAATCGGCTTCCAGTACGGCGGCACCGCCTCCATGAACGTCACCAGGTTCGAGGGCCCGCAGATGTCCACGCCGCACGCGAACAGCTCCGGCGTGAACGTCATGCCGACGAGCGTGGCGTAGCCGCCGTAGCTGCCACCCATGATCGCCGTCTTCTTCGGGTCGGCGATCTTCTCGGCGATCGCCCACTTCACCGCGTCCACCAGGTCGTCGTGCATCTTGCCGCCCCACTGCAAGTTGGCGGCATTGATGAACTGTTTACCCAGCCCGGTCGAGCCGCGGAAATTAACGGCCAGCACGGCGTAGCCGCGGTTGGCGAGCCACTGGTGATATGGTTCGTAGCCCCAGTCGTCGCGATACCACGGGCCGCCGTGGACGTACAGCACCATCGGCAGCGGCTGCGCCGGACGGGCGGTGTCGCCCTGCTCGGTGCCGACCGGCAGCGTGAGGTAGCTGACGAGGTCGAGCCCGTCGCGCGACTTGATGATGACCGGGTGCATCTTCGCGAGCGGCAGCCCCTCGAGCGCCTTGCGGTTCGTGAAGAGGAACGTCGCTTTCTTGGCGGCGTGATCGTACTGGTAGTAGCGCACCGGGCCGGTGTCCATCTCGTACGCCACGATCCAGTGCTTGTCGTCCAGTGTACGGCTCGTGACCTCGAAGTCACCGTCGGTGACCGTGCGCAGATAGGTAAAGTCGGCCTCCAGCGCGGGGTCGAGAATCTTCCACTGCTTGCGTTGATAGGTGAAGGCGACCGCCTGGATCGTCTTCTCAGTCGGATGCGCCAGAACGCCGCTGATGTCCGCGCGCGGGTCTTCGGCGACGATCGTCTCCTTACTGGTCTTGAGGTCGATCGTAGCGAAAGCGGCGGTATTGCGGTCGCGGCTATCGATCATGTACAGCACCTGCCCGGTCTTGTCGAACCCGGCCGGCTCTGTCGTCAGGCTGTCGTCCTGGCCGATCTTCATGAACGACTTCCACTCGCCCTGCGGCGTACGCTCCAACACCTCGCTGCCGCCGTCCGGCGTGACGCGCATGGCGAAGCGCACGGCATAGTCGTCGTCGGTCAGGTACCCGACGTAGCCGTCGTTTTCCAGGACGAGCTTCTTTTCGCCGGTGTCAACGTTGACGCGATAGATGTCGTGGAGCTGCGGGTTGCGATCGTTCAGAGCGATCAGGATCTCCGCGGGGTGCTTCTCGCTCACCTCCTGGATGCGCGCCTGCACGCCCTTGGCCGGCGTCAGGTCTTTGGCGTCGCCGGAGCGCAGGTCGATGCTGTAGACGCGCCAGTTCTCGTCGCCGTCCTTGTCCTGGAGATACAGGATGTGGCGATTGGTCCAGGCCCAGAAGTACTGGCGGATGCCGCGGCCCTTGTCGTGCGTGATCGGCTTGGCGGCGTCGAGCTGGTCGGCCGGCCCGACCCAGATGTTCAGGACGCCGTCGACCGGGGCCAGGAAGGACATGT
>CAIWOY010000010.1 GCA_903914415.1 uncultured Phycisphaerales bacterium | reverse complement strand
GGGTGCACGGTTCACCGGTTCAGGGCCGGTGCCACACCGCCGAGCGGGCCGTCAAGGCAGGCTCTGGCACTGCGTGAGCATCTCAAGTATTCCCCACAAAGAGACGGAAGGCAAAGAGAGAAGGGAAGGTTGGCGGAGATTGGCGGCGGGTGGCGGAGATTGGCGGGGAATGGCGAGAATAGTAAATTACGAGCAGCGAATAACCAGTCGAGGGCGGAAGGGCGGAAGGGCGGAAAGCGGTTTGCGGTCCTGCGTATGGACGCGCGGGCGCGCACATTCCCCGTCGCCAGATGGTCCGCCGGCATATAAAATATCTGCGCCGTTGTCCGGCGTGCGCGCGGACGGGCCGAGCACGCCAGCGGGCTGAATCTTGGGAGAAGCCATGACGAGCCGAACGACATTGCGGCGGCTGACGATGCTCGTGGCGCTGACGGGCGTAGTGTTCGTCAACGGCTGCCTGGCGGGGCTGGAGCGGAACCTGGACATCGTCTTCGCTCCGGATGCGCTCGGCAACACGTTGGCCGCCCCGTACAGCCCCGTCCGTAAGATCGTCGAGTTCTTCGCGCGTTGGGTCTACGGATAGCCCCCATGGCGGCGCTGATCATCCGGCTTGCCGACGGGGCGACCCGCACCCTGCAGCTCGCGGCGCGCCCGATCACGATCGGACGCTCGGCGAGCTGCGACGTTCAGCTTCCCAGCGACGACGTTTCGCGTGAGCACGCCGAAGTCTGGCTCGACGAGACGGGGCGCGTGCTGGTCAGCGACAAGGGCTCGAAGAACGGGACGCGCGTCGACCGCGGCGAGCCGTTTCGCAACACGGTTCGGGCCGCCGGCCAGAGCCTGCGGGTCGGCGACTGCGAGATCGAGATCGTCGGCGGCAGCCCGCCGTCCGAGCCGCGCACCGAAGTGCGTTTTCAGCATGACGCACCCGTGCCACCAGGCGAAACGAGCTTTTTCCCTGCAAGCCGCCGGCTCGAGCTGGACCTGAACCAGCGCCGCCTGGAACTGCTCATGGGCCTTGGCGAGCGGATCGGCGGGACCTTCGAGCGCAGCCAGTTGCTCGAGCAGGCGCTGGACGCGTGCTGCGAGGCGCTCGGCTTCGAGCGCGGGCTGATCGCGCTCAAGGCGCCGCGTGGGGAGACCGAGTTGCCCGTGACCCGCAACGTCCAGCAGGACGACACCGGCGCGTACACGGTCAGCCGCACGCTCATCAACAAGGCGCTGGTGCACGGGGAGTGCGCGGTCGTGAACGACCTGGCCGTGGACCTGGCGGGCCAGATTACCGAAAGCCTGGTGCGCTTCCCGATCCGCTCGGCCCTGTGCGTGCCGATCCTACACCGCGACGAGATCCTGGGCGTGATCTACGGGGACCGCGTGACGACGAACGCCAAGTACGTGCCGGGCGACGTGGCGTTTCTGGCGGCCATCGCGCGGCAGGTCGGCGTCGGGGTCATGAACCTGCGGCTGCTCGCCCGGCACGTCGATTTGCAGAAAGTGCTCGAAGAGCTCAAGCAGGCCCGGACGATCCAGCAGGCGCTGTTCCCCGCCGGCCCGCTGCGCGCCGGCCGCTTCCAGTTTGCCGGATACAACGAGCCGTCGTCACACGTGGGCGGCGACTACTACGACTACTTCGCGCTGGACGGCGGACGCGTCGGTGTGACGATCGCGGACGTCACCGGGCACGGGCTGCCGGCCGCCCTGATGATGGCGAACTTCCAGGCCGCCGTGCACATCGGGCTGACCGCGGACATCCCGCTGCCCGAGCTGGCTGGGCACCTGAATCGGCTGGTGTGCGGAAACACGCAGAGCAACGTCTTCATCACCGCCATCGTCGGACGGCTCGACGTCGGTCGCGGCATACTCGAGTTCGTCAACGCCGGGCACCCGGCGCCGCTCCTGCTCGATCGGGAAGAGACGCGCACGCTGAGCGAAGGCATCTCGCTGCCGCTGGGCGTCGAGCCGGACGAGCGTTTTCGCTTGCAGCAGCTTGAGGCCGGCACCGGGCTCGAGGCGGCGCTGTTCTACACCGACGGGCTGATCGAGGCGGAGGACCCGGCGGGACAGATGCTGCAGGTCGACCCCGTCCGCGCGGCGCTGGCGGCGCTGACCGACCGCACGCCGGACAATCTGCTGCGCACGACGCTGGCCGTCGTCAATCGCCACCTCGGGTCCGGGAAGAACCTGGACGACCTGACGCTGCTGGCGATGCACTGCGCGTTGGGCTGAGCCGTTCGTACCCCCTGTGCTACAAGTGTTTGGAACGTCCGCGCGCCGCGGGGCGCACTCGGCTCTACGGAAACACCGCGACGGGGATGCCGAGTGGGCGGACCATGTCCGCAATCAGCCCCAGCTCCGCCGCGCTGAGCGGGGCGACGAAGGCCTCGGCCGCATGGCGGGCGACGGTGTAGAGCTGCACCAGGGCAATCCGGCCGCCGCCGTCCAGCAGCCCGCGCACGCGCTCGACGTAGGCGGCGATCTCGGCCGGCGGCGGGGGCTGGCCGTGCAGGCGCAGGAACATGGATTGCAGCACGATCGGCCGCACGCGGGCCGTGGCCAGAAGATTGTCGAGGATCTGTTGCAGGCTAAGGCCGGCCCGGTTGACCTGGCGGAAGTACTCCTCGGTGCCGGCGTCCAGCTTGGCCCAGATCTGGCCGTTGTGCTGGTCGAGAATCCGGAGTGCGGCGACGACCGCAGGCTGCGCCAGGCCGGACGCGTTGGTGATCAGCACGAGCTTCACGTCGGCGAGCCCGTAGTGGTGCCGCACGGCGGCGGCGATCTGGACGGCCGCCGGGAACGCCGGCGAAAGCGTGGGCTCGCCGTCGCCCGAGAACGCGAAGTCGTTGAGGCGTTGGAACGCGGGTGGAATGCCGCGGAATTCCGGCTCGTCGAAGAGTTGGGCACGCGTCGCGACGAGGTGGCGGAGTTCCGCTTCGAGCCGGGCGACGTCGACCGGAGTTTCCTCCGCGGGCGCGCGGGAGGCGCGATCCACCGAGCAGTACGTGCAGTGGAAGCTGCACGATGCGGTTGGGCAGAGATTGATGCCGATGCTCAAGCCCTGGCTGCGGCGCGAGATGACCGGATAGACGTACTGGAACTCCCGCCAGCGGCGGGGATGCGAGGCAAACGCGCTTTTCAGGGGCTCCAACATCGGTTTTGACCCGATCGCGCGCCGCGTCGTCCGCGGCGCGGGGCGACTCGCGCCCCTTTGGATTGTACGCGAAGGACGTTTGCGCCGCCGCGCGCATAGAAACCGCGCGCGGCGCGTGGCGGCGCGCCGGACCGCGCTATAATTCGATCGGACGACTGGAATAACTGCCGGGCCCGCAGGGTTACTGCGGGTAATGGTAAATCTTCTCCACGCGTGTGGAGGAGTGTTGGCAGGATGTTGCTCGGCTCGCCCGTCTTGCCAACAAACGGCGCGCCTGCTCTTTGGTGACAAGGAGCGGGCCGCGCTCTTTTTGGGGGACCAATCCAACGCAGCAGTGGGGGCCGGCGACCTGGGGCTACGCGGCCAGTAGCCGCACGTGCTCGGGGACGCAGCGTGCGAGCACGCCGGCGTCGTAGCCGCCCTCCAGCACGCTCAGCAGGCGGCCCTGCGCGTGCCGCTCCGCCAACTCGACCAGCGTCTTCGTCATCCAGGCGAAAATGTTGTCGGAGAGGGACAGATTGCCGAGCGGGTCGTCCTCGTGCGCGTCGAAGCCGGCGGAGACGAGGACCATCTGCGGGGCATAGCGGGCGACGGCCGGAATGATGCGGTCGGTAAACGCGGCGCGGTACTCGTCGTCGGTGGCTCCGGGCAGAAAACGGGATGTTCATGTTGTATCCGTGGCCGCGACCGACGCCGGCCTCCTCCTCGAATCCCGTCCCCGGGTACATGTAGTTCGGGTGGGCGTGCAGGCTGATGACGAGCACGGACGGGTCCGCGTCGAACGTGTGCTGCGTGCCGTTGCAGTGGTGCACGTCGAAATCGACGATCAGCAGGCGGTCGTACTTGAACTCCGTCTTGAGCACGCACGCGGCCAGCGCGATGTTGTTGAGCAGGCAGAAGCCCATCGCGCGGTCGGCTTCGGCGTGGTGGCCCGGGGGACGCACGGCGCAGAACGCGCGGCGCAGCTCGCCGCGGGCCACCTGGCGGGCGGCCGCGATAACGCCGCCGGCGGCTAGCCGGGCGATGTCCAGGCTCTCGGGGCAGATCGTGCTGTCGGGCACGTCGATGTAGGGGTAGCCCTGGCGGCACGCCGCGTCCAAGCGCGTCAGGTAGTCGTGCGTGTGGACGAGCTGGAGCGTGGCGTCGGAGGCGGGGGCGGGTTCGATCCGCCGGCAGCTTTTCAGCAAGCCGGCCGCATCGAGGGCTTCCTGAATCACCTGCAGGCGGGCGGGGGACTCCGGGTGGCCCTCCCCCGTGGCGTGCCGGCGGAAGCGTTCGTCGATCAGGATTCCCGTGGCGTCCATACGCTCAGTGTAGCGGGCGGTGCGGCCTCCGTCAGCAGCGCAACAAGTGCGCCACGTTCTGACCGCGGCGCGGGCCAGGCACAGGGCGCGCATCCGATCAGCCGATGAAAGAGACGCTGGACGGGCGACTTTTGAGCGCCGAGGACCCTGCCGACGCCGGGTCCTGCTCTGTCAACTTTGCCACGGAGGATTTGTCATGCAGTTTGCGAAGCGTGTCGTGCCCTGGTCGTTGGCGTGCGTGCTGTCGCTGGCCATCGGTTGTGCACAGCAGACCCAGAAGAACGTCACCACGCAGCAGAAGAACACGCCGCAGGCTGCGCACCAGAACGCGCGGTTGACCGCGGCCCCGAAGGTGCCGCAGAAGGCCGGCGGCACGGCGACATCGGAAAAGGCCAACCAGGAGATCATCGACCGCCAGAAGATCAGCGCGCAGATTCGCAAGGCGGCCACCGAGCAGGCCCAGCGGTCGGCCACCCAAAAACCCGGCGGCGGGGCGCATGCGCCGGCGGACGTGACCGCGCAGGGCGCGGCCAAGAGCGGCGCGACTCAGAAGGCGCCGCAGGCGCACACGGGCGGCGGCGCGGCCACGGCGGCCAACGGCCGGCCCAACGTGCCGCCGCAGCCGTCAACGCCGTCGCCGAACCCGCCCGCGACGCCGCGCCCGTCCAAGGACTAGTGTCCGGAGTCCCGAATCCGCCGGAGAATTCCGGTGGCGCGGGCCAGCCGCCGCGCAGGCTATGAATCAGAACAGGTCCAGCGGATCCACGTCCACCGTGAACCGCTGGACCCGCGGCGCGAGTTGCTTCTCTGCGGCGGCTTGGTGCAGCAGGCGCTGCACCGACGTGTCGCGCGGGCCGCGGACCAGCACCTGCCAGCGGAACATCTCGCGCAGCCGCGGCACCACGCACGGCTCGGCGGGGTCGACGCGCAGTGCCGCGTGAATCCGCCCGGCCTGGGTGCGTAGCCCCTCCGCCAGCCGCTCGGCGGCCGCCCGCGCGCGGCCCGGACGGGCATCGGCACAAACCAGCCGTGCCAGCCGCGTGAAAGGCGGGTAGCCGAACCGGCGGCGCGCGTCCAGCTCGCTTTTCGCGAACGCCTCGTAGTCCAGCCGCAGCGCGTGCACGATGACCGGCGCCGGACGCTGGGTCGTCTGCACGAGAGCCAGAGAGGCTCCCTCGCGCCGGCCGGCTCGTCCGACCACCTGCACGATGAGCTGAAAAACGCGCTCGCCGGTCCGAAAATCGGGGAGCGCGAGGGCGGCGTCCGCGTCGATGACGCCGACGAGCCGCACGCACGGGAAGTCCAGCCCCTTCGCGACCATCTGCGTGCCGAGCATGATGTCCGCCGCACCGGCCTCGAAGCCTTGCAGCGCCGCCCGGTAATCCTCCCGTCGCCGCATCGTGTCGCTGTCGAGCCGCAGCAGGCGCGCCTCGGGAAACAGCCGCCGCAGCTCCTCTTCCAGACGCTGAATGGCCAGCCCCGTGCGTTCGAGGCGGCCGCCGCAGGAGTCGTCGAGGCACCGGTCGCGGACGGGGGTCTGCACGCCGCAGCGGTGACACTTGAGCCGGCCCTCGGTCTGATGGTAGACGAGGTGGCTGCCGCAGCGCTCGCACCGCACCGCCAACCCGCAACGCGCGCAGCGGAGGTGCACGGCGTACCCGCGGCGATTATGCAGCAGGATGCACTGCTGCTTGGCCTGCAAGGTTTGCTGGATTTGCCGTTGCAGGTCCGGCGAAAGCAGGGCCGATGAGGAGGCGGTCTCGCGGTCGCCGCCGTCGATCTGGCCGACCTCGGGCAGCGTGGCTCCGGGCACGCGCTGCGGCAAGCGCAGGAGCTCGAAGTGCGCGCGCCCCTGCGCGTTATGCCAGGTCTCCAGCGCCGGCGTAGCGGAGCCGAGCACGACCGGGACGTGCTCGATCTGTCCGCGCTTGATGGCGACGTCGCGGGCGTGATAGAAGGGGGCGGCCAGGTTCTTGAAGCTCCCCTCCTGCTCTTCGTCGACCACGATCAGCCCCAGCCGCGGGCACGGGGCGAACACGGCGGTCCGCGTGCCGATGACGACGTCGATTTGCCCGCCGGCGATGGCCGCCAACGTGTCGCGGCGGACACGCGCCGGGAGTTGGCTGTGCAGCACCGCGACGCGGGAGAAACGCCGCGCGAGGCGATCGACGACCTGCGTGGCGAGCGCGATCTCCGGGATGAGCAGGATGGCCTGTCGACCCGCCCGCATGACGGCGCGCATCGCGCGCACGTACACTTCCGTCTTGCCGCTGCCGGGCACACCGAAGAGCAGGAAGACACGAAACCCGCCCGCGTCGCCCAGCGCGCCGCAGACGCGCTCGAGCGCGGCCTGCTGCCCCGGAGTCAGCGCGAACCGGTCCTCGTCGCATTCCGCCGGTGCCGAATCCGCCTGGGCCACCGCCTCCGCGGCGCGCGGCGGGGCGGGCTCACGGCGGATCACGCACTCCACCAGGCCCCGCTGGCGCAGGGTGCGCAATGTGCCGGCGCGGACGCCGGCTTGTCGCAGGGCCTCGTCCTGACGAATCTCGCCGGTGCCGATCGCCGCGAGCAAACCGGCTTGTCGCGTGGTCAGCTTCCGGTCCGGCGTGGCGCCCGTGGCCCGCAGGTACGTGACGTTTCGCAGACGCGGCCGGCGGATTGACGCCGGCAGGAGCGCGGTGAAGGTCCTCCAGGGCGAGCAGACGTAATAATCACTGACCCATGACCCCAGCTCGACGAGCGGCGGCGACAGCCAGGTTGTGCCAGCCTGGGCTTCGACCACCGCGCGGTGCGTGTGGTCCCAGGCCTGCGGCGTCACGCGTACGCACAGCCCCTCCACGGTGCGGCGGCCCCGCCCGAAGGGGACGCGCAGGAGCGCTCCGGGGCGCACGGCGTCTGCCAGGGTGTCCGGGACCGCGTAGGAATAGAGGCGCGTGGCCGGGGCGTTGACGGCCACGTCGGCGACAGGCTGCCGCCCGGGCTGACCTTCGGAAGGTACGAGCCAGAGTTGTCGTCCGGTCCGCTGGCTGGTTGCGTCTTCGGTCACTGGACTGGGCCGCCGTTCGTCCGCCGCTAGAGCGTTTTCGATAATGATGCCTCACCCTCCCAACCGACGCCGGGCTTTTTCTGAATCCGCTCCAGTTGCGCCTGCAAACTTTCCCATAAAGAACGATCCTCCGCAACGGGAACGGAGGTGAGGCGGCGTCGCGCGCGCGGAGATGCGACCGGGGCGTCATGCCGGGACACGCTTCTGCCGATGCATCTCGTGGCGGGCCTAGCGGGAGGCAAAACGCGGCTGCGCAGGTGCTGAAAGCAATGCCAATGCGGGAGCCGAACAACCAACGGATTATCGTCATGGAGGACGACCGCGCGATGCGCGAGCTGCTCCGCCGGCAGTTGGCGCAGGCGGGTTATGACGTTGTCGCCTACGACGACGGACGTGCGGCCCTGCAACTGATCGCGGGCTTGGGCAGCGGCATCATTCTGGCGGACTGGTCGATGCCCGGGATGGACGGGCTGGAGCTCTGCCGCGCCGTCCGCGAGCTGGAAGCGCTGCAGACCCTGCGCAGCGTCTACTTCATTTTGCTGACGGCCCACGACAGCAAAGACAACGTGATCGAGGGGCTGGGCGCGGGGGCCAATGACTACCTCACCAAACCGTACCACTCGGGCGAGCTGCTGGCGCGCATCCACGTCGGCGCACGCTTTCTGCGGCTCCAGGACGAGCTGCTGCAACGCACGCTCGAATATCACAAGGCCAACGCGCAGTTGGCCGTGCTCACGCAGAAGCTGGAGAAGTTGGCCAACACCGACGCCCTGACCGGGCTCGCCAATCGACGGTGCCTGTTCGGACGGCTGGCGGAGGTCTGGGAGTTGTCCACGCGGCGCGGCTACCCGCTGAGCTGTATCATGTTCGACCTGGACCTGTTCAAGCGCATCAACGACACCCACGGCCACGACGCCGGTGACCGGGCCTTGTGCGACGCCGCGGAGATCATCCGGAACGCGGCCGCGCGGCCGGAGCTCTGCGCCCGCTTCGGCGGCGAGGAGTTCGTCGTGCTGTGCCCGGGCGCGTCGGCCGGCGAGGCGGTTGCCCTCGCGGAGACGATTCGCCAGGCCGTCGCCGCGCATGTGGCCGTGCATAACGGAACGCAGGTCGCCGTGACGATCAGTTGCGGCGTGGCC
>CAIWOY010000009.1 GCA_903914415.1 uncultured Phycisphaerales bacterium | reverse complement strand
TTCTTGTACTCCAGGTCATAGTCCGGCCGCGGCCGCACCAGGAACTTGATCCAATCCACGACGGTGCGGTACTGCGGGTCGTCGCGACCCCAGATCACCGGCTTGAAGCTCGGTCCCCGGCCCACCGGCGGATGGGCGCGGCCGTTGTCCTCCTGCGGCAGCATATACGTGAGCAGCAGGCTGTCTTCGGGGCTCTCCCGGTCGATCACTGGGCCCTGCCCACCCTGCATCGGATCGAGCAGCGCAAAGACGGCGTACCCATACGCGTCGCCGGCCCTGGAGCCGATCGGCAGGCGGAACGCGCGGGCCGTCGTTCCCGCGTGACACCCAGCCCGCGCACAACTGTTGTTCACCAGCGGCAGCACGCGCCGCCGAAACATGTCGAGCACCTCCGGATCGCTCGTGATGTCGATCCGGTCGGCGTACTTCGTGCCGGTCTCGCGGACGATGAGCTGCAGCTTCTCCGGCGGCTGGCCGCGCGTGAGGACCTCGGCCCACGCCGGCTTGAAATCCGGACGCTTGCGCAGCTCATCCAGGACGTCGGCGGCCAGGTCGCGCTGCTTGTTCTTGCGTTCGAACTGCACGTGCACATTCTCGGGCGTGCCCTCCAGCACCAGCTCGTGCAGTTTCAGGTGCTGCACATCCCGCTTGGACAGCAGCGGGGCCGGCGGCAGTTCCCCGGGCAGGGGCTTCTCCGCGTGCGCGCCGGCGGCTTCCTGCGTGGCCGGCTCGGTCGCGGGGCGCGTCGCCGGTTGCGACTCCGCTTCGCCCGTTGCCGGGTTGATGGGAACGATGCGCGCGACGTCGACGCGGGGCAGGCGCGCCTCGCCCGCCGCGTTGCGCAGGATGACGGCCTCGTCCGTAACGGTCACGTCGGCGCGCAGGCACAGGCCGTTTCGCAGGTAGACGTCGGCCAGCTCCGCCCGGGCGGCGCAATGTCCCGCGAGCAAGACCCCGACGACGCCGCAGATGAGCCAATGTGTCGTGTGTCGCAACCCGTCCATGCGCACCTCCAGACGCCGCGCAGGATAAGCGAAGGCGGCCGGCTTTTCACGGCAAACTGCGGGTGGATTCGCACGGGAAGCGCGCTGTCGCGGGCGTGGCGCTTCCGGTAGGCTATCGAGCACGGCAGACCCACGTGCCGATAAGGTAAGAATGCACGGTGGCGCGGCGGGCGCGCCCGGGATCACGGATGATCGCGATCGACGGACTGACGAAAGTTTTCCCCAACCCGGATGGCACCGAGAAGGTCGCCGTCGATCACATCTCCTTTACCGTCCAGCCGGGCGAGATCTACGGCCTGCTCGGACCCAACGGGGCGGGCAAGACGACCTCCCTGCGCATGATCAGCGGCCTGCTGCGCCCGACCGCCGGCCGCGTGCTCATCGGCGGACAGGATGTCACCGAGCGCCCAGACCTGGTCAAGCGGCAGATCGGGTATCTCACGGCGAACACGGGCCTGTACGCCCGTCTGACGCCGGCGGAAGTCCTGGAGTACTTCGCGACGCTGTACGACCTGCCGCGCGACGTCGCGCGGGCCCGCGTCCGCCAGTTGTCGGACTGGCTGGGCATGGGCGAGTACCTGAAGCTGCGCTGCGGCGCGCTCTCTACCGGGCAGAAGCAGCGCGTTAACATCGCCCGGGCGCTCATCGCCGACCCGCGCATCCTGGTGCTGGACGAGCCGACGCTCGGGCTGGACGTGCTCAGCAACCGGCTCATCCTGGACTTCATCCGCACGCAGGCGGCGGCGGGCAAGGCGGTCCTGCTCTCGACGCACGCCCTGGACGAGATCGACATGCTGTGCCGCCGGATGGGGCTGATTCACAACGGCCGGCTCATCGCCGAAGGCGAGCTCGATATGCTGAAGCAGCAGACCGGGCGGCAGCGGCTGAGCGAAGTGTTCCTGCAACTGGTGGGCGCGAGCGACTCCGTGTTCGCCCCCGTGACGGCACGATGAACCGATTCACGCGCATCAACACGATCTGGCGCAAGGAGCTGACCGACACGCTCCGCGACCGGCGCACGCTCATCGCGATGGTGCTGGTGCCGATGGTGCTGTACCCGGCCATGATCCTCGGGTCGCTCCAGGGGTTCGAGCTGCAAATCAGCCGGCTCAAGCAGGAGGAGTACCGGGTGGCCGTGGCCGGCCCCGAGGTGGCGGGCTGGCTGCGCGACGTGATCGACAAGGACCCGACGCGCCGGCCGGGCGCCGCCGGACTGCCGGCCGAGGAGCTGGTCGAGCGCGAGCAGCAGGGGCAGTTGCCGGCCGAGAAACCGAAGGCCAAGGGGTTGCAGAACCGGTCGGCGACCGAGGCGGCCCGCGAGGACGTGCGGCGGCAGCCGCCGCCCTACACCATCGCCGTCGTCGCGAACCCCGGCCACGTGCGGGAGATGGTCACCCAGGGCCAGGTGAACGTCGGGCTGCTGCTGGACGGAACACCACCGGCGCCCGCGGGCTCGGGCTGCACGCAGGTCACGCTGCTGATGGACCAGACCGACATCCGCAGCCAGATCGCGGCCACCGGGCTCGAGAGCATCCTCCAGCGCGCCGCCGACGCCATGCTCACCCAGCGGCTCAAACGTGCGGAGCTCGATCCCGCGTTCATCCGGCCGATCGAGTTTCGCGAGGAGACGACCGCGACGCCGGAGAAAGTCGGCGGGTCGATCCTCGGCCAGATCGTGCCGCTGATCCTGGTGATGATGACGATCACGGGCGCGGTTTACCCGGCGATCGACCTGACCGCCGGCGAGCGTGAGCGGGGCACGCTGGAGACGCTGATGGTCGCGCCTGTGCCGACGGTGGACCTGATCGCGGGCAAGTTCGTCGTGGTCGCGCTGATCGGGATGCTCAGTGCGACGCTGAACTTGCTGTCGATCGGCGGGACGATCTACCTCGGCGGGCTCGGCGACCTGCTGACGCGCGGCAAGGATGTGGTGATCCCGCTCGCGGCGCTCCCGTGGGTGCTGGTGCTGCTGATCCCGCTGGCGGTCATGTTCAGCGCGCTGCTGTTGGCGGTGTGCAGCTTCGCCCGCAGCTTCAAGGAGGCCCAGAACTACGTCATGCCGGTGATGGTCGCCGCGATGATCCCCGCGATCGTCGGCGTGCTGCCCGGGACGCGTCTGGAAGGGCCGCTACTCATCGTGCCGGTGACGAACATCGTGATCCTGACGCGCGACCTGTTCATGGGGAAGTTCGACGTGGTCGCGATCGTGTGGGTAACGCTGTCCACGACGCTGTACGCGGGGGCGGCGGTGGCGGTCGCGGCCCGGCTGTTCGGCCAGGAGGCGGTGCTCTTCGCGGACAGCGGATCGGTCAGGACGCTGTTCCAACGCCGCTTTTTCAAGCCCGCCGACACCCCAAGCATTGCCCAGGCCGCGCTGCTGCTGGCCGTCGTCTTCTCGCTCATGTTCTTCGCCCAGCAGCAACTGCTGCACGTGCCCGGCGTGATCGGTACGCTGTGGTTCTGGGGCGGCATCGCGGCGACGATGGTCGTGTTCTTCGGCGTCGCCCCCTTGGCCGCGGCGGGGTACATGCGCGTGCGGATCAGGACCACGTTTGCGCTCGCGCGGCCGCCGGGGATGGCCCTGCTGGTGGCCTTGTGCTTCGGGCTGTCCACGTGGGTGCTCGCGCAGGCCTGGCTGGTGTTTCAGGAGGGCTGGCTGCCGCTGCCGCGGGCGATGGAACAGGCCTTCGAGCAAATGACCCGGCAATTGGGCGACACATCGCCGCTGGTCATGCTGCTCTTCCTGGGGCTGGTCCCCGCCGCGTGCGAGGAGTTCTTCTTCCGCGGCTACGCCCTCAGCGGCCTGCGCAACGGACTCGGTAAGGCGGGCGCGGTGCTGATCGCCGCCCTGGCATTCGGCCTCTACCACCACAGCGTGCACCGGTTGATCTCCACGAGCGCCCTGGGTCTGCTGTTCGGGTTACTGGTCGTGCGCTACGGCTCGCTGTGGCCCGCGTTCCTCGCCCACTTCCTGCACAACGCCATCAGCGGCCTGTCCATCCGCGAGGACGGCCTCAAGCCGTGGCTGACGGCGCTCGGGTTCAACCCCGCCGAGACCGGTGCGCCGCCAGTGTCCTGGGTTATCGGCGCCGGCGGATTGTTGACCATCGGGCTCCTGTTGTGCTTTTTCGCGCCCCGCCGCGAAATCGCACTGGAATCGCCGGCGGGGTTCCGGCAACATGAGGAGTTGGCTGAGCCCGGGGCGGCGCAGCGCTAGCGCCGCTGGAAGTGCGCACCGAGGACGAATGAAGAGAACACGCCGGCTTCTGCAACTCAGCTTTCTCGCGCTTACACTGATGGGCGTCTTTGCGCTGCGTGGGCATGCCGAACGCTGGTGCCCCTTCGGCGGCGTCGAGGCGGCCTACGGCTACGTCACGGGCGGCGACCTGATTTGCTCGCTCGGGGTCTCGAACTTCTACATTCTCGGCGGGGTGCTCGTGCTTGCCCTGCTCGTCCGCCGGGCGTTCTGCGGCTATGCGTGTCCGATCGGCACG
>CAIWOY010000008.1 GCA_903914415.1 uncultured Phycisphaerales bacterium | reverse complement strand
GGCCGACGATTGGCCATTGCTGGTGACACGTCGTCGTCGCCTGCACAACGCCGCCCACCATGAGGACAGGGGACACCAAAACACATTCCGATTACTGACCCAAGGCGCGCTTGTCACCGGATTAGCCGGTTCTGGCCGCCTTCCGCGCCCCCGCTGCGCGCCCGCACCCCCGCGCGTGGCGCGGCTGCAGCGCCCCGCGCCCCCTCCCGGGTTGCCACGGCCTGGCTTCGTATGCCACGCCGGACTTCGCCAGACCGGGCCAGCCGAAGCCCGGGCCGCGGTGTGCTCATGACGACGCAGCCGCCTTCCGGCGCCCGCACACGGTTTGGTGGTCGGGCCCGCTTTGGCTACACTACCGCACCTGAGTTTGTCGAGCGTGGGCTATCGGGGAGCGAGCAGCTCGGAGATGTAACCATGCCCCTACGTCGCAGCGCTGGGTTGGCTCTCATCGGGGCGTTTCTGGTTCCGCACGGGCTGGCGCAGGCCGTGGCCGCCGACCCGATCCAAGCGAAGATCGCGGCGGCCGGCGATGCGGCCAAACACAACGCCGACGCCGTCGTCGTGCTGGACGAGACGACGGTGACCGTGCGGCCGAGCGGCATCGGCACGGCGCGCGAGCACGTCGTGACCAAGGTCCTGCGCGACGCGGCGATCCGCAGCCTGGCCGTCCAGGTGTTCCCGTTCGACCCGCACACGAACCGGCTTGAACTGGTCACGGTCCGCGTGTACCGCGGCAACGGCGGCGTCGAGGAGGTCCCCCTCGACACGAAGGTCGAGCAGCCGCAGGCCGCCGGCAGCATCTTCTGGGGCACCCAGCAGTATCTGGTGCAGGTGCCGCGGCTGACTGTCGGCGACGCAGTCGAGACGATCACCGAGATGACCGGATTCAACGTGGCGTACCTGGCCGACAGCGAGGACGCTGCACCGGATCAGAGCCCCGAGCGCAAGCGAGCGGGTTCCGAGGAACCCAACCCGGTGCGGCAACCCGTCGCTAGCGCTCCGGGCTCCGATTCGACCGAGCGCAACGCGTTGGGCGAGGTGCTCAAGCCGCCGGTGCTGGGGCACTGGCACGACGAGGCGCACTTCTGGGCCAACAGCTATCCGATCCTGGAGAAGCGCTACACGGTGCGCGTGCCGCGCGACAAGCCGTTGCAATGTGAGGTCTACAGCGGCGAGTTGCGGCCGACGGTGCTGCTCGACGGCGAACAGCTCGTCTACACGTTCGAGAAGAAGGACCTCGTCCCGTTGACCCACGAGCCGTCGATGGAGCCGTGGCCGAACGTCGGTACGAAGCTGCTGCTGGCGACGCTGCCGACGTGGGAGGACAAGTCGCGCTGGCTGTGCAAGGTCAGCGAGCCGCAATTCCAGGCCGACGACGCGATCCGGGCCAAGGTCGCCGAGGTCATCAAGGGCTGCACGACCGACGAGGAGCAGTACACCGCCCTCAATCACTGGGTCGCCGAGAACGTCCGCTACGCCGGCACCAGCCGCGGCATGTGCGAGGGCTACACGATCCACGACGTCAAGGAGACGTTCCACGACCGGTGCGGCGTGTGCAAGGACAAGGCGGGGATGCTGGTCGGGATGTTGCGGGTCGCGGGCTTCGAGTCGTACCTGGTGATGACGATGGCCCGGCAGCGCGTGGACCGCATTCCGGCGGACCAGTTCAACCACGCGGTCACGTGCATCCGCCAGCCGGACGGGAATCTGATCCTGCTCGATCCGACGTGGATGCCGAAGAGCCGCGACAACTGGTCGACGCTCGAGCCGCTCCAGTACGTCGTGTACGGCCTGCCCGAGGGCAAGGGGTTGTCGCAGTCGCCGGACTTCCCGCCGGAGGATAACCAGGCGACGTGGCAGGCGACGAGCACGATCGATGCGGAGAACGGACTG
>CAIWOY010000007.1 GCA_903914415.1 uncultured Phycisphaerales bacterium | reverse complement strand
GTGCCGCGGCGAGCAGCGCGAGGGTGACCGCGTCGGGGCCGAGCGCGTAGAGTTCGCGCGCCGCGGCCGGATCGCAGACGCCGCTCTGCAAGGCCGCCACCAGCTTGTCCAACGCGTCCGAACGCGTCGCCGTGCTGCGCCTGGCGAGGATATACGCGCGTGCGCGCTCCCGGCGCAAGGGCTAGGCTGCAAAAATCTCAGACAATCTTGCAGACGGGTGAAGTGTTACCCGGGCTCGCTGATGCCAGATTCCGCGAAGGTCAGGAGAAATCGATCCGCCATATCGTGGAAGGTCGCGGGCGGCTGCTGGTGGTCCAGAAGACTGGTTGGGGCAAGAGCTTCGTCTACTTCATCGCAACGAAACTGTTACGCGAAATGGGCAGTGGTCCGGCCTTGCTGATCTCGCCCCTGCTGGCGCTGATGCGCAACCAGATAGCAGCGGCGGAGCGGATGGGCGTGCGGGCGGTCACGATCAATTCCGACAATCAGGACGAGTGGGCAAGCGTCGAGGCGGCGATTCAACGCAACGAGGTAGACATCCTCCTGATCTCGCCCGAGCGGTTGGCCAACGAGCGCTTTCGCACCGAAGTGCTGGCACACGTCGCGGGGCGGATTGTCTTGCTGGTGATCGACGAAGCGCATTGCATCTCGGACTGGGGGCACGATTTTCGACCCCACTATCGCCTGCTAGAGCGCATCGTGCGTACGCTGCCGGCGAATCTGCGGCTGCTGGCCACTACCGCTACAGCGAACAACCGGGTGATGGACGATTTGCGGACGGTGCTCGGGCCAAATCTCGACATTTCGCGGGGCGACCTGAATCGACCATCGCTTACGCTCCAGACGATGCGCCTGCCCAGTCAAGCGAAGCGTTTGGCCTGGCTGGCCGCGCAGGTGGCAGCCCTGCCGGGCCACGGGATCATCTACACGCTGACGGTGCGTGATGCCGTGCAGGTAGCCGATTGGCTCAAGTCGCGCGGCCTGAACGTGGAGTCCTACACGGGAGAAACCGGCGATCTCCGGCCCGAACTGGAGCAGGCATTGCTGGAAAACCGGGTGAAGGCGCTGGTCGCTACGACAGCCTTGGGAATGGGCTTCGACAAGCCAGACTTGGCCTTCGTGATTCACTACCAGACGCCGGGATCGGTGGTGGCCTATTACCAACAGGTCGGCCGGGCGGGGCGGGCGCTCGACGCGGCTTACGGGGTACTGCTCAGCGGCGAGGAAGAGACGGACATCACCGACTACTTCATCGAGAGTGCGTTCCCGACGCGGGCGGAAGTCAGTGACGTACTCGAAGCGTTGCAGGCCGCGCCGACGGGTCTTTCGGTTCCCGAACTGATGGCAAGGGTGAATCTCAGCAAGGGTCGGATCGAGAAGACTATCGCGCTGTTGTCGCTGGAATCGCCGGCGCCGATCGCCAAACAGGGCACGAAGTGGCAATTGACGGCGGCCAACCTGAGCGACGCGTTCTGGCAACGAGCGGAGCGGCTGACCGAGCTGCGACGGCACGAGCAGCGACAGATGCAGGAGTACGTGAGCCTGACCACGGGGCATATGGAGTTCCTGATTCGGGCATTGGACGGCGCTCCGGGGACGATTCGCGTGCCTGCGTTGCCTGCGTTGCCGGTGACGGTTGACGCGGCCCTGGTGCGGGAGGCCATCGCGTTTCTTCGCCGAACCAGCCTTCCGCTCGAGCCGCGCAGGCAATGGCCGGGGGGCGGAATGCCGCAGTATCGTCTCACCGGGCGGATTGCGGAGGGCCTTCGGGCGCAGCCCGGCAAGGCGCTCTGCATCTGGGGGGATGCTGGGTGGGGCAGCTTGGTACGCCAAGGCAAGTACCGGGACCGGCGCTTTTCGGATGAACTGGTGGAAGGCTGTGTGCGCCTGGTGCGAGCGTGGAAACCGGAACCGGCGCCCGCTTGGATGACGTGCATCCCATCCCTCCGACACCCCGATCTGGTGCCGGGATTTGCCAAGCGGTTGGCGGCAGCCTTGAATCTGCCGTTCCACGCGGTGCTGGAGAAGACCGACAATCGTCCGGAGCAAAAGACCATGGCCAACAGCACTCAACAGGCGCGCAACATCGACGGCTCGCTGGTGATCGGCGCGCACACGCTACCCACTGGGCCGGTGCTGCTCGTGGATGACATGGTGGATTCGCGCTGGACATTAACCGTTGCGGCCTGGTTGTTGCGCTCACGTGGTAGCGGCGAGGTCTTACCTCTTGCGCTCGCGCTAACAGGGCACGAGAAATGAGTATGTCACTTTCACCCAACGCGCAGGCAATCCTGCTGCTGACAGCGCCCTTGATCGCGGGGCGTAGTGAACCGTCATCCAATTTATTGACGGCGGGCGAGTACAAGCGGCTGGCGCGATTCCTGCGCGAGAAGCAATGGCAGCCGGCTGATCTGCTTGCTCCCGATGCGCGGGAATTGCTCGGTGGGTGCCAGCAACTCATCGACAGCGACCGCCTTGAGAGTCTGTTGGCCCGCGGCTTTCTGCTGAGCCAGGCGATCGAGCGCTGGCAGACGCGGGCGATCTGGGTGGTGAGCCGCGCCGATGCTGAATACCCGAGGCGCCTGAAGCCGCGCCTCAAGGACGATGCACCGCCGGTCCTTTATGGGTGTGGTGATGCATCGATTCTGGACGCGGGCGGGTTGGCTGTCGTCGGCTCTCGGCATGTGGATGATGCGTTGGTCGAATACACCGAGGGCATCGGCCGCCTTACTGCCCAAGCGAGGCGCACCCTCGTTTCGGGCGGTGCGCGCGGCATCGATCAGGCCGCGATGCGCGGCGCACTGGAAGCTGGCGGCAAAGTGGCGGGGGTCTTGGCGGATAGCCTCGAGCGGGCGGCCCTAAACCGCGAGCACCGCAACCTCCTGATGGCTGGGCAACTGGTCCTGGTCTCGCCCTACGATCCCTCGGCCGGATTCAACGTGGGTAACGCCATGCAGCGCAACAAGCTGATCTACGCGCTGGCTGATGCGGCGCTCGTCGTCAGTTCGGATTACGAGAAGGGCGGTACCTGGACCGGCGCGGTCGAGCAGCTGGAAAAGCTGCGGCTCGTGCCGGTGTATGTTCGCGCAAACGGGGAAACCGGCAAGGGACTTGACGCCCTCCGACGCAAGGGCGCATTGCCCTGGCCCAATCCCGGGACGCCGGAGAGCTTGGCAGAAGCACTCGCGGTTGAGGTAAGTCCGAAGAAAGACGCTCCCGCGCAACACGAGCTCGACTATTCGGCTCGCGAGGCACCCAGGCAGGCCTGTGAGATCCCGCGGAGTTCGCTCCAGGGGGGTGCCTCCGTCGGCTCACGGTGTTTGGAATCGCCCTTGACGCCTGCCGATGAACTGTTTGCCAAGGTGCGGGGGTTGCTTGAGAAGATGACAACGCCCAAGACCGACGGCGAAGTGGCTGCGGATTTGCATGTATCGAAAAGCCAAGCGAAAAAGTGGCTTCAGCGATTGGTTGCGGAAGGCGTGCTGGAAAAACACGCCAAGCCCGTAAAATACGGGCCGAAGTTACAGCGTTCTTTCTTAGGATAGAGTATGTGCATAACAAGGCGCTGCACCGGGCGGCTTTTCCGCTGCGTTCCAAGGCCGGCGGTGAGGTTCGTCGTTAGGCGGTAGGCAGGTCTGGCTGGTGGACGCGGCCTGACGATGTCTGGTCCGGCCGGCTCCTTTTGGCACTTTGTCACCCGTGTTCCCCGAAGCTTGCCACCTCGGCGCACGCTCAGAACGCGTCCGAAACCGGTTTTTCACCCCGCCAGCCGAACATTGCCAATGGGGGGGTAGCGCGCCGTAGTAAGCTTGGCAACCTTCGGCCCGTTCGCGTCCTTCGTGGTGAAACGCGTTACACCAGCTTCGTTTCCCCCGGCATCGCGACCGGTTCGACCGGGAGATCGCAGAACTCGTACTTCGGCGGCGTCAGGTCGAGCTGCGACGCCCGCCGCACCCACGGCCACTGGATCTCACGCCCCGTGTACGCCGAGATGCGGCCCATGATCCCGGTGAGCGTGCTTTCCGCGATGCGGCGGCCCTCATTCAGCGGCTTGCCGCGGCGGATGCTCGCGATCAGGTCGGTGTGCTCCTGCACGTACGGGTTGACGGCCTCGCCTTTGGTCTCGAACTTGAACGGCCGCCGGCCGGTGATCCAGCCGCTCGGGTCCGCGACGCCGTGCGTGCCGACCAGGCGCTCCGAGACGCGGTCGGACGTGCCGGGGATTTGGCGGCATAAGCTCAGCACGCGCACGCCGTTGGCGTATTCGTACTCGACCGCGAAGTGGTCGTAGATGTTGCCGAACTTGGGGTCGGTGCGGACCTGCCGGCCGCCGAGGCCGACGGCCTTGACCGGCGGCGAGCCGATGGCCCAGTTGATGACGTCGAGGTTGTGGACGTGCTGCTCGACGATGTGGTCGCCGGAGAGCCAGGTGAAGTACAGCCAGTTGCGGACCTGCCACTCCATGTCGGACCAGTCGGGCTGGCGTTCCTTGACCCACAGCTCGCCCTGGTTCCAGTAGCACTGTCCGCCGACGATGTCGCCGATGGCCCCGTCGTGGATGCGCTGCATGGTGGCGAGGTAGCCGGGTTCGTGGCGGCGCTGCGTGCCGGAGACGATGGCGAGGCCCTTGCGGGCCGCGGCGTCGGCTGACGCGATGACCGAGCGCACGCCGATCGGATCGACCGCGACGGGCTTCTCCATGAAGATGTGCTTGCCGGCCTCGACCGCGGCCCGCAAGTGCAGCGGGCGGAAGCCGGGCGGCGTCGCGAGAATAACCATGTCCACTTCGCCCAGCGCGAGGACCTGCTGGTAGGCGTCGAAGCCGACGAAGCAGCGGTCATCGGTGAGGTGCACCTTCTCTGGCACGTCCGCGAGCTTCTCGTCCTCGGGCTCCGTCAGCTTCTTGCGACTCTCGTCGAGGTGGTCGCGGAACAGGTCGCCGAGCGCGACGATTTCGACCCCCGGCGATGACCGCACGCAGTCGATGGCCGCGTCCGTGCCGCGGCCGCCGCAGCCGATGACGCCGACGCGGATGCGCTCGTACTTGTTGTCGGCGTGCAGAATGCCGGGGCCCGCGCGGGTCGCGCCGGTCGTCGCGCAGCCGCCGACCCCGGTGGCGGCGACGGCGACGGCGGAGGTTTTGCGGAAATTCCGGCGTGAAACCGGATCGGGGGATTGGGGGGGGGGGGTGGCGTCGGTGGGCATCGGTGGGTTCTCCAAAGTACGAACGTCCTGGGTTTTCGCGCGGCGGGGAGGTCATCCGCCGATCTACGGCCGACACGGGGGTCGGCCGCTACTTAGAATGCGTCGGCGGCGCGGTAGGCGTCGATGACGGCTTGCTCGCCGTCTTTGCCGGGTTTCGAGGCGCCGTGCTCCATGCCGAGGACGCCCGCGTAGCCCTTGGCGTGGAGGTGGGCGAAGATGTTGCGGAAGTTGATCTCGCCGGTGCCGGGCTCCTTGCGGCCGGGGGTGTCGCCGAGGTGGAAGTAGGCGATTTCGCTGTAGGCGGCGTCGATGTTGGGGATGAGGTCGCCCTCGGTGATCTGCTGGTGGTAGATGTCGTCGAGGATCTTGCAGGCGGGGCTGCCGACGGCGCGGCAGATCTCGTAGGCCTGGGCGATCTTGGTGACGAAGAGGCGCGGGTGGTCGCGCGGGTTCAGCGGCTCGATGATCATCGTGAGGCCGGCGGGCTCGCAGATCGCGGCGGCGCACTTCAGGTTTTCGATGACGTTGGCGGTCTGGTAGCCGCGGTCCATGCGGGGGTCGATGCAGCCGGGGACGATGATGCACCATTTGCCGTGGACGCGCTCGGCGACCTCGAGCGAGACCTTGACGCTGTATTCGAGCTTGTGGCGGACGTCCTTGTCCTTGTGGACGAGCGTGGGCTCGTTGAACTCGGCGGTGGCGACGAAGCCGCCCATCGTCAGGCCGAGGCGGTGGAGCTCCTTGCCGATCTTCTCCTGGATTGCGACCGGGCGGCCCATCATGCCGTTGTCCTCGATGGCGTGGAAACCCTGGTCGGCGATGAACTTGAGCTGGTCGATGAGGTCGGGGCCGGCGAGCTCCTTGAACTGGTCGAAATGCGGCGCGTAGTTGAGCTTGAAGCCGGAGGTGCTGGCCGGCTTGGTTTCGGCGGTTTGGGCGCGCGCGGCGGGGTCGAGCTTGAGGGCGGCGGCGGCCCCGGCGGCGAGGCCGGTGGCCAGGAAGTCGCGACGGTTCACGGTCGGGCTCCTGTGCACGGGTGAGGCAAGCGACGCCCGCGGAGTGCGGGGTGGCCGGTGCGCACCTTACTACGCGGGGGCGTGGGGCTCAACGGGGCATTGGCTCGTCGAAGCGGTGGTGGTGCGCATGGCCTGCACTACGCGCTGGGGGGCGGGGCCGGTATCCTGTCGAGGCAATGGCGCGTGGTCGGCTTGGTCGGCCAGCCCCGCGCTCAAGCAGGGAGAGCACGGCATGGCGAGCGCACGCGGCGAGTTTCTCGGCCATCCCCGGGGGCTGTTCGTTCTGTTCTTCACGGAGATGTGGGAGCGGTTCAACTTCTACGGCATGCGCGCGCTGCTCATGCTGTACATGGTGAACTACTTTTTGTGGACGCAGCAGGACGCGTCGCGCATCTACAAGTGGTACACGAGCCTGGTGTACCTGACGCCGCTGCTGGGCGGATACCTGGCCGACCGGTTCCTGGGCAACAAGTGGGCGATCGTCATCGGGGCGCTGCTGATGGCGGGCGGGCAGTTCTGCATGACGTCGTCCAACATCCAGGTTTTCTACTTTGCGCTGGGGCTGCTGATCATCGGCAACGGCTTCTTCAAGCCGAATATGTCGACGCAGGTGGGGCGACTATACGCAGCGGGCGACCCGCGGCGGGACGGGGCATACACGATCTTCTATATGGGCATCAACCTAGGGGCGTTTCTGGCCCCTCTCGTGTGCTCCGCGCTGGCCAAGGGCACGCGCTGGGGCTATCATGCGGGCTTCGCCGCCGCGGGGGTCGGCATGTTGCTGGGACTGGCGACGTACCTGCTGGTCCTGCCGTGGATCAAGGAGCTGCCGCCGGGGACGCAGTACGAGGGGGATGAAAAGAAGGACAAGAAGAAGGGCGGCAAGGGCGGCGGGGCGGGATACATGTCGGAGGAGGAAGCGGGACGGGCGCCGTCGGTGATGCCGAGGCTTTCGCGGGCGGCACCGGTGCTACTGGTGGCGCTCGGTTGTCTCGCGGTGCTCACGGGAGTGGTGCTCTGGGTGCTGGCGCCTGCTTCCCGCGACAACGCGGTGGCGCTAGGGGTGGGCGGCGGTTTCGCGGCGTTCATGGCGGCGTACATCTGCTCGCGGATCCGGATGGCCATGCGCGACCGCGTGCTGGCGATTTTCGCGGTGGCGGTGTTCGTCGTGTGCTTCTGGGGTGCGTTCGAGCAGGCCGGCAACGCGATGAACGTCTTTGCCGACAAGGACACGAACTGCTACGTGACGCAGACGCCGCCGACGCCGTCGGTTTTCCCACCGGCCGACGAAGAGCGGGAGAAGGGCACCGTTTTCCAGGAGCTGGCGCGGGGCTTCACCGAGATTTTCCAGATCAACCCGATGACGGCGCCGTCGTTCCAGGCGATCAACCCGTTCGCGATCTTTGTGTTGGCGCCGCTGTTCGCGTGGCTGTGGACGACGTTGCCGCGCCGCGGGATCAACCTGTCAATCCCGGCCAAGATGGCCAGCGGCGTGTTCATGAACGGGCTGGCGTTCGCGCTGATGATCTGGGCGATCCAGGTCGAGAGCCAGCCGAGCCAGACGGCGCTGGCGGCGTTGCCACCGGGCGTGCGGCTGGACGCCGACCAGCGCGTGGTGTTCCGCGATGCGCCGAGCCTCGACGACGCGCAGGGCTTCGCGGACTTCTCGAGTGTGCCCGCGGACCTCAAGAAGCTGGCGGTCGTCACCGGCGGCCGGCTGAAGTACGACGCTACGCAGCAACGGCTGACGATGACCGGCGTTCTGTCCGACGCTGACCGCGACCGGCTGCTGCGGGCGACCGTGCCCGACGCGTACCTCGAGGCCGCCCGGCGGTTTGCCAAGGCGAGCGACGAAGCCAAGCAGGCGGCGGGTGGCAAGGGCCAGGGGTTAGCCGTGACGGCCGCATTGCCGGACGTTCCGCCGGGCTTTGACATGCGCTACGCGGGCTTCGCGCCGTCGAAGGTGCGGTACGACGAGCAGAACCACGCGCTGGCCGCGACGGTGGCACTGGCCGACCGGGACTACAAGATGCTGCTGCTGGCGGGCGTCAACCCGCAGTTCCGCGCTGCGCTGAACGTCCTGTACGTGGAGTCGGCGCGGTTCAAGGTCGGGGTGTGGTGGCTGTTCGCGTTCTACGTCCTGTGCACGCTAGGCGAGTTGTGCCTGTCGCCGGTGGGGTTGTCGATGGTGAGCAAGCTCGCGCCGGCGAAGTTCGCCACGATGCTGATGGGCATGTGGCTGCTGACGAGCTTCTTCGGGAACTTCCTGGCGGGGTTGGCGGGCGAGAGCTGGGGCGCCGTGCACCCGACGAACTACTTCCTGGTGATCGCGGCGGTGCTGTTCGGTGCCTCGGCGCTGTGCTTCCTGGTCACGCGGAAGGTCGTGTCGATGATGCACGGAGTGAATTGAGCGGCGGCGGCTCAGTCTTCCTCGGAGTCGTCGTAATACACGTCGCCGCTGTAGTAGGTGTCGTCGTAGTACGCGCCGTCACCGTAGTAGTCCTCGACGTAGTAGCCGTTTTCGTCGTAGCTGACGCCGGACAAGCCGTCGTCGTAGTAGTAGGACTCGTCCGCGTAGGGGGCGTCGTCGTAGTAATAGCCGTCGTCGACGTACGGCGTGTCGTCCACGTAGTACGTGTCCTCGACGTAGGTGGTGGTCTCGACGGGGTAGTAGACCTCGGTCGGAACGTAGTACGAGTTGTAGCAGGTCGCGCAGTCGTAGGGCGTGACGTAGGCCACGTCGCCGGGGGACAGCGGCAGAATCCGGAAGTCGCAGCCGGTCAGGGTGGTGAGCAGGGCCGCGCCCGCGAGCAGTATGCCAAGTAGCCGGATCATGTGCCTGTCCTCGCTTGTACCTGCTTTCCGGACGGGCTACTAGTTCAGTTTATTCACCAGGACGGCAAGACCGGAGCGTTTTTCGGCTCGCCGCGGGCGGCGAGCGGAGAATCTCGGGCCAGGGGAGCGGAGCGGAGGGAATTCTTTGACCGCCACCGTTAGGCCGGGTATCTTTATGTATACAGGGTGCCGCCATCTCGCGCGGGTGTCACGTCTGGGAGGCGGCGAATGGGCAAGGATCGTGACGGGTGGAGCGTGCGGCCCGCAACAAGGCAGACGCGCGCCGAGCGACGAGCCTCCACGGGCGGAGGTTTCAAGCGGGATGTCATCCCGGGATCCAGCGGTTTACCGGCGGACCATGAGATCGGCAGCGGGGGAAACGGGGCGTTCCTGGAGCTGTCGAAAGTCCCTTCCCCCGACAGCAAGGGCCTCCGCGGGCTCCTTCCGCCCCCGACGCCCGGGAAGAGCGTGAAAAACCCGGACGCGAAACGAGCTCGGCGCTGTACAATGGAGTTTCACAGCCCGGCAGCGGGGCCCGGCGAGGTCATCTGGAAAATGTCGGTCGAGAGGATTGAACATGGGACGCAAGCGTACTGCCAACCCACAAACGGTCCTTTTCGCTAGTGTAGCGCCTCATATTTATACCAACGCATGAGCACTTGGCGGGTCTTATCTTCCAGAGGAGGATGAGACCTGTGCGCAAGGCGATTCCGATCACGTTGAGCGACGAAGAGCGAACCACGCTGACGGCCTGGGCGCG
>CAIWOY010000006.1 GCA_903914415.1 uncultured Phycisphaerales bacterium | reverse complement strand
CGCGCCCAGGCCGTCAGCGTGGTTCGCTCTTCGTCGCTCAACGTGATCGGAATCGCCTTGCGCACAGGTCTCATCCTCCTCTGGAAGATAAGACCCGCCAAGTGCTCATGCGTTGGTATAAATATGAGGCGCTACACTAGGCCTGCGGATAGTTGCCAAGAGCTTGTCGCGTGTCCGGGGCGAACTGTTCCGCCCACAGCCCGGTCGGCCCGACCCGGCGCCGACCACGGCAGGACGGGCTCTGTAGCAAGCTGTCAAGCTCCATTAACCCTTATCAATGTGGCCAGTTGCGGTGGTGTCCCTCCCGGGCCTTCGTTTGGTGAGCAGACGCGCTAGAACCGTCGGGGCTTCGTGGGTCACAACGAACCACCCGCGCTTGTACCTGATGATCTCCTCGGACAGACCGTAACGCACCAGTTCCGCGCGATTCGCTGGCACGCCGTTGAGCGCCACTTCAACGACTTCATCGCCTGCTATCCAGGCCGTCGCGAGCTGCCGGCCGTTGTCCAGCTCGATGATGGCGCCGCCGCCGAGTAACCCGAGGATCTCGGCTGGTGAGGCCTCGCCGAGCGGTGTGCCGATCCCGAGGCGTTGCTTGACGTTGGGGCCGTGCCGCCCAGCTCACGCGTTCTCCGCGTCCCGCTCCACGTGAATCCGCAGCCGGTTGATCCGCCGGGGCTCGGCCGCCATGACGTGCAAGTGCACGTTCGCGTGCTGGAATTCCTCGCCCGCGGCCGGGATCTTGCCCAGCGTCGCGAACACGAACCCGCCGATCGTTTCGTACTCCGCGTCCTCGGGCAGCTCGACCCCCAGCTCCTCGTTGATGTCCGTCACGTGCACGCGGGCGTCCACCTCCAGCGTGTCGGGGTCCAAACGGTTCATCGCGGGCGGCGGCGGCTGGTCGTACTCATCGTTGATCTCCCCGACCAGCTCCTCCAGGATGTCCTCGATCGTCGCCAGCCCCGCCGTCCCGCCGTACTCGTCGAGCACGATCGCGATCTGCACCTTCGTGGCGCGGAACTCGTCGAGCAGTTCGCCGAGCGTCTTCGTCTCGGGCACGTAGGGGGCCTTCCGCATCACCTGCCGGGCGTCGAACGGCTCTGTCGAACTCAGCCGCAGCAGGTCCTTCGCGTAGACGACGCCGATGATGTGGTCGATCGACCCTTCGTACACCGGAATCCGCGAGTGGCCCTTCGCCAGGATCACCGCCCGCACGTCGTCATACGACGCCTCGGCCGGCACCGCGTCTACGTCGGTCCGCGGCGTCATGATCGTGCTCACCAGCGTCTCGCGGAGCTCGATGACGGACTCGATCATCTCCTTCTGCCCCTCGTCCACGGCGCCGGAGGCTTCGCCCTCGGAGACCGCGTCGAGAATCTCCTGCTCGGCGCGTTCGGATTCCTCCTCGTCGCTCACCTCGGCCTTGCCCAAGAGACGCCGCACGACGAACTCCGTCGCGTCGAACAGGCGGCCGAACGGCCACAGCGCGATGCGCAGGACCACGAGGAAGTGCAGGCTGCGGGCGAGCACAGCTTCTCCGGCGTGCACCGACAGGGCGTGCGGGATCGCGATCGCGAACACCGCGAGCAGGATCGTCGCGACGACGCCCGCGACCACGGCGGTCACGGCGTTCGGCGTGTAATGCAGGTCCCAGGTATACCAAAGCCAGACGACGGCCAGCACGGCGAGGCTCAGCGCCAGCCGCAACAGGCTCGCCAACGCATGCAGCTCCCACTCGCAACGGTCCAGCCAGGCGAGCCAGCGCTCGCGGCCGGGTTCCGGCAGCAGGTCCGCCAGGCGGGTCCGGGAGTGCACGGGCAGCGTGTACGCGAGCGTAGAGATGTAGGCGGTGACGGCGAGCAGCAATAATCCAATAACTACAACTACGGTCAACACGTTCTCCGCGCGTCGGTCGTCGGCCCGCCGGCCGATACGTTCCAGCCGACCGGCCTCCACGATGGTATGCTAGCCGACGACCGCCCCGCTGGCCACGGGCGCGCGAAGCCGGTCCTAGGCACCAGCGGCCGGGGCGCCGAGCTGTAAGAGTTTGTCGTACAATGCGTTAAGGTCCGGCGCTGCGACCGCCGCGCGCAGGATCTGCACCTGCCGTGGCGTGTACGCCGCTGGCACGTCCACGTCGTCCGCATGGCGACCCGCGCTCGCCAGCAACATGCGACACAGGTCGTCCAGGCCGGCGCGACACGTCGCCGAAATGCCCAACGCCCGGTCGCGCCAACGTGTCGGAAGGGCTGCGCTGACGGCGGTTGTCCAGTCGCCAAGATCGCACTTGTTCAACGCGACACACGCCGGCGTCAGGCGCGCGTAGGTGGCCAGGAACTCCGTTCGCGCCATCTCACCGGCCGGGGAGCCATCCAGGACCACGACGACCGCGTCGGCGCCCTCCAGCAGCGCGCGCGACCGCGCCACGCTTGCGGCTTCGAGCGTGTCCGTGCTGTCGCGCAGCCCGGCCGTATCCAGCCACGTCACCGGAAACCCGCACGCTTCGCCCTGGATTTCCACCCAGTCACGCGTCGTGCCCGGCGCCGGCGACACGATGCTGGCGGCGCGATCCGCCAACGCGTTCGCCAGCGTGCTCTTGCCGGCGTTAACCGGACCCACGAGAGCCACACGCAACGGCTGAGCGAACCAGGACACGATATCCGTGCGTGCGGCGACCTGACGGCAGACCGCGCACGCATCCGCCAAGGCAGCGCGCTTGGGCAATGATGTCACGAGGTCACGCAGGCGGGCCGTTTGACCCAGCAACCACTGCGCGCCGCGCAGCGTCGGCATCTGCGGCAGCAGGGCGTACGCCTCGGCCTCCAGCACGTCCTGCACGGCCCATAGGCCCATGTCCGGCGCCTCAGCGGCACGCAGGTCGCACGTTTCCGCCAATTCCGTGCACCGCCGCACCAGTTGCGGGTTGCCGTGCAGGTGCACGCGCACGTCCCAGACCGGCGGCGAGGCGTGGACCGATATCACGATGTCATCGAGAACGGCCCCGTCGGCGTCGAGCAGTTCGGCTCGCCGCACGTCGCCGGCGGCGGCAGCAGTCAACGGTCGGCGGGTGCGGATGTAGCGGGCGAGAAAGGCGCCGGCGTGCGGGCCGCGGATGCGGACGACGGCAATCGCGGCCGGTCCCGGGCTTGTGAGCACGGCATACCCCCCTGTGGGCATGTCGTCCGCAGGTGTCACGTCTGGCCCGCGGCCTTGCGATGCGCCAGCGCGATGCCGATCAGGCACAGGTCGGGCACGACCGCGTCCACGAAGTCAGCCAGGTCGGCGATGAGCGGTGCGTTGCCGCCCGTGATGACGAGATGCGGCCATTCGCGCAGGTCGGTGGCAAAGCGCTCGACGATCTCACGCAGCGCCCCGAGCATCCCGTACACGACGCCGTTGAGAATTGCGTCGTGCGTGTTCTTGCCGAAGGTCGTGTGTGGGGCGCGGGGGCTGACGCGTGGGAGCTGGGCGGTCCGCGTGTGCAAGGCGTCGCAACACAACTCGAATCCGGGCATGATGGCTCCGCCCAGGAAGTGGCCGTCAGGCGAGACGCAGTCAATGGTGATGGCGGTGCCGAACGAGGCGATCGCACAGGCGCCGCCCACGCGGTCGTAGGCCGCCGCGGCGCAACAGACGCGATCGACGCCGACCTCGCTGGGGTTGTCGAGGTCGAGCGGCATGGGCAGCGGCAGGTCGTCGCGCACGCGCAGGACGGACAGGCCGCTGACCGCTTCGGCCAGCTCCTGCATCCGGACGGTGCCCTGCGGATTGACGCTGCCGATGACGATGGCGGGCTTGCGGCGCTCGACCGTGCCCCAGGCCTGCTCGATGGCCGGCTTCCACTCGTCCGGGCGGCTGACCGCGACGCGACGGGTGTCGTGCAGCCCGTCGCCGTCCCAGATGCCGAGCCCGATGCGCGTATTTCCGATGTCGATCGCAAGCACTGCGTCGGCCGGCTCGACTGCAATCATGCCAGAGGCTCCGAACGTCCCAAGCGACGATCCACCATAAGTACGTTATCGCCGTGGAGGCGGGCGTCAATCGCGAAGTGCGCGGGGCGCCGCGCGGCGCGGACGGGCGCTGTGAGGGCTGCGAGCCCTGTCCCCTAATCGACTCTGGGTTTCGCCTGCTTGGCGACCGCGACGATGGCGTCGAGCTTGTCGCGCACCTCGGGATCGAGCTTGTCGGTCGGCACGAGCGACGCGAGCACGTGGTATTCGGACTTACGCAGCGCCAGCGGGAGTTCAAGCTTCGCGAAGAAGGCCTTGAAGAGGGGATCGAGGAAGTCGTCTGTGGTCTTGATGTCGGCGGACCACGGATTGGGCTTGTTGAGCGTGCTGAGCGCGTCGGACACTTCGCGGATTGCCGCGCGCATCGCCTGCTCGCGCCGGGCCCCCTCCGGGCAGAACAGGTCGTTCGGCTGGTCGTGCCGTGCATACGCGATGAGTATCTCTTCGGAGCAGAAATAGTTCTCGATCTCGCGTCGCGACCACATCAACTCGGTGAGTGCGGTGCCAGTCTGGAGTTCTTTGTCCAGGTGATCAAACAGGGCGATGCCGACCAGGTCGTTCTTCGCTTCGCGCAGGCCGAAGAAGTGATCGCGCGCCCGCTGCGGGAGGTTCGCCACGTAATGAACAAAAGGCCGTTCGAGGTGCTGCTGCGCCGGATGGTCGAAGGTGTGGGCAAACGCCTGGAGGATCGCGAGGTCCGTTGCGCCCTCCACGTACAAAACCCAGCCGGTCTGTTCGGCCTGATAGTACTGGTCAAACCCGATGTCGCAGAGCGCTTTGAGAACTTGCGGACCGCGATCGTCGATGCGGTGCGGCTTGCCGACGAAGGCGACGACAACATCACGGTCGGCTGCTTCGTTCAGGACCACTACCGAGTGGCTCGCCGCGATGATCTGTGACCCTTGCTCGCGGGCGACTTCCGTCAGCAGCCCGTAGATTTGCCGCTGCCGGAAAATCTCGAGATGGGCGTCGGGCTCGTCCAAGAGCAGAACGGTCTGCGGGTTCGCGTACAGGTGCGCGAGCAGCAAAAGGGTCTGCTGAAGTCCACGCCCCGACGACGACAGATCAAGCCGTGCTTCGTGCTCCTTGTACGCCATCGTGATCTCGCTTCGTTCCGCGACGTACTGCGGTTCGAGCAATTCCACGCCGAACAACTGCCTGATGTGCTTGCAGAGGCCCTGCCAGCTCGGCGAGGTGTCATGCTGCCTGTAGATCTGGTAGCAGAGGTTGCGTAACACCTGCGCGGTCTGGCCTTGTCCGATGAGCACGCCGATCTCGCCGGGTTGCTTGACAAATTCGCGGTCGGCCAGGCCTGACATGGGCGGGAGAAAGGCCACTCGCACGGTAGCGGCCTGCGCGGGCACAGGCATACGCACGACGTCCGGGCCGTTTTCCAGTCGAAGTGGGCGGCAATAGAACGACTCTTCGTTCGCGTAGTCAAACTCGAGGCCGCAGGACCATGCTTGGCCGTTGCTGACGCCGTCTACGATCACGTCGACGCGGACGTTCTGCGTCTTTGTGGATGGTTTGCCGCCCTTCTGGATGGCCTCGACGTCGCGCACGTGAAGGCCCCGCCACAGGAGGTTGGCGTCGGGCACCGGGACTGAGATGAGGTCCCGGCGGTTGATGGTCACGCCGGGGCGTTTTTCAGGCGACGGCTTGCCTTGGCGCTTCTCGTTCCAGCGCCGGACGCCGATGTCCCACAGTGCGAGTGCTTGCAGTGCGGTGGTCTTGCCCGAGTTGTTCGGACCGATCAGCACCACCGCTTGGCCGAGCTCAATGTCGGCCTCATCGAAGCGCTTGAAATTCCTAAGACGCAGACGCGTGAGCATGAGGGCAGTCTTACGAGCTGCGCGGGCACGTGCAAGGGCGCCCGCGGCGAATTCCACGCGGCTAGATCACCGTGCGCAATGCCGCAACAGAGCCGGGCTGTCCTCAGCCCGCCGAACCGGCGTGAGGACACGCCGGCTCGGCTCGGCGCCGCGGTTTCGCGCACGGTGATTTAGAGTGGGGGCTCGGCCGGCGTCGTGTGGCCTTCGAGATCGATCTGCACCGGCTGTTGCTCGCGCTCGGCAGCACGCACGCGCTCGACGGTCGTCCAGAGGGTCTCGGCCAGCTCGCGCAGGCCGGCGCCGGTTACGCCGGAGATGCCGAGGATGGGCTTGTCGAGCGTGGCGCGCAACTGTTCGAGTGCGGCGGGGGCATCGGTGAGATCGAGTTTGGTGCCGACGATCAGCTCCTCGCGCTCGGCCAGCGCGCGACTGTATTGCTCCAGCTCGTGCCGGATGACGCGATAAGCCTCGGCCGGCGACGGAGAACCCTCCGGCGGCGACAGGTCGATCAGGTGCAGGATCACGCGCGTGCGCTCGACGTGTCTGAGAAAAGCATCGCCGAGCCCGACGCCGGCGTGTGCGCCCTCGATCAGCCCCGGCAAATCCGCCAGCACCAGCCGGCGATACCCGGACAGCTCCATGATCCCCAGGTGCGGCTCGCGCGTCGTAAACGGGTAGTCGGCGATCTTCGGGCGGGCGCGGGTCAGCCGCGAAAGCAGCGTGCTCTTGCCGGCGTTGGGCAGGCCGACGAACCCCACGTCCGCGATCAGCTTCAGCTCGAGCCGCAGGGTGCGCTCCTGCCCCTTTCCGCCGGGCTCGAATTCGCGCGGCGTCTGGTGCGTCGATGTTGCGAAGCGGGCGTTGCCGCGGCCGCCGCGACCGCCGCGGGCCACGCGTACGCGTTGCTCGTCGTCGATGAGGTCCTTGAGCAGGCGGCCGGAGTCGGCGTCGTAGACGAGCGTGCCGGTCGGGACGGTGACGACCAAGTCGGCGCCCCTGTGGCCGGAGCGGTTGTTGCCGGAGCCGGGGCGGCCGTTCTCGGCGTGGTAGTGGTGGCGGCCGGAGAGGTCGAGGAGGGTATCGACGCCGGCTTTGGCGACCAGCCAGACGGAGCCGGCATGTCCGCCGTCGCCGCCGTCGGGGCCGCCCTTGGGGACGAACTTCTCGCGGCGGAAGCTAAGGCAGCCGTCGCCGCCCTTTCCGCCACGGACGTGGATCGTGACCTCGTCGACGAAGAGCCGGACGGATTTGGAGTCGCGTGGCATGGGGTGGAGTGCAACGCGGGTTGGGGGCGGTGTCAAGCGGGGGGAGGGGGTGCGCTGGGGTTCGCCCGGTCAGCCCAGCGCACCGGACCGTGAATGGTTATAAATCGAGAGGCCATCCGCCCCAGCGCCTTAAAGGTACACACCCTCCACAGCGAGCATTTGCCGGACAGCGGTCTGCACGCGACTGGCGACGGTCACAGCCTGCGCTGCGCTCTCCGGGGAGACGATCACGTCCTCGCCTGGATAGCGGGCTCTGACGGAGAAGCGCGTCAGCGTATCGGCCTCCTGCAGATCCGCCGACCACTCGGCGGACGGCTGGCACAATTCGAGCAGCAACGTGATGTTGTGGGTGTACGGGAAATCGACGCCCCGATGCACAAGATAAGCCTTGAGATACTTCTCGGCGCACTGCTGCGCGTGGTAGGCCACCAATCGGTGGGGACACCGGCGGCCCATGCCCAAGGCGTGCTGCGCCAACTCCAAGTCCTCATCGGCGTAGGCGACCCACTGCCGGACCTTCTGCAGGACGCGCTCAGGCCGCGCTGTCATACAGCACCCGACCTTCTCGCGACGCCGGGCGGGCGATCGTGCCCGGGATGTCGCGGTCGAGCTCGAACTCCTCCGGCGTGAGGACGACGATGTCGCGCGCCAAACGCAGCCCGCGCAGCGCCCGGTCCATGGCCAGCGCGAGCGCGTCCCGGTCGTCGCGCAGCGGGCAGATCACCAGCAGGTCCACATCGCTGCGGTCGTCCGCGGTGCCGCGGGCTTGCGAGCCGAAGAGGATGATGCGCGTGGGCTTGAACTGGTCCACGAGCCGGCGGGTGGCCTCGCGTAGCGTTTCCTCTGAGACCATCGGGCATCTCCGCGATCGCCCGCGGGCACGGAGGTGAGCGGGCGAGTCCATAGACGATTGTACCTCGAATCGGCCCCGGCGGGTGTCCACGCGCGCGCGCTCGCTCACGCTTCGCGTTCGGATTGGGGCCCCTCGCTCCCGCTCGGGCTCCGGTCGTGCGGCCTTCGACGTCCGCACCGGGGGCGCCGCCGCGTTCTACGTTGGCCACGGGGGGCCAACGCTACCCCATTAGACGATCAGGTTTACGAGCCGGCCGCGGACGACGATGGTGCGTTTGAGGGGTCTGCCGGCG
>CAIWOY010000005.1 GCA_903914415.1 uncultured Phycisphaerales bacterium | reverse complement strand
TGAGCGACATCCTCTACGAGGTCCGCGCGGCCGGTAACCGCGTAGATGGCACTGCGCACCCACGACGCGTGCTCGCGCACGAGGCGGTCGGCCGCGGCCCGGTCGCCCTGCCGCGCCTCTGCGACGAGCTGCCGCAATGACTCGCCGTCGATCGACATGCTGGTCATTTCACTACTTATGGACGGCGCTGTCTGCCATCGCCTACCAAAAACCGCGGCAGAAAAGCACCGCTGTGCCGGCCGCCAACCAGCGCCGGCGTCTTGGCCAAGCGGTGCCCATAACGTACCATCTGCCGCACGGGGCGGGGGGCGCGGCGCCGGCCGCGTAGACCGCGCGATGCGTCCGTGGTGTGTGCAAACGGAGTACGGTGCATGCCGTTGCCCAAACCCATGCAGGACCTTCTCTCGCTACCGACGGCGAGTTACGTCGAAACCGCCGTGATGGACTATCTCGCGCGTGCGTGCCGCCGGCTGGCCCACGTCACCATTATGTACGACCGCTATCGCAACCTGTTGGCTCACTACCGGTGGAAGCCGCGCGGCGTGACGCCCCTGGCGTTTGTGGCCCATACGGACCACCCCGGGTTCGTCGCCCGCGAGATGCTCGATCGCCGGACCGTGCGGGCCGCGTTTCGGGGCGGGGTCAAGCCGGAGTATTTTCCGGGCGCGCGGGTGCGATTCTGGTCGGATGGGCGTTGGGTCAGGGGCCGCGTCGTCAAGTTGACCCGGGTGGCCCCTGCACACGTGCCGGGCTGGTCCGGGCGGCCGGAGGAGGCCATCCTCCGCGTCGCGGCGGACGTCCGGCCGAACGCGCCAGGCATGTGGGACTTGCCCGAGCCGGGCCTCAGAGGCGACATCGTCACGGCCCGCGGGTGCGACGACGTGGCCGGGACGGCGGCGATGCTGACGCTGCTGCAGCGCCTCAGCCGGAAGCGCACCCGCTGCGAGGTCTACTGCCTGTTCACTCGGGCTGAGGAGCTGGGGTTTATCGGGGCGATTGCGGCGGCGCGGGTACGGACGATCCCGAAGCGGCTGCCGGTGATCTCGATCGAGACCAGCAGCGAGCTGCCCAACGCGCGCGTCGGCGACGGCCCAATCATCCGCGTCGGCGACCGGGCGGCCGTGTTCACACCCCACCTGACCGCGTTCTGCGGGCGTGTGGCGGACGAGCTGGTCGAGCACCGGAAGACCTTCAAGTACCAACGCAAGCTGATGGACGGCGGGACGTGCGAGGCGTTTCCGTTCATCGCATACGGCTACGCGGCGACCGGCGTCTGCGTGGCGCTCGGCAACTACCACAACATGGACACGGGCCGGCGAAGAATCGCCAGCGAGTATGTCAGTCTCGGCGACTGGCTGCGGATGGTCGATTGGTTCGAGGCGCTGGTGCTGGACGAGCGCGGACCGGCACCCGCTGCCGCCGCGATGCGGGCCAAGGTGGACGCCCTCTTCGCCGAGGCAGACGCCGAGACCATGCTGCGCGCGTGAAGTACAATCGGGTCGTCGTCAAGCCGCTGAAAGAAACTGAAACGCCGCCGCAAGGAGAGCGCTATGCAATACGTGAATCTCGGTCGCACGGGTCTGAAGGTCAGCCGGCTGTGCCTCGGCACGATGAACTTCGGCCCGGAGACGACGGAGGCCGACAGCTTCAAGGTCATGGACCACGCCCACGAGCTGGGCCTCAACTTCTTTGATACCGCCGACGTCTACGGGTGGAAGAAGGGCGAGGGCCTCACCGAGCAGATCATCGGCCGCTGGTTCGCCCAGGGCGGCGGCCGGCGCGAGCGGACGGTCATCGCGACCAAGCTCTTTGGCGACATGGGCGATTGGCCGAACACCGGCAAGCTGTCCGCGCTGCACATCAAGCGGGCGTGCGAGGGCAGCCTGCGCCGGTTGCAGACCGACTACATCGACCTGTACCAGATGCACCACGTCTGGCGTGAATCGCCGTGGGACGAGATCTGGCAGGCGCTGGAACAGCTCGTCCGCCAGGGCAAGATCCTCTACGTCGGGTCGTCGAACTTCGCGGCCTGGCACATCGTGCAGGCCAACGAGAGCGCGCGCCGGCGCCACTTCCTCGGCCTCGTTTCCGAGCAGAGCAAGTACAGCCTGCTGTACCGGCAGATCGAGCTCGAAGTGCTGCCGGCGTGCCAGGCGTACGGCGTGGGGGTGATCCCGTGGAGCCCGCTGGCCGGCGGGGTGCTGGCAGGCGCCGTGGCCAAGGCCAAGAACGGCCGCCGCGCGGGCGAGTGGGCCCAGAAGGAGTTGGCCAAGAGTCACGCGCGGGTCGAAGTGTTTGAGAAGTTCTGCGGCGAGCTGGGTCAGAAACCGGCCGAGGTCGCGCTGGCGTGGGTGCTCTCTCATCCGGGGATCACGGCACCGATCGTCGGCCCGCGGACGATGGCACAGCTCGACGGCGCCCTCCGCGTCCTCGACGTGAAGCTGGCGGACGATACGCTGAAGAAGCTCGACGAGATCTTTCCCGGCCCGGGCGGTCCGGCGCCCGAGGCGTACGCATGGTAGCCCCGCGCGTGCCGATCATCAAAGCCCGGAGCGCCAGCGACGGGTTCCTGCAGAGCGCTCGCTCGCCCCGACGAGACGTGCTGCGCCGCGTGCACAAAGAGGGAGAATCGGGAGCGTGCCCATGATCTGTGCCGCAGCGCTCCGCCGTGTCGCCTGGCGTGCACCGTTGCTTCTTGCGGGCCTCACGCTGGCGGTCGCCGGCGACGACGTGCCGCGCAGCGACCTGCCGCGGCCGCCGAGCAGGGATTTTCTCGGTGCGCCGGCTTGCCCCGTGCTCGAAGTGCGCGGCGGAGACGGTCTTGTCGCGCGCGTCGAGGGCGAGTCGCGTACGTTTCGCCTGATCGGCATCGACGTGCCGGACGACGAACCGACGGCCGACGAGGCCCGCCTGTTCCTCGGCCGTCTGCTGGACGGCGAGTCCGTCTACGTCGAGCGCGACCCGAACGGCCCGCCGCGCGACGGGGACCAGCGCGAATGGGCGTATGTCTACCGTGCCCCGGACGGGTTGTTCGTCAATCTCGAGTTGCTGCGGCAAGGCTACGCCCGGCTGGCGGTGGACGAGCCGTTTGAGCATGAAAGACTGTTTCGGGCGCACGAGGCGTTCGCGCGGAAACTGGGCAAGGGGGTCTGGGCGCCGCGCCACGACGGGCGAACAGAGCCACGCTCGACATCGCGCCCCACGACTGCGGCCGCGCCGCGCCGCCCGGAGCCGACGACGCGGGCCGATTCCGAGCTCGTCTACGTGACGGAGCACGGGACGAAGTATCATCGCCGCCACTGCCAGTTCGTGAAGGGCGGGGCGACTTCGCTGTCGCTCAAGGAAGCCAAGGCGAAGGGCTACACACCCTGCTCGCGCTGCAAGCCTCTGGAATAGGCGGCCGGTCGCGCGTGGGGGTCAGACGGCGGGGCGTGACTATTCTCTGTGAACAGCGATAAGCCGTGGCGCGGCGGGAGGTTGCGCCAGCAGTCGCGTTCGCAATCGTGTTCATGTTCGGCCCCGTGGCTCACGCGCTCGGGCTGGGGCCGCAACGCGGCTGCGCGACAGCCTTGAACGCGCTATCGAATCGGTGGCTCAGCGACTTGCCGCTCTTGGCGCAGGGCCGCTTGACCGGAGCTTGGGCTAAGGCGGAGCGCGGGGGTACAATGGCGATCCAGGAGACCGGGGCCCCGGAGGTTTGGAGGTCGGGGTCCCTAACCGGAGGCGCGGGCAGCGCACCTGCCCACAGAGGAAACAGGAGGAGCACGATGAAGGCGATTGGCAAGGTTCTGGTGGCATGCGTGGTTGGTATTTGCGTGGTCAGCGCGCAGGCGACGGTGATCATCGACACGGTGCCTGTCGGCAACCCGGGCAACGCGGGGGAGCTTTCCGGTGTGGGCGCAGGCGGCGTCGGTCCTAATCGCGTCTGTGGCGCGGTCGCCTACACGTACAACATCGGCAAGTACGAAGTGACGGCCGGGCAGTACGCGGCGTTTCTCAACGCCGTGGCGGCGACGGACACCTATGGGCTGTACAACACGGGCATGTGGAGCGAAACCTACGGCTGCAAGATCCAGCGCAGCGGCTCCTCGGGCAGCTACACGTACAGCGTGGCCTCGGACCGGGCCAACCGGCCGGTGAACCTGATTTCATGGGGCGACGCGGCGCGGTTCGCCAACTGGATGCGCAACGGCCAGCCGACGGGGGCGCAGGGTCTGAGCACGACCGAGGACGGCTCGTACTACCTCAACGGGGCGACGAGCAACGCGGCGCTGCTGGCCGTGACGCGGAAGACGAACGCCACGTGGGCGATTCCGACGGAGGACGAGTGGTACAAGGCGGCGTATCACAAGAACGACGGCGTGACGGGCAACTACTGGGACTACCCGACCGGAACGGACTCGGTGCCCGGGCGAGACATGACCGAGGCCACGAACCCGGGCAACAATGCGAATTACAACGGGAGCCCGTTTCCGATCGACTCGCCGTACTACACCACGGTCGCGGGCGAGTTTCAGTTGTCCGAGAGCCCCTACGGCACGTTCGACCAGGGCGGAAACGTGTGGGAGTGGAATGAAGCGGTGGACGGTTCGTTTCGCGGCGTGCGAGGCGGGGCGTACGAATACGGCGTCGTCAACCTACTCGCGTCGGATCGCAACATCCTCGACTTCCCGACGAACGAGTTCTGCTACATCGGGTTCCGCGTTTGCGAGGTTCCTGAGCCCGCTGCGATTGTCATGCTGGCTTTGGCTGGCCTGGGAATCCTGCATAGACGGTAAGGCCGCGGCCTGACCCTCTGCTCTTTGGTCCTTTTACCCTTTACCCGTGTGGGGCACAGCCCCGGTACGTGTTTAGCGTGCGGGGTTCGGACGACGCGCGGCCCGGCCGCGACGGGCGCTCGCTGGCGCTGTGCGGCAGGTGGCATGGCCGCGGCTTGGGGCGGCCATGTCTTCCGGCACGCCTTCGGCCGACGCCCCGCTGGGGCGCACGTATGTAGCCACGCGTGAAGTCCGCGTTGCGGACGCCACCCGTG
>CAIWOY010000004.1 GCA_903914415.1 uncultured Phycisphaerales bacterium | reverse complement strand
CGTCGGCGTACGCCCGCCCCGCGGGGCGTCCTTTTCGATCCCCGCCAGCCCGCGCGCGCTAAACCGTCGCCGCCAGCGTCCCACGAGGGTGCGTTCCACGCCCAGCGCGGCGGCGATTTGGAGGTTCTCCAGACCTTCCGCGGCCCGCAGCACGATCTGGGCGCGCCGCACCAGCCGGGCCGGCGTCGTCCGGCCCCGCGCCCAGCGTTGCAGCGTCCGGCGTTGCTTGTCCGTCAAGGCAATCTGCGGGGCTCTACGCATCGGTATCATCCTCCTGCCAGAGAGGGATACCGACAACTGCTCAATAAGTTGCACTAATTATGAATAACTACACTAGGTTCCGGTCGCCGGAGCGGTCTGGGCGGCGGCGGCTGGCGGCAGCGTGCGGAGAGTGAGCACGGGGATGGTGGTCGTGTGGCGCAGGTCGCTCACGGTCGAGCCGTGGAACAGGTCGCCGAGCCAACGGTGACCGTGGGTGCCGGCGACGATCAGGTCGGCGTGCTCCTGCTCGGCGATGCGGGCGATCTCCTCGGAGGGGTCACCGGCGCCCATGTGCGTGGAGCACGACAGGCCGGCGGCGCGGAGGCGTGCGGCGACGCGATCGAGGTAGTCGGCGTCGTGGCGGGCTTCCTCGTCGTCGACGATCTCGCCGACGTAGCGTGCGGTGGCGCTCTCGACGACGTGGATGAGAATCAGGTCGGCGCCGGCGGCGCGTACGAGCGGGATGACGCCGGCGAGGATTCCGGCGTCGCGCGGCGTGGCCTCGAGGGCCAGCGCGATCCGCTGGTAGTGCCGCGGCAACGTAGTTTCGAGCGCGGGCAGCTCGGGCGTGGGCACGTACATTCGCCGGCGCTCGCGCCAACTGCGCCACAGCGGCTCGACGGTCATCCAGGCGATCAGCGGGGTCAGAACGATCGTGGCGGGCAGCATGACCCAGAGCACGACGAGGTTGCCCTCTGCGAACCCGGTCCAGAGCGTTTCGGCCACCAGCTTGACGTTGAGTGCGATGATCAGGCCCGCCACGATCCAGGCGAGAATCCGGCCCCAGAGCGGCGTGACGAAAACACCCATCTTGCGGCGGTCGTTCGTGAAGTGCACGAGCGGGACGACGGCGAACGGGAGTTGGAGCGAGAGGATCACCTGCGAGAAAATGAGCAGGGCGTCCGCGCCGTGATCGCCGGCCCAGAGAATGACGAGGACGGCGGGCACGATGGCGATCAGGCGCGTCAACAGCCGCCGCAACCAGGGCCGCATCCGGAGCGCAACGAACCCCTCGACCACGATTTGGCCGGCCAGGGTGCCGGTGATGGTCGAGGACTGGCCGGACGCGAGCAGCGCGACGGCGAAGACGATCGGGGCGAGGACCGTGCCGAGCAGCGGTTCGAGCAGCGAGTGGGCATCTTCCAGAGAGGCCACTTCGTGGTGGCCGCTGCGGTAGAAGGTGGCGGCCGCCAGTACGAGGATCGCCGCGTTCACGAGGAACGCGCCGTTCAGGGCGATGACCGAGTCGAAGAAGTTGAAGCGTGCGCCTTCGCGCAGGCCGAGCTGCGTGCGCTCGACGGCGCGCGACTGCACGAGGGCCGAGTGCAGGTAGAGGTTGTGAGGCATCACGGTGGCGCCGATGATGCCGATCGCGATGTACAACTGGCCGCCGTGCAACCAGCCCGGGGCGAGTCCCCGGAAGATCGGCCCGACCTCGGGGCGCGAAAGGAACATCTCGACGGCAAAGCAGGCGCCGATCGTGGCGACCATGCTGACGATGACCGCCTCGATCTTGCGCACGCCGTAGGACTGGAGGGCGAGCAGCAGGAGCACGTCGAAGGCGGTGATGATGACGCCCCACAGGAGGGGGATTCCGAAGAGGAGGCGGAGGGCGATGGCGGCGCCGAGCACTTCGGCGAGGTCGCAGGCGGCGATGGCGACTTCGCAGATGATCCAGAGCATCCAGACGATGGGCAGGGGGTAGTGGTCGCGGCAGGCCTGGGCGAGGTCGCGGCGGGTCACGAGGCCGAGCCGGACGGCCAGCGTCTGCAAGTGGATGGCCAGCAGGTTGGAGAGCAGGATGACCCAGAGCAGGCGGTAGCCGTAGCGCGAGCCGGCGGCGAGGTCGGTGGCCCAGTTGCCGGGGTCCATGTAGCCGACGGAGACGAGGAAGGCGGGGCCGGTAAAGGTGAACAGGCGGCGCCAGAAAGTGGAGGAGCGTTGCACGGCCACGCTGGCGTGCACTTCCGGAAGTGAGGGCTGCTTTGGCCGACGCATGATGAAAACTAGTGTAGAACCGAGCGGAGGGGAGTCAATTCAGCGTTATCGGAAGGCCGTGCGGCAGGGCGTGTGATCTTGTAGAGCGCGGCCGCGCCAGCCGTTACAATGCCGAGGTGCGTTGGCGATGTGCCCTCTGGGGCCCGGCGTGGGCCGGGAGTTCCGTGCGTGACGATCGGCCAGGGGAATTCGGCACCAGAGGCGAATGAGGTCCCAGTCTTTCGCGGCGACGAAGACTGTCCGGCGAGCACGCGGGACGGTTTTCGGACTTGTATAGGAGAAACTGCGATGAACCAGCGGCACGCGGGCACGATCCCCGTTGCAGTCGTCATCCTGGGCCTGGCGGCCCTGATGAATGTCCCTGGCGCATGGGCCCAGGACGCCATCATCATCGATCACAACTGCACGGATCTGGGCCAGGTTCCCGCGGCTTGGATCCAGCAAGCCAAGGCGCAATTGCGGGCGTCGTATGGGCACACGTCGCACGGCAGCCAGGTTATTTCCGGGATGGACCTGATCAAGAACCCGGCCGGGTCGCTGTACTGGTGGGATTACAGCGGCACGCAGAGCGGGCTCTCGCTGTGGGACTACACGCCCGGCGGGGACCTCGGCGCTCCGGATTACACGGCGTGGGCCGCACTCACGCGCGCGATGTTGAACGGCTACGGGGCGGATCGGAACGTGGTCGTGTGGTCGTGGTGCGGCCAGGCCGATACGTCGCCCGAGAACATACAAACGTACCTCAATCTGATGGCGCAGCTTCGTGCGGATTACCCCGCCGTGAAGTTCGTGTATATGACGGGCCACCTCGTCGGGAGCGGCGCGGAAGGCAACTTGAACCAGCGCAACAACCAGATCCGCGCGGGCGTCCAGGCCAGCGGCGGGGTCCTGTTTGATTTCGCGGACCTCGAAAGCTACGACCCCAACGGCCTCTGGGTGCTTCCGCTGTACGCGAACGACAACTGCGATTACTGGGTGGGCGGCGTCCAGCACAACTGGGCGAGCGAGTGGTGCGCGGCCCACCCGGGCGACCCGTTGTGCGCTTCGTGCGACTGTGCGCACTCGCAACCGCTGAACTGCAACCGCAAGGCCCGGGCGTTTTGGTGGATGCTGGCCCGGATTGCCGGCTGGCCCGGCCCGGAGACGCCGACGGCCTGTACTGGGGACACGAACTGCGACCGGCGGGTCACGTTTGCCGACATCGACCCGTTTGTTGAAGCGCTCGCGGGCGAATCCGCCTGGAACCAGAACCACCCCGGCTGCCCGTGGCTCAACGCCGACTGCAACGGCAGCGGCACCGTCACTTTCGCGGACATCGACCCGTTCGTGGCGGTCATCGGCACGACGTGTCCGTAAGGAAGCCCGCCGCGAAATCCCAGCCAGCGTGAGAGAGGCGCGTTTTTCCCAGCAGGTCGGCGGAATCGTCCGTCGGCCTGCTGGCCGCTTGCGCTCGCGGACGCGCCAGAATCCCGGCGCCAGTGAACGGGCAGCCGGTTCTGGCGCGGGTTACGGCGCGATCTCCTCGGCGAAGGACTTCGCCGTCAGCGGCTCGCCGGTCGCGGACTTCGTGAGCTCGTTCCAACTGTACAGGTCGCCGGGGCCGAAGACCTGGTCGCGCAGGTACGTGCCGACCTCCGGGTGGCCGAAGTAGCACGAGCCGCGGGCTGCATCGGACTTGAGCACTTCGCGCGCGATGAAGTGCCGCACTTGTGCCGCGAACAGCTCACCCATCATGTAGCTGTGGTAATAGACCGGGTTCGTCAAAATGTGCACCTTCGCCGCATAGTCGGGGCGGCTGGCCGGCTCCGGCGGATTCAGAAGCTGGTAGCGCCGCTTCAAATCCCACCACAGCTTTCCGAGGTCCTGGTTGGGGTCTGAGTACATGCCCTGCTCGAAGCGCAGCATCACCTGTGCCCAGGGACTGAACATCAGCCGCTCCGTGCGGAGCGACTCGCGCGCGGCCTGGCCGACGCGCGCCGCCTGCTCCGGCGGCACGCCAAGGACTTTCGTCAGCCAGTCCTCGTTCTTGACCATGGCGCCGAACATAAGCGCCATGCCTTCGGT
>CAIWOY010000003.1 GCA_903914415.1 uncultured Phycisphaerales bacterium | reverse complement strand
CCCCCATGTTGACCGCGCTGTCCGCGACGCGATTCGTTCGGCCCGCCGCACTTGGCCGACGATTGGCCATTGCCTGGTGACACGTCGTCGTCGCCTGCACAACGCCGCCCACCATGAGGACCGGGGACACCAAAACACATTCTGATTCCGGACCCGAACCGCGCTTGTCGCCGAAATAGCCGGTTCTGGCCGCCCTTCGCGCCCCCCCCTGCGCGCCCGCATCGCCGCTTGCCGGCGACGCGCTTCTGCTGATTGCCGACGGCCACGGTTTCGCCGCACAGCACCGCAGGGCAGGTCGCGTCTGCGTGCGACCTGCCGGGCCCCTCTGCCCGCCCGGGCGCGGCCACGCCGGGGCGCGGGCGTATACAATCACGTAAACGGCGACCGGAGAAACGCGTGGACACTCTCGACATTATCTTCGCCATGCCCCACCCCGACGACCTCGAAATCACCTGCGGCGGAACCATCGCCAAGCTCGTCAAGCTCGGCCACAAAGTCGGCGTCGTGCACATTACCAACGGGGAGCCGACGCCCCGCGGCACCCCAGAGGTGCGCGCGCGGGAATTGGCGGCCGCGTCGCGCATCCTCGGCGTGCAGCAGGTCATCACGCTGCCGCTGACGAACCGCGAGCTGATGGACGGCCCGCCGGCACGTTACGCGGTCGCAACGGTCTTCCGGCGGTATCGGCCGCGGATCGTGGTGGGGATGGCGGGCCGCACGCCGGGGGCATCGCCGGACCACTATCAGGGGCAGCTCATCCTCGAAGGCGCCCGGTTCTACTCGCAACTGACGAAGTGGGACGACCGTTTCGACGGCACGCCGCCGCACCGCATCGACTGGCTCTGGTACCGGCCGGTCGCGATGGGGGCCGAGCAGGACCACTGGCCGGCAACCTTCGTGGTGGACGTGACGGACGTGTACGAGCAGAAGATCGCGGCGATCTCGGCGTACGAGTCGCAGTTCGACGAGCAGCGGCTCGCGCGGCTCCTGCATCGCATCCGGGCCCGCGACGCGAACGACGGCGCGCGGGCGGGGTTTGAGTACGGCGAGTTGTTCGCCCTCCCGCATCCGGTCCCGCTGAAGGACCCGGTCGCGCATTTCGCCGGGCTTGGCCCGCTGATTCCGCCGGCGTACCCGCCGCGCTCGGGGTAGCGCCACACCGTCAAAGCCCGATGTGCCCGGCCGCCCGAGCGGTTAGAATCGGGGCGTGAGCGACAAAAGCGCCGACATTGTCCTGTCCGTGCGCGACCTCGTGGTCCGGTTTGAGGCGGCCGACGAAACGCGCGCCACCGTGCTCGACGGCGTCACGTTCGACGTGATCCGCGGCGAGACGCTGGCCATCATGGGTGGGTCGGGCTGCGGCAAGAGCACGCTCCTTAACTGCCTCATCGGCGAGCTCACGCCGGACGAGGGGCGGATTCTCTACCATCTGCCGGATCTCGGTGAGGTGGACCTGGCCCAGGCGGACGAGAAGACGCGTAACGCCGTCCGCAAGCGCTTCGGCATCCTCTTTCAGTCCGGGGCGTTGTTCAGCTCGCTGACGCTGGCCGAGAACGTGGCGCTGCCGCTGAAGGAGCACTCGCACGTCGACGAGGACATCATCGACATCGTCGTGACCATGAAGCTGCAGCAGGTGCGGATGCTGCCGCACCGCGACAAGTACCCGGCGCAGCTCTCCGGCGGGCAGAAGAAGCGGGCCGGCCTGGCCCGTGCGACCGCGCTCGACCCCGAGATCCTGTTCTACGACGAGCCGAGCGCGGGGCTGGACCCGGTCACGTCGTCCGCGATCGACGAGCTGATGATGGACCTGTCCCGCAAGCTCCAGGTCACCAGCGTGGTCGTGACGCACGAGATGGACTCGGCGTTCCGCATCGCGGACCGCATGGTCATGCTTCAGTCCGGCCGCATCCTGCGGATCGGCCCGCGCCCCGAGTTCGAGGCGTTGCGCGACTCCGAACCGGGTCAGCTCGCCACCAACGAGGACCGGCTCATTCAACAGTTCCTCACCGGCTCGTCGACCGGTCCGCTCACCGATTCGGAGGGGAAGAGCGAGTACGAGAAGCTCCTCGTCGACGGGCGGGCGCCGCGCTAAGTGTGCCTAACAGAACCCCCCTCCCTCTTAGGCTGGGGGAGGGTCAAAACGACCGGGTTTTGATAGGCGCTCTAAGGGACCGCGAGGGGCACCTGCTTCCGCAAAACCCCCTGGGCGGTCGTGCAAGTGTTTTCGGAACCCGCGTACGGCAGCCCCGACTCGGACCGGCGAAAACCCATGCCGTACGCCAGCAGTGGCCGCGCGGGCCGTTTGCGGGGCCGGCGGGCCGTTGTCTCCAGCTCCGGGCAGCCTATCGTTAGATAGGAGGCTGGAAAGATGGCCCGTGACTACTTCGCTGTTCTCGGACTCGCCCCGCGCGCCTACGATCCCGGCGAGATCACCCGACACTTCGACGTGCGCCGGCAACGGCTGCTTGGGGAACTTCGCGACCCGGCTCGGCACACCGACGCGCGCGGGGAGCTCGACGAGTTGCACGTCGCGTACGCCGTCCTGTGCGATCCGCACCGGCAGGCGGAGTACCTCGAGGCGCGGACGGGCACGCCGGACCGCGTTACAGAGCTGCGCCGCCTGATCGTCGCCGCGCTCGAGGACGGGCTGCTGCGCTACTCGCGGCGGCAGATGGTCCTGGAGCGGGCGCGCGAGCTGGGGTTGAACGAGTTTCAGGCGCAACTGCTGATCGCGCAGGTTCAGTTCGGCGGCGACGAGGTGCTGAGTGAGGAGGCCACGCCCGCGGCCCGCAAGACAGAGACGCGCTCCGACATGTGGATACGCTTCGCGGCGGCCGGGGTCATCGGCCTAGCCATGTTTCTGTACATGGCGTACCGCGTCGGGCCGTGACGGCGAAGTGGACGCTCGCCATGCGGTATAGAATGACCGCATGGGAACACGCGAGCCCGCAGAGCCGGAGGCCGGCGCCGAACTGGCGGTGTGGGAGTTCGCCGGGCTGCTGCTCACGTACTGGTGTAATGCACGCTGCGCATTCTGCTACGTGAACTGTGGGCCGGACCGCGGCGGGGAGATGCGCGTCGAAACCGCGCTGGCGCTGTGGCAGAGTCTGGACCGCCTCGCCGCGGCGCACGGGAAGACCATGCGGATTCACCTCTCCGGCGGGGAGCCGTTCCAGGACTGGGTGCGGTTGGTGTCGATCATTCGGGCGGCCCGCGAGGCCGGCCTGACGCTCGTCGACAAAGCCGAAACGAATGCGTTTTGGGCCACGGAGGACGGCGTCACGCGGTCACGGCTGGAACTGCTCGATGCGCTCGGCGTGCGGCGACTGGTGGTCAGCACCGACGTCTTTCATCAGGAGTTTGTGCCGCCGGAGCGCGTGCGGCGCTGCGTGGAGATCGGCCGCGCCGTGTTTGGCCCCGGACGGGTCATCGTCCGGTGGTGGGACTTCCTGCAGAACCCGGTTGAGACGCGACGGCTGGATTCTGCTGAGAGAGAGCGGGCGTTCCGCGCCGCGCTGGCGCGCCACAAGGACCGCCTGGCCGGGCGGGCGGCGGAACAACTCGCGCCCCTGCTCCCGAGTCAACCCGCGGAGGCGTTTGCGGGGCTCCATTGCGCCCGGGAGGTCCTGCAAAGCCGGCATGTCCATATCGATCCGTACGGCAACATTTTCCCCGGCACCTGCGCGGGCATCATTCTGGGCTGGGCTGGCCAGCGCGCGGTCGCCGACATCTGGCACGAGTTGGGAGCGCACTGGCGCGAGCACCCCGTACTCGCCGCGGTCGTCGCCGGCGGCAGCTATGAGCTGCTGCAACGGGCCAAGGCGCTCGGGTACGAGGAATGGCCCGGCGGCTACGCCAGCAAGTGCCATTTGTGTGCGCACGTGCGGCAGTTCCTTTTTGAGCGCGGCGTGTGGCCGGAGTTCATCGGCCCGCCGGAATGCTACGCGACGGTAGTGTAGCGGCCGGCGCTCCGGCCGGCCGTGGAGGGCCAACCAAGCTTCTACGGCCGACACGGGGGTCGGCCGCTACATTGCACACGTCAGCTCTGCTCGATCTCCGCCAACAGCTTGCGGATCGCTGGCACAAGCTCGGCGCGCGGCACGTTGAACTGGCCAGGGCGCTCGGCCTTCCATTGGCCGCGGTCGGCGACTTGGGCGGTGCGTTTGCGGCCGACGGACATGTCTTTGAGTTGCACTTCGCCGCGGGCGCGCTCGTCGGCGCCGCAGACGACGAGCACCGGGACGCCGTAGTGGTCGCCGTAGCGGACCTGTTTGCCGAAGCGGCGTTCGGTGCCGAGGTAGAGCTCGGTGGGGATGCCGGCGCGGCGGAGCTCGTACGCCATCGCGAGATACTCGTCAATCGGCACATCGTCGAAGACGGTGACGAGGACTT
>CAIWOY010000002.1 GCA_903914415.1 uncultured Phycisphaerales bacterium | reverse complement strand
GCGGCGCGGGCGGCATTCGAACCAGGACCTGGAGCGGCTCAAGACGGCCGCCGACGACCTGCGCGCGGCTCCGCTGCTCGTGGACGACACGGCGGACCTGACGGTGCTGGAGCTGCGGGCGCGGGCCCGGCTGGCCTTCCGCCGCTACCAGATCCGGGCCATCTTCGTGGATTACCTGCAACTCATGCGGATACCGCGGGCGGAGAACCGGCAGGTCGAAGTCGCGACGATCTCGCGGGGGCTCAAGGCACTGGCGAAGGACCTGAACGTACCGGTCGTGGCGATGGCCCAGCTCAACCGCAGCCCGGAGGACAAGACGCGCCGCGGCAACCGCCCGCGGATGAGCGACCTGCGCGAGTCGGGGGCGATCGAGCAGGACGCCGACGTCATCATGCTGCTGCACCGCGAGTTGTACTCCCAGACCAACCCGATCGCCGACCCGCGGGATGAGGAGCCGACCCGCGGCGCCCAGCCCGCCGAGGACGAGAACGTGGCCGAGCTGATTATCGCGAAGCAGCGCAACGGTCCGACGGGCGATATCAAGTTGCATTTCAACCGGCAGTTCACGCGCTTCGACAACCACGTGCCGGACGCCGGACGCTACGAATACGCCCCGCGCGAGACGCGTGAGACGCCGTTCTGAATCGGCGTACGCGACTCGGCCCGGTGCCACAGCACACCGTACCGCAAAGCTCCGCGTTGCGGCGTGGGGCAAAGCAGAGCTTCGCCGTACCCAGAAGGCGAGGGCGGCGCAGCGGGGAGAGAGTCACTGCCGTTACCGGTCCCCAAAGCCGCGACCTGCCCCGCGACCGGTCGGCCCGACCGCCCGACGCGCGTCCGACCCCGTGGCGCTGGCTCAATGTCCGATATACACGTCCACGTCTTGCCTGTCACGCCGCGTTTAGCACGCCAGAGCCGCGCGCTCTCCCTGGCGCCGGGCACGGTCGGCGATCCCACGGCGGGCGAATTTTGACATTGCCGCACGCGCCGGATTAAGATGACTTGAAGAGCGAGACGGGGCGTCGGTCCAGTCTTCCGGAGGACACTTTCCGTGGTCGCCGTCCGCAGCGCTGTGCATCTGCATACCGGGCAGCCGGCCGCCGCGAACGCGCTCGACGCGTGGCTCGCGCGGCACGGCGTGGAGCGGATCGCGTTCGACGACGTGTACGCCGCGTGCGTCCATTTGCTAACGCGGTACGACCACGTTCCGGACCTGGCGCTGGTGGGGGCCGACTGGCTGCAGGAGGACGAATTCGGCATCGTCCGCTATCTGCGGGAGACCTGGCCGCGCGTTGGCATCGTCGTTTACGGCCGCGCCGAAACCTCCCCGGCCCTGCACGCGGCACCGCTGGTGTGCACCTGTCCGACGCAGGCCGCGCTGGACCGGCTGCTGGCCGAGACGCCGGCGCAGTTGTTGCAGCGCTTGTGTGCTGACGCGGCCGGGCCCTGGACGGTGCCAAGCCGGCTGGAGACGGAGCGCCGTCCAGAGGTCGTGGAAACGCGGGAGCCGCCGCCGCAGCGTGTGGCGCGCCCGGCGCCGCCCTCGTCGCAGCCGGACCCGCCCCGCGCGCTGTTGACGGCGGAGGAGCTGTCCGCCCTGCTGGAGGGGCCGGACGAGCCGTAGTCGCGCCACGGTTCGACATGTCCGCCGTGCGTGGTCCGGGTGCCTGTCTTTCGTCCGAAGAAGGCACTCCGCGGCACGCCGTGCGGTGTGGCAACGGGTGAAGGAAGCGTAGATGCGTGGCGACGCAGACGTGCTGATCGTCGGACCGGCCGCGCTCCGTGCCGCGGTCGCCGAGGCGTTGCCGCGCTGCCGCAGCGTGGCGGTCGACAGCCTCCTGGGGGGCGTGTGGACGGCGGGGCAGCAGTCGTTCGCGGGGGTGGTCGTCGCCTACATGCCGGGGCCGCGTTTGCTGAGCGCGCTGCGTGCCGTACGCCGCGTGGCTCCGCAGGCCCGGGTGGTGGTCGCCGTGCCGCCCGCGGAGGAGCCCAATGCCCGGCAGGCCCTGGACGCGGGGGCGGACGAGTACGTACTCGAGCCCCTGACGCGTTCCGAACTCGAAGCCGCGCTTCAAATCGCTCCGCAGCCGCCCCTCGACGACGACGCACCGGCGGTTCCGTCCGTCGAAGAAGTCGTGTAGCTCAGCGACGTGCTCAAGCACCTGGGCGAGGGTCCGGCGGCCACGCTGATCCGCCTGGCGGCTCTCGTGCAGTCCGCGTTTGACGCCGAGAGCGTCACCGTGCAGATCGACGACCACTCCGCCGCGGCCGGCCAGCCGGGGCAGCCCGTGCTGCGCGAGCCCATTCGGCGTGCTGAGGTGGTCGTCGGCCGCCTGGCGCTGGGCCGCCGCCGCGGAGGGACGTATGCGGCCGGTGACGCGCGACGATTGGAGGACTACGCCCGCCTGATTGAGGCGGTCGTCGCCCAGGCCCGCGAGCAGCAGCGCTGGCAGGAGCTCGCGTGGCACGACGATCTCAGCGGGTTGCACAATCGTCGTTACTTCGAGACCAAGCTGGACGAGTTGCTGGCGCACGCGACGGCCGAGCGGCAGCGCCTGACGGTCCTGCTCTTCGACATCGACGGCTTCAAGAGCTACAACGATCACTACGGGCACGACACCGGCGACGCCCTGATCCGGGAGGTCGCCGCCCTGCTCACGCGTTGCTCGCGCGAGCACGACGTGATCGCCCGCTACGGCGGGGACGAGTTCGCCGTCATCCTGTGGGACGCCGAGAAGCCGCGCGTGCCGGGTTCGCAGCACCCGCACGATCCGATCGCGCTGGCAGACCGCTTCCGCGACGCGATCGGCAAGCACGACTTCAAGTGCCTCGGGCCGGACGCGCCGGGTCCGGTGACGATCAGCGGTGGCCTGGCGTGCTTCCCCTGGGACGGCAAGACGCGGGCGGAAGTCATGCGCGCTGCGGACGACGGCCTGCTGGCCGCCAAACGCACGGGCAAGAACCGAATCGCCCTGGCCAACGGCGGATCGGTGGCACCAGAAGGCAACCCTCCCAGCACCGAGTAATCCACGCGGCGCTCCGCGACCGATAGAGCCTGCGTTGGGCGCTCTGCGCCCGTGGGATGGCGGCCCGCCGCGTGCCGCCGCGGGCAACGCGCAACGCCGTGAAACACAGGTAGTTGCCGCGCATGGTCCTCGAGCCGACACACGTGCCTCAAGTCGTGAAACGCGAGCGTCGCACCGACCTGGTCATCTGCGCTCTGTTGGTCCTCGCCGCCGGCGTCGTCTTCTCCAAGGACCTCACAGTCGGCGGCGTGCGGTGGCCGGATGAATCCACGCACGTGATGGACGGGGTCCTGATTCTCGACTGGCTGCGGGCTGGACCGGCCGCGTGGAAGAACCCCGTCGCGTTCGCAATTCAGCAGTACGGCCACTATCCGAACCTCGGCATCGTCGGCGTCTATCCGCCGGGCTTTGCGGCCGTCGAGGCTGCGTTTCTGGCCGTGCTCGGGGTGTCGGTCGTGACCGGGCGAATCGCCGTCGTGTGCTTCGGGATCGCGGCGACGATCGGCTGCTACGTCCTGGCCCGCCGCTGGAACACACGGTGGACGGCCATCTGCACGACGGCGCTGCTGATCGGGATGCCGATGACCATCACCTGGACGCGTCAGACAATGCTGGAAATGCCGACCCTGGCCGTGCTGGTCTGGCTGCTCTGCTTTGCGCAGCGCTACGCCGACGAGCCGACGTGGCGCCGGCTGCTGCCGGTAGCCGCGCTCGCGGTCGCCGCCCCGCTTTTCAAGCAGTACGCGGTCTTTATGATTCCGGTGCTCGGCGTCGCGGCCCTGCATCTGTGGCGCCGGCGGCGCATTCCGCTACGCCACCTCGTCGTCACCGCCACCTTCGTCGGAATCGTTCTGGGCGGCTATGCGTTTTTCTCGGTGCTGGAGCGCGGCCAGGGCCCGCTGCTCACGCGGGCTTTCAACGCCAGCACCCCCGTCGCCCAGTGGCTGTCGTGGCCTGAGCTGTCGTTCTATGGGCGGTCTTTGCTGAGCGACCAAGGCGCGGGGCCGGTCATCGCGGCGCTGGCCGCGCTCGGCCTGGCTTTGTCGCTACGGCGCCGCGACGGGCGCTGGATGCTGCTGCTCCTGTGGTTCGTCGCGGCCTACGGCATCGTCGCCGTGATGCAGCACAAAGAGCCGCGCTTCCTGTTCTTCGCGTACCTCCCCGTCGCGTTCTGGGCCGGGCTGGCGGCGGCGACGCTGCTCGAGCGCCTGCCCGCACGCCGCTTCCGTGCCACGGCCGGCGTGGCGGCGGTCGCCGTCGTTCTGGCGTGCGGCTATCGCACCCCGATCGACTATCGGCCGGACTTCGCGCCGCTGGCGACGGCCTACGCCGCACAGTTGCGCGGCGGGCTGGTGCTGGTCGAGGCCGATCGCGACACGAGCTTCGTCCTGGCGGCCCGGGGCAGCGCCGGACCACGCGGCTGCACGGTTATTCGCGGCAGCAAGACGCTCTACGCCTGCGCATCCGACGTGAACTGGGACTTTCGCTCGTACGTCTCGTCGCCGGAGGACGTCGCGGCCCTGCTCGACCGCTTCGCCTTCGACCTGCTCTTCGTGGAGCGCGGCAACGTCCGCGGACTCCGCGAGGTGACCCTGCTGCAACAGGAGGTCGGCGACCTTGACCGTTACGAGTTGCTCGGTTCCCATGCGCTGCGCGTGCCCCCGCCACACGAAGCTCGGCCGGTCGTGATCGACGTGTACCGACCCCGGCACGTTGGTCCCCGCCTGGCGCGGGAGATCGACATTCCCATGCCGCTCGTCGGCCGAACTGTGCGCGTAACCATCGGCGAGCTGCAGTAGGTCCCCGCCAGGAAGCGCACGTCGCCGGCGTGCCACTGCTCTTGAGCAGCGTTCGCTGTGCCCTCCACTGCTCGAGAGCAGTGGCACGTACCAGGCCTCACTCCCCCACACGGTGGCCGATTGTGTCTGCCAGCCGCGGAAAAATCGTCATGAGTCCCGCCGCCAGGCGCGTGGTGAAGCTGGTCCAGACCTCCGGCACCGGTCGCCGCAGACAGCGCACGATCGCCGCCGCCACCCGCTCCGACGGCTGCGTGAACCACGCCGGCGCGCGCCCGAACGGAAGCGCTGGGTCCGCCGGCTGCCCCACATACTCGTCGGCGCGCCGAAAAAACTCGGTGCGCGTCGTGATCGGGTGGACCGACGAGACCTCGATGCCGTGGGGACGCAATTCGAGCCGCAGCGCCCGGCAAACGTGGTTCTGTGCGGCCTTCGTCGCGGAGTAGGCGCCGAAATTGACCAGCGTGAACTTCGCGACCGCGCTGGAAGTCATCAGCAGATGCCCGCGGCGCCGTGCGGCGATCAAGCGCCGCGCGGCTTCGCACAGCAGCGCGCTCGCGGAGAAGAAATTGACCTCGAAGATCCGCCGCAGCTCGGCCTCGCCGGTCTCGTGCATCGGCCGCTTGAAGCCGTAGCCCGCATTGGCCAGCACCACGTCGAAGCGCCCGAACCGCGCCGCCGCCGCGTCCAGCAGCCGGGTGTTGAGGCCCGCGTCGGTAATGTCACCGGCGATGGTCTCGGCTCCCCGGCCGGTCGCGCGCACCTGCCGGGCCACGTCATCGAGCCGGGCGGCATTACGGCCGCTGAGTACAACGTCCATGCCGGCCCGCGCGCACGCCGCGGCCGTCGCCGCCCCGATGCCGGAGCTCGCACCGGTGATGACGATGACCTGGTCCGTCAAATCCCGCGCCATAGGCTTGCCGCGCCGCCGCCGGGCTCAGTGCTTGTCGGCCGGCTGGCTCTGGGCCGATTTGGCCGCCTGCCGCAGCGACTCCTCGATCTGGCCGAGCTGTGCCGGGCTGAGCCGCTTGCCGTTATTCTTCAGCATCCCGCTGAAGAAGGTGATGTCCTCCGGCTCCGAGGGAAAGCCGATGTTGCCGTGCGGGCCGTCCGACGTCGCCAGCACTTTGCCCTGCGCGTCGAGGACCGCAAACCAGGGGATGCCGCCCTTCTGCGCAGGACGAAAGCGCTTCGCCACGTCCGGCCCCTTCGTCATGCGGTCCACGTCGATCTTCAGGTCGACGAAGTCGCGCGCCAGCAGCTCGGCGACCTCCCGCTGCACAAGGAAGGCGTCCAGCTTGCGGCACCACGGACACCACGGGGCCCCCAGGTGCAGGAAGACGCGTTTGTCAGCGGCCGCCGCCTGGCGCAGCGTCTCGGCCACGACGCGCTCCGCGTCCCGCGGCTCGGCCTTCCACTTGTTGAGGAAGGCGAGCACCTTCTCCGGGTTGTGATGGTCGCCTTCCTCCAACGCACCGCTTTCCTGATTGACGAGCACCTTTCCGTCGGCGTCGAGCACCGTCAGAAGCGGCACGCCCCCTTTCTTGAGGTTGATCCCGTAGCCGGTGGGGATGTCCATCTGCTTGTCAAACCGGCCGATGTCGACCAGGACCAGGTCGTATTCGTACAGAAGCGCCTTTGCGATCTGCTTGTTTTCCTTGAACAACGCGTGCAGCCGCTGACACCACCCGCACCAGTTCCCGCCAAACATGACCAGCACGCGGCGGTTCTCGCGCTTGGCGCTCTCCAGCGCCGCGGCGATCTGCTGCTTGCCGTCCGCGGCGGGGTCGTAGATGACGGGCCGCGTCGCCGCGGTCGTCGGCTGTGACGCCGGTTGCGACGCCGGTTGCGTCTGGCCAAACATGGGGACGACCAGGGCCCCGATCAAAGCGAGCAGGGCAGGTCGCATGCGAAAGCCATGAATCGATCGCTCACGAAGCATTCTTAGCACACCTCCAAACCATAGGCATACGTCCGTTGTCCGCTGGGTCCTACGTCACGGCCAATCGCGCGGACCGCACGACAGCAGCAGACCGTCGCCATTTAGTGGGCAACGCTCCAGGTGGCGCGCGATCGTCTGCACGCTGACGGCCTGCACCGCCGCCAGCCGCGCGTCCGCGGTCCGCACGTGCCCGCGCGTCTCCGCGTCGTCCACGAGCTGCATCAGCCGCGTGCGCGGATTCTCGGCCTCCAGCGACAAATGCGTGCGGCGCTGGTTTTTGACGCGTTGCACCTCGTCGGCGCGGAACCCCGCCGCCAGCACTTCGCGCGCCTGCCCGCGCAGCGCGGCGAGCATCTGCTCGCACCGCTCCGGCTCGCCGTCGGCGTACAGGATCAGCACTCCGCAATCGCGGTACGCGACCCACGCGGCCCCGGCCTGCGTGCAGATGCCCTTCTGGACGATGTTCCAGTAGCACCGCGAGTTCGCCCCGCCGAACAGGCTGGTGAAAGCCTCGAGCGACTCCTCGTCCGGGTCGCTGTGCGGCACGGAGGGGTATACCAGCAGCAGCGATTGGCGCTTGAAGCGGTCGAATTGTCGTTTCCGCACGCCGCTGGGCAGCTGCGGGGGCCGGCCGACGGGCGTGTCCGCCGCCGCAGCGCCGCGTCGCCACTCCCCGCAGCACCGGCCCGCCGCCGCGAAGACGACCTCCGGCTCGATCGCGCCGGCCACCACCAGGTACATGTTGTCCGGGGCGTAGCGCCGCCGGTGATAGTCGACCAGCGTCGCGTGCGGCAGCGCCTGGATCGTCGTCTTCTCGCCGAGGATTTCGTGTCCGAGCGGGTGCGTGCCGAACACGACCTCGTGGGCGAAGTTCCAGACCAGGCGGTCGAAGCTGTCGTCGTTCATCGCGATCTCTTCGAGAATGACGTTCCGCTCGGTCTCGAACTCCGCCGGCGGCAGGCTGGGCCGCATCATGTCGGCCAGCAGCTCGAGCTGGGCCACGATGCGGTCGCCCGGCACCCAGCCGTAGTAGGCGGTGTACTCCTTACCGGTGAACGCGTTGTAGATGCTGCCCAGCTCGTCGAAGCGGACGTTGATGTCGTGCCAGGTCCGGGCCGGCGTGCCCTTGAAGCACATGTGCTCGAGGAAGTGGCTCACCCCGTGCATCGCCGGCGCTTCGTCGCGCGCGCCCGTCCGGGCCAGGAAGCCGACCGCGGCGGAGCGCACGCCGGGCACGACCTCGCAGATGATGCGCAGCCCGTTGGGCAGCTCGTGGGTCACGAATTGCGATTGCATGACTGGCCTTCACCGGGGCCGGCGGCCCGGCTCCCTTTCTGGAGACCCCCGCTCAAACCGTCGGTGCGGGTTTCCCGGCCTATGACCTGCCGCTGGTCCTTTTGTCTCGCGTGCACCCGCGCAGGATAGCTGAGCGCGGCCCGGGACGGCAATCGACGCGCGCGGTTCTCGCCGGGGCGGCATCCGGCGCAGTTCCTGCGCCGCCTTTTCCGCCGCACGAGACGCCAAACCGCCTCCTCTTGTGCCACCTACCCGATAAACGACAGTGGAAGAGATGCCCCTCTTGCGGCGTCGACAGCGCCGGAGCGCGATGGCAGCGCTCGGAACCCATTCGGGAACACGACAGTGAACATCAGGCTGAACCATGGCGGGCCATGGGCGGTGGCACTTGTGGTCGCCCTTGTGGGGTGCGTCGGCGCCCCGGCGGCGCGCGCCGATTGGGAGGTCGTCGGCACCGCGGGCTTTTCGCCCGGCGCCGCGGATTACACGTCACTGGCCTTCTACAACGGCGAGCCGTACGTGGCATACGCGGACGGTGCAAACGGCTCCAAGGCCACGGTCATGCGCTACACCG
>CAIWOY010000001.1 GCA_903914415.1 uncultured Phycisphaerales bacterium | reverse complement strand
CGGCAGCACGCCGCGTAGCCAGCGCTGCCGCGGCGCGCTGGGCGCCGCGGGCGTTGCAACACTGGAACGTGCGATCTCGCGTAAACCGGACATGCAGGCGTTTTCGTCAGGTCGCGGGGCTGAGCGGCAGGACGATGTCGAATCGGGCGCCGCTGCCGGGAACGTTCGAGACCCGGATCGCCCCGTGCATCTCGCCGACCAGCCCGTGGGCGACCGCCAGGCCCATGCCCGCATTGCGGCCACACCCGCTCCCCAAGGCGCCCTTCGTCGTGAAGAAGGGCTCGAAAAGGTGCTCCATGTTCGTCGGGTCGATGCCCGCCCCAGTGTCCGTGATGGAAAGGCACACGCTGTTCTCGTCCCGCCGCGACAGCGTGACGCTCAAAGTCCCGCCGCTGGGCATGGCCTCGACCGCGTTGTCGATGAGGTTACTGAGGACCACGAGCAACTGCTCGCGCCGGACCGGGATCGCCGGGACGAGCTGCCAGTCGACCAGCAGCTTGATGTGCCCGCCGCCGAGCCGCTCCTCGTTCTGATCCAGAAAATACAGCACCACCTCCGTCAGGTCCGCGAGGTCCGTGCTCTGGTGGTCCGCCTGCGCGAACGCGAGCAACTGCCGCGTGATGTGGGCCGCGCGGGCCACCGCATCGGCGGTGCGCTGCAACGCGCGGCGCATCGCCGTCACCGTGCTCATGTTGAGCGCGTACTCCACGCTGGTCGCAATGGAGCAGAGCAGGTTGTTGTAGTGATGCGCCACCGCCCCCGAGAGCGTGCCCAGCGACGCCAGACGTCCACGCCGATCCAGCGTCCGCTGCAGCCGCATCCGCTGCGTGATGTCCCGGAACCACAGCGACACGCCCTGCAACGTCCCGTCCGACTCGAGCACCGGCGTGAACCACACGGCGTACTCGAGCGGGTCGTCCACCGAGCCGCCCAGCCGCGTCTGAAGCTCGCTCGCTGCGAGCGTGGTGCGGACGGTGCCCACGGTCCGTTCGACGGCCTCACGGTCCGCTTCGGGGAACAGCGCGCTGACCGGGCCGCCGAACGCACTCCGCCCCAGGCCGAACAGCCGCCGCGCCGCCCGGTTGCCCGCGACGATGTGCCCGTCGGGCCGGCAGGCGATGATGGCAAAGCCCGCGCCTTGAAACAGGCTGTCGAGATACCTGGGGTCGAGACGCCCCAGCGTCGTCGAGGGCTCAGTAGCGCTGGGCGACATGGTTCACATCCGCACGCAGGAACACGTAAGAGTCGTAGCTCTGCCCATCCTCCTCCGAGACCAGAAAGGAGTTCCCCACCAGCCCGCTGACCCCGGACTGCGTCCCGGGGGCGATCAGCAGGAACCGGCCCGGCTCCAGGTCCGCGGCGAAGCCTGCGGCGCCGAACGTTCGCCCGGAGTAATTCGGCACCTGCGCCACGCCGGCTTCGTTCCGCACCCACCGCAAACCCTCCAGCCGCTGCCGCACCTCCGGCACGACGAACAGCCGGACGCGATCCGGACGCTGGAGATCCAGGACGTAGCTGATGCGCAGGACGTTGCGGCTCTGCGGCCAGGTCTCGCCCGTCAGCACGCCGTCGTCGGCCAGGAAGAACAGCGTCTGCTCGTGCGGCCCGGTGTCGAGCTCCAGCGCCAGCGGATACTCGGCCGGCACCCGCAACGGCGCGATCGGCGTCGAGTTCACGCCGGGGATCGCGGCCAGGGCCGCGCGGACGGCTTCCCACCACTGCTCGTCGCCCACGCCGACGCGCAGACCGTTGTGCTGCAGCCGCAGCGTCGTCGCGTTGTCCAGCGCGTCCTCGCGCAGGTGATTCCACAGCATCTCGGCCCGCGCCCGCTGCGAGCGCGGGACGCGCACGCGCAGCGCCGTGAGCACGACATCCAGGCGGGTTATGCGGGGCGCCCCGACGTTATCGGCGGAGGCCGCCACGAGCTTCAGCGGGTTGTCTTCGGGTTGCAGCCGGGCGGGGCCGGCGGGCCGGGCGGGATTCTCGGCGGAGGCCGATAGCGGCGTCGGGCCTGTGCCGCTCCAGGGCGCCGACGGGATGGAACTACACCCGCAAAGCCCGACCGTGATTGCCGTCAGCACGCGGTAGATCACGCGCCTCCCATGCGTTCGCGACGCTCGCGACAAACAACCCGCTCGCATTCAGTTCGTCAAGTCCTGCGAGCCCGGACCCGCACTTCACGCCGCGGCCAACCGGCTCACGACTGACGCCAGATGGCCTACTACTCCTCCATTATGAGATTCTAGCGGAAACGGATCTGGATTACCACGGGCCGTGGTCGCCGGTCGCCGGGGGTGTGACTACTCTTTGTGGAGGCGGCGGGTGGCCCGGTCTGGCGAAGGCCGTCGTGGCACACGAAGCCAGGGCGTGGCGACGCGGGAAGGGGCGCGGGCGCGCAACGGGGGCGCGGAGGGCGGCCAGAACCCGCTATTCCGGCGACAAGCGCGGTGCGGGTCCGTCATCGGAATGTGTTTTGGTGTCCCCGGTCCACATGGTGTGCGGCGTTGTGCAGGCGACGACGACGTGTCACCAGCAATGGCCAATCGTCGGCCAAGTGAGGCGGGCCGAGCGAATCGCGTCGCGGACAGCGCGGGCAGCATGGGGATGGCAAGCAGCGGTCAGCTTTCAGCTAGTGCAGCGACTCGAAGGAATCTGAACGTAAGCGGAGCAGGCCGGTGGGCCTGCGCGGGCAGGCAGGGACGCCTGCCCCACTCCAGTAATGGCGCGGTTTTTGTGAGGCAGTACACTGGCGGCGGACAGAACATGCGGACGCAAACAACCGTCGGCATGGCGCCCGCGTAAGACGGATGCGGCTTGCCGGATTTGGCCGGCGTGAGCGACGCCGGCGCCGTTGGGGGGGCAACGGTGGTCGTCAGGCGAGCGCGGCAAGTCACCCATGCGGGTCAATCGCGGCTTGCGAGGCCGAACGAGACCGCGTCGCGGACAACGT